>DATEXA010000141.1:0-4074 GCA_035257465.1 Pyrinomonadaceae bacterium | reverse complement strand
TCCACCACGTCCGGAAGCACGGTTCGCACCCTGTGCACCACCACCGCCTCCCTGGCCACCACCGCCGCCGCCGCCACCGAAACCTCCTCCTGGTCCACCAGCCGCAGCAACTTGAAACAGCGGCGCCTGACTAAAGTAGATTCCTAGTCCTTCGCTGTAACCATACGCAATCGGACTTTTCCGATCTGCAAACGTTGCGTTGTAAATCGAACCGCGCGCTTGCAACTTGTCCGCTGCCTGCACGGAAACTCCAGTGGCGATGCCGTAGTCGATGGGAATACTTGAAACGCCGCCCACCGTGATGAACAGTCCGCCCTCCTCTATGAACTTCTGCAGGTTTGCGACACCAGTCAGTCCAATACCACCACGAATGTCGTCAGTCTGATCTGGAGAGTTGGCCATGGCGGGAGTCAACGCAGAGCCTTTCCACGGAATCGGATCACCGCGCATCGGCATTCCATTAACGATCGACTGGGCCGAACCTCCGACTGGCGGAAAGATCAGAACGTCAAATTTGTCGCGCAACTTAGGTGTGTCGCGAAGCACCTGCACCGAAATGTATGTGTAAGGAATCTGCAGACGATCAAACTCGATTCGATACCAACCATCGTTCTGAGTGTTTGTCCACGTGTGAACGATGCCGATTCGCGGAACAGCCAATTCATGCGTTTTCACTTCGGGCAGTTTGTCTACGCCAACAGCCTTCAGGCCAAGCTCAGAGACCGCAGCCTGGAGTCGATTGCGCACATCGGCGGGATTGCCGTCGACCTTGATGATGAACGATCCGGTATTGAACTGCTGGTCGCCAACCTTGAATGAATCTTCTGCCGCTCCCATCTTGACGTCTTTGAGCTTGAAACGAAGAGTTGCCAGCGTGTTGTCTGTGTTGTGATTGATGACAAAGGCAACCGCAGAAGAGCCTCCGGTTAACTGACCGGTTACCCTGGCATCACTCTTCAAAAGAGTCATCGGCACGGACAAAACGCTCTTGTCGACAACGCGAACTGTCTTAACGTTTCGCATCGGACCCATCGTCCAACCAGTGTCGTCATAGGGAGGTGGATCGCTGACGTTGTAGTACTGGGTGTCGAGCAACATGTCAGCCATGCGTGAGTAAGGCTGATCCATTCGAATGATGTAAGAGCCTGCCGGATACTTCTGATCTTTTACAGTGAACTCCTTGTTGGCAGTCTGTACTTCAATACCACGTAGCCGCATCAGGTTCACCATGTCAGCGGCTTCGACTGGACGCGGAGTATCACCAGGAATGATGTATGCAGCAGGACCTTCGTTCGTCGCCTTATCGATCGAGCGTTTGCTCTTGAGATAGAAGTTATTCAGGAAGCGCTCCGTGTTGTTCGCAACGAAGTTCATTGCAAAGAGCAGAGCCGATTGCTGCATGTTGATGTTGTTGCGCATCGACCAGTTCACGCGCGGAAAAGGCGGATTGGGTCGATACCAAACGCGACTCGTATCGGTGGGCCCGAGAGTCCGCTCGCGAGTGTCGGCGCCGTTGTTACCAAAAGTTTCGTAGAAGCGGCCGATCGCGTTTCCTCCGGTCGCGATATAAAGCATGTAGTTCGGCGCCCAGCCGTCGTAGAAGCCATGAGTCCAAACACCCGGGACACCGCGTTTCGTCATCTCTTCGATTTCGTGATACGCCAACAACTGGAATTCATCGATAGCGAGCGGATCAAGCCAGGCGTTGTATGGACCCGTGCCTGTCATGGTGTAGAGATACGGCACTGATTCGTGAAGATCGTGAAGGACAGTGGGATGGTACTCGAGGAACGTCCGCATCTGGTTGCGCGTCAACGCGAGTGCGAGACCCAAACCATCACGGTTGTTGTCGTGGGCGACGTACTTGCCCCAGAAGATAAGACCGGGCGCCGGTTTGCCGGCGTTCGCTTTCCGGTAGTTGTAAAGGTCGACCATGCGATCACGACCATCGACTTCGAGTGCCGGAGTGATCATGACAATGACGTTTTTGCGAATTGCTTCGATGAACGGAGAATCCTCCACAGCGAGTCGATAGGCCAACTCCATCAACATCTCAGGTGAACCTGTTTCAGTCGAGTGGATGGAACCTGAGGCCCAATAGAAGGGCTTCCCCTCGCTTACCAGAGTCTGAGCCTCGGTTGCGCTGATGCTACGAGGATCACCGAGTTTGGCAGTGATCTCTTTGTAACGATCCAGCTTTGCGAGATTCGCTTCATCGCTAACAATCACCAGCAGCTGCTCTCGTCCTTCTTCACTCTTTTCGGGTGCGACCGAAACACGAACACGCGGACTGGCGGCGGCAAGCGCTCGATAGTAACGATTCAAGTCCGCGACGTGAGTCAGCTTGTTTGGGGTGCCGACTGCGTAGCCAAGAATTCTGTCTGGCGAAGGAATCTTGTCGGAGGCTGGAAGGTGATCGACAAGTTCAGTCATGAAGTACTTTTCGGTGGTGAACTCTTTGATCTTCGCGCCGTAGGCTGCGTCGAGCGGGTTCGTTGGCGTCGTGTATTTGGGCGTGATCGCCGGGTTGGTGTCGGCAGCCTTAGCCTTGGCAGGCGATGTTGCCGTTTCGGTACTGGGCACGTTGCGTGAGTCACCTTGCGCAAATGCGCTGGTAGGAAGACCAACCCCGACGAGTAGAAACAAACCAAGCGTAACGATTCCGAATCGACGGCAGGTATTAAACAAAACTGCTGGGGTCATGACTGTTCTCCTGGCTTAATGAAACTGGTTTTTTGATGTCTGAAAAGATTCGGGTCGGTCACTCTACTGTTTTATCCGCACGCTCTGGCTCGCAGCTTTACTGCACGAAGCATCGAAGCCTTCCACCTCAACAATCGCCCTAACCTCTCCTCCAACAGCGCCATTTGCTTCGACCTGGACCCAAGGTGTGTGTTGACCTTTAAGAATTTTGCCGCCGCTAACCGTCCACAGATAATCTGGTCTGCTTTCGAAATATCCATCTGTTTGCACTGTCGCGTGAAACGTCAGCTGTTCACCGCGATAAGTAACTTCTTCGCCACCAGATACTACGACTATTGGACATGGCGGATCTCCTATTCCGCAGTCCTTACATCGCATTACAGTGACCTTCAGTGTGGCCGACGACGAGGCCCCTTTTGAATCAGTAACAGTTACTGTGTTCGAATAGGTAGCGTAAGGTTGATCGCCAAGTTTCCATGAAACTGATGCTCCCTCGCCAAAGATTTCGCCTCCCGTAGGTGAATAAGAGTAAGTCAGCGGGTCGTTATCAGGATCTGTTGCATTTACTGTAAGACTCACCGTTCGTCGGTGCTTCTGTTCACAATAAGCGCGTAAGCCAAGAAGACAAGTCGAGACAGTAGGATCAGAAGATTCAAACTTAGAAATTAAAGGCGGTCTATTTTGGACGCGGCCCTTTTTCTGAGTCTGATCCGCTCGAGTCCCGAAAAGCATGAAGAGAAGAACTATCAGAACAGTTCTGTTCATCGGGTTGATTGTGCTACGTCTTGTCTAGAGAGGTCTCTCCACCCATTCAACACTTGTAGAGTTGGTTCAAAGGTCTTTACTTCAAGTGGCACAGACTTCAGTCTGTGATGTTTGCCCAAATGTCCCTTAATGCTCGGAACATAGAGTGAAGTCTGTGCCACTCACATATCCTTCGCGCACCGAAATCCTGAAGTCATCCAGCGCTCGTGTGCGTGAAAGAAATTTCTGTATGTAGATCTAATATGTAGTTGCGGTGTTGCGAAGGAGCCGCCGCGTAAGACCTTCTGATTTACAAACCACTTGTCGTTGTATTCATCAAACTCCGACTTGAATCCGGGATAAGGAACGTAGTCCGAGGTCGTCCACTCCCAAACATCGCCGATCATCTGGTGACAGCCGAACGCATTTGCGCCGTCAGGGTACGCGCCAATCGATGACACTGACCAGTGACCGTTCTCGAAAAGATTTGCTTTTGAAGTTGTGGGCTCTTCGTCGCCCCAGGGAAATGATTGCTTTGTGCCGCGCGCATCATAGCACGCCGCCTTCTCCCACTCGGCTTCCGTGGGTAAGCGTTTGCCCGCCCATTTAGCAAATGCGGAAGCCTCA
>DATEXA010000140.1:0-3360 GCA_035257465.1 Pyrinomonadaceae bacterium | reverse complement strand
CAAGGAGGGCTCAAGCAAAATTGAGTTAATCGCTATGCCCTCCTTGACAGTCGGGCTACTGCACCGGCGTCCAGAACTACTTTTTCACAACGTCGAAATAGTAGAAACCAACATCTTCAGTTATACCGCTCTCCGTGATGCCCTTTAGCGTTAGTTCGTACCGGCCATTTCCAAGGGCACTTGCTGGTACACTCAAAGGAATACTCCGACCGTGACTACCAACGCGTGCCGAGAGATTTCCCTGGGCCAAAACCTGCCGTCCATTTTCGGTGCGAAGTTCCACTCGGTACCGTCGATAGTTCTCCTGAGGATCAATACCGATTTGCAGCCTTACCAAACTTACATCTTTGGCGATCGCCAGCTGGGGAATGGAATTGCTACCACGAGAGAGCCCGGGAAGGAGCGACAAGGCAACTACGACTGGCGAAGTTGGAGTCGTCGGTGGTTGTGGACTTTTGGGTTGAATTTCAGGGGTTGGAGTTTGTTGGGGCGGTGTTCCGCGATTCGCCAGGAGTTCTTGATTCTGAAGACGCTCGTTAGCAAGGTCTTTCGCAAGCTGACGATTCTGGGCCGTCTGCGATTCTTGAGCAGTCCGAAGCTGAGCGATTTCAGAACGAAGCCGAACTCTATCGACAACCAGCCATGAGCCAACAAACAACAGTAGCAATGAGGCAGCCGCAAAGGAGTAAGCAGTCACAGGACGAGCAAAGAAAACCGCTAACTTTGTGCGCCATGACGGAGATGTCGCCACCTGAATAGTAGGCACCGGCGTTTCATTCACGACCGCGGCTAGTGCTTTAGCAAAGGCAATCTTCTTTCTTCGCTCTGCTGAGGCAAGAAAGTGTTGTTGAAAATTCTGTCGTCTTTCTTCAGGAATATCTCCGCTGACATAATCGTCGATCAAGTCCTGTTCGACAGCAAGAATTTGTTCAAGAACTCTCTGATCCTCAAACGCTCGGTCTTCTATATCAACCTGTTCCAGTTCAGAAAGTTCGCCAAGCAAATACTGGCGTATGTTTTGTTCACTAAGCGGAGCTTCAGTCACGACTTAGGCGTCTCCTTAAATATATGATCTGGAAAGAATCGATCTCCCAGTCACGCAGTTTTTGTTCAGAAAGTTCGCCGCGCAAATGCCGAACTTAGTTAGACACTAACGGGGAAATCGCTTCCCTCATATGTAAGTGGCCGGATTCGGGTTTTTGTCACATCTCTAAGACAACTATGTACCTAGCCGGCGTTAACGCATTCCTCAACACAACCCTGCAAACGTTCCCGAAGCCGCTGAGCTCGCATTCGTAATGTGTTTATCGCGACGCCCAAACGCTCGCCTAGTTTCCTGCGGTTTTCGATTTTCTCGCGCTTGTCGCCCTGGTAATACTGAATAATGAACTCGCGGTTATCGGAGGAAAGTTGCTGAAGACACTTTTGTAAACACTCGATTCGGGATTCGGATTCGGGTATGTCGGCCACCTCGTTATAGGATTTTTGGTATTCGCCCAGTGCCTCACGTTGTCTTGAAACCGACTTGATAATTTCCAATACCAGCAATCGGGCCACACCCATCACGTAGCCAGAAGGTTTTTGGATCTCTTCGCCATCTGCGATCTTTCGGGCCATGCGGTTAAAGGTTTCGTCAGCATGATCTTCCGGAAATGGACAACCTCGCCATTCGAAAAAGCGAACCAGGTTTGCTCGAACTTCAAGATATTTTTGTGCGGCACTATCTCGGTTTGGATGGAAAACTGTCAGGAGATTGTCAAAGGCCGCAGGTGTGAGAGTCCATTTTCGAGACGTGCTCGAGGGAGGATTTTCTGCGTTAGTCATTAATAAGTCAGCGTACTCGTGTGCTTCCATCGTAGCAAGCTCACTTCCACTCACCTTGTAAAGTAAACGCTGCCCAGTATCGTGGTTGTCTCCACCTCTTGTCTTGCCACATGCTCAATTGTGCTTTCCTTAGCGCAGCCGCCGGACTCATTCCATTACCTGCCAACATGCTTTCATAGAATCGGTTCATCAGCACAGCAGTGGCTCGGTCCTCTGTCCTCCATAAACTCGCCACAATTCGTGGCGCCCCTGCGTACATGAAGGCGCGAGTCAACCCAACCAGACCTTCGCCCTTGATATCTTTGCCAAGTGCCGTCTGACAGGCTGATAGGACAACCAGTTCGGCTGACAGATTCATATTGTAAATATCGTAAAGTCTCAGAAAACCGTTTTGTGGTTTGCCGTCCTGGTCTACAAGTGACAGCACGATTCCTGAAAGGTCAGTATGCCGGCTATTAATCAGACCATGCGTCGCAAAGTGTACGATGCGGTACTGGCTTAGGTCTGCACTCGTCGCCGCCGATTTATTAGCTGCGAAGTCGAGGGCTTCGAGATTGTTGTTCCTGGGCACGAGTTTCATTATCTGGTCCGCTTCCTCTCGACTAAAACGCAGCCTGGGAAAACCATGAAGGCCAGACTCCTCGGCAGACCTTTTGACATCACCAGCTTGCTCCAACGCTGGATTGTCGACAAGCGTGTTCTTACTTGTAGAACCGATTCTTGGGTCCTGGCCTCCAAACACTGGATCCGCAAAGACCGCAATCGTCTTTGTCGCACGTGTTCGATCTTTTGTTTCGCGCCGGAGAACTCCTAACACAGACGCGGAAGGAAGAGTGATGACTTCATGGTTGGCGATCAAAGGTTTCGAGTTTGGGTTCTGAGATTTCTCGTTTTGAACTCGAAACCCGGAACTTGAAACTCGAAACTCCGTGTCCGGGTCTGGCAACGCTCCAAACGGAACATATTGCAGAATGCCCTCGGCTACGATAAGGAGTCGTTTATTCTTTAGTTCAGACGCGAGCGGCGCTAATAACATCCGACTCAGTTCCGCCGCTGATGCCGGATAATCGCTATCGGCCTGATCGAGTCGTTTATTTCTTTGCTCCAGTGTTTCGTTGGGGACAACCCGATCAGAAGCCGTCACTAAATCGTAAACGCTGCGAGACGCCTTTTCGACCTCATCTCGTGACGGCAATTCAAACGTCTTAAGGGATGTCGAAGAGACGAGAAACACATAACTCTTGGCTTCTCCAAGAGCGTATTCAAGCAACACCGTATCTTGATCGAGCAAGCGAGACTGAATTTCCTGTAGATTTAACGAAACGGGTTGAGTAAGAGCTGTGTATCTGGGACTGCTTTGGCGAATTTGAGTCTGTACCTGGTCGTACTCTGTGGTGAGCGTGTCCAGGTCTTTCGACATGCTCGTCGCCTGTTCTGCAGTGTAGTTACCACTGGGCTGACGCAGTTGAAGTTCTGCTTTGTCAGAAATCAACTGTCTTAGCGTTCGCTCACGTGCGACCAATGCCGGATCCACAC
>DATEXA010000139.1:0-3713 GCA_035257465.1 Pyrinomonadaceae bacterium | reverse complement strand
GGCTTGGGCCTTTGGGTTTTTGACCCAAGCCCAAGTGTCCCCGTCATTGAGCACCAGGACAAAACCAAAGACCAAAGACCCAAGACCAAAGATGCCTTCCCACCCTTCCATCGGCCTGGCACTCTCCGGAGGCGCTGCACGTGGACTTGCACACATTGGAGTGTTGCGGGCCTTCGTAGAAAACAAGATCCCGATCGATTACATCGCCGGTACTTCGGCCGGATCAATTGTCGGTGGGGCGTTTGCAGCAGGGATGCCAATCGATGAGATTGAAGCGCTCGGCCGAGGCTTGCGCTGGCGAGATATCGGGCGGGTAACAATGTCCCGACTCGGCGTCCAGACTAACGACCGGTTGGAGCAATTCATTCGCGAACGTTTGCCAATTTCTCGTTTCGAGGAGTTACCGATTCCGTTTGCAGCTGTTGCGACCGATTTGAACTCCGGCTTACCAGTCATTCTGCGTGACGAGGGCGATCTGGCTTTTGCGATTCGTGCCAGCTGCGCGATACCTGGCTGGTATCTACCTGTTACAGACGAGCAAGGAAGACTACTGGTTGATGGCGGTCTTGTGGCCGTGATTCCCGCAACGATCGCTCGTTCACTCGGCGCAGATATTGTCATCGCCGTCGACGTCAATTTTGACGGCGCAAAGTTTTTTCTGTCGTCGCCTCAGTCAGTCATTGGAGTTGTTTTGCAGTCGATGATGGTGGTGCAGAGGACAGCATCTCAGCATCAACGTGCCTCAGCTGACTTTGTCGTCACGCCGCATGTGGGTCACATACGCTGGGATGAAATCGGACGTGCTGACGAATTGATCAAGGCAGGTTACGAGGCGGGTTCGGAAAGTGCGCCTGAAATCCTGAAGCTAATCGAACGGACGATTGCGGCGTAGCGGTCGGGGCACGTTTATAGATGGAAACTCTGCGTCCTCTTCGCCTTCTAGAAACTCGATGCAACTGTTCCGAAATTGGTAGCACTTCCTTGCCCCAGAGGGGCAACATGTTTATAGCGCGCTTCCGGAGTGAAGACCGACTCTCTTATCGCCGGGATTAGAAGGCGGTGACCTCGCGACTCATAAGTTTCATCTAGTTCTAAACATCGCGTCTTGACTTCCCTCTATCCACGCAACCATTCAGTTTCCTGAATCTCACCGTCATTAGCTGTATATACCAAGCACACGATATTGGATGCACTGAAGGGTTTGGGGGGAGCAGCAGGTCCGCTCCGCTGCAGGTGAACGCCTGTTGCCGAGCGGAGTCTGCGCGGTTCAACAATGCCTATCGAAGTCACCTCGGTTCCTGATCCACAGCGAACGTTGCATTTCCCTCGCTTATCCGGATTGAAAAGACCCCGGACCAAAAGACTGACCAAAGCCGCAAAACTAATCGTCAAATTGCTCGCCGGACTGTGTGAACTCACGTTGGTGCTTACCACGGTCGCAATGATGCGCTCCTACAATTATTACTCACGAATTGTGGATGCACGTTTGGCGAACGGTTACCTTACGAGCAGACCAGGTCTCTACGCTGCGCCTCGCGTTTTGCAGGTCGGTCAAAAGTTATCTCAGGAGAAGCTACTGAATATTCTGCGAAGAGCGGGCTATGTTGAGTCGTCGGCGAGTGACGTTTGGAGTGGCAGTTTTGAAAGTCATCCCGGTCAAATCGAAATTAGTTCGAGCCGAAACGCCAATCGCCAATCTTCGAAAGTTATTGTTAGCTTTTCAAGCGATCAGATAGCAGAACTCAAGGCTGATCAAATCACCATTGAGTCGTTCACGCTAGAACCGGAAATACTTTCCAACGACCTTTCTTCGAAGGGTGGCAAGCGAGAGTTGTTGAACTATTCGGAAATACCGTTGCCCTTGGTCCACGCGATTCTTTCCATAGAAGATCGAAGGTTCTTTGATCATGCAGGCATCGACCCTGGCGGTCTGACGCGTGCAGTTTGGCGAAATGTAGGTGATGAGCGACTCGAGCAGGGCGGTTCCACGATTACGCAGCAACTAGTTAAGAACACCTACCTGAATTCAGAGAAGTCACTGCGCAGGAAATATGCCGAAGCGATGCTGGCAATCGCTTTGGAGCGCCGGCTCACAAAAGAAGACATCTTTGCGCTTTATTGCAATGAAGTTTATTTGGGACAGCGTGGTGCTGTTGCTGTGCGCGGTGTAAAGGAAGCGGCGCAAGTATATTTTGGGAAGGAACTGAAAGACTTAACACTGAATGAAGCGGCAACGATTGCAGGTATGATTCAAGGCCCGGCTCGCTATTCGCCGGTCCGACATGCTGACGTTGCTAAAGACAGAAGGAACACGGTTCTTTCAGCGATGCAGCGTGACGGTTGGATTGATGCAACTAGTGCAAGCACAGCGTCAGCTCAGGACATTACAGTTGCACCGGCTATGAATCTCTACAACTCCCTGGCGCCGTATTTCGTCGACTATGTAAATCGAATAGCCGAAGACGAGTTTGACACTTCTGGAGCTTGTCAACGGATTTATACAACCATTGATCTCGAGTTACAGCAATTTGCCGAGCAGGCACTAAAACATCAACTGGATCGACTGGACGTCGCTTACAAAGGTGATAAGAAACCGCAGGCCGCCCTTGTAGCCATCGACCGACGCAACGGAAATATTCTGGCGATGGTTGGAGGACGAGATTATGCGGAGTCGCAATTGAACCGGGCGACTGACGCTCTGCGGCAACCTGGTTCCACCTTCAAACCTTTCGTCTATGCAGCCGCGTTGGAAGATGGGATGTCGCCGGTGCAGCCTTTCATGGATGCGCCTCGCGAGTTCGTCTATGACCGAAATAGAGTGTACAAGCCTGCTAACTACGGCGGCGGCTACTCGATGCATGAAGTAACGATGCGCACCGGTCTTGTAAAGTCGCTTAACGTAGTGACGGTCGACATCGCATTGCAGACAGGACTGGCCCGCATCGCGAATCTGGCTACTCGATTTGGGTTGCCAAAGCCTGAGCGATATCCGGCACTGGCCCTCGGCACACAAGAAGTGACTCCGTTGCAGTTGGCCTCAGCTTACGCTGTGTTTGCGAATGGTGGCCGGCACCTCGAGCCGCGCGCAATCTCCAGTATCTCCGAACCGCCGGCCGCACATGAGTTGGCAAACGAATCGGAAGTCGTTAGTCCAACAACCGCATACATGATCACGAACATGCTTTCAGCCGTGATTGATCATGGCACTGCACGTAAAGCACGAGGCGCTGTCAGAAGTTCGGCGGTCGCCGGAAAGACTGGAACCTCGCGAGACGGCTGGTTTGTTGGTTACTCACCAAATCTCGTCTGTGCGGTTTGGATTGGCTTCGATGACAACGAACAACTTGGCTTAACCGGCGCTGAAGCGGCGCTGCCTGCGTGGGTTGAGTTTATGAACGGGGCATTAGGAGTTCGCCCGGACGTCGGCGCGACGAACTTTGAATGTCCTGAAGGAATAAAGTTTGTGGAGATTGATGCGTCAACTGGTTTGCTTTCGACGTTGTCGTGTCCGGTGAGAGAGTTGATTGCAGTGACTGAGCGGGGCGCTCCAAATATGGAATGCTACTTCCATGGGAACTTGCCTGCGCAAGGCAGCCCCTTTGCCGATGATGTTGAGATGGAATCCGAAGAGACAGTGGCGCAGGCAAAAAAAAAGAGATCGCCCACCGTTACGTCTTCAACCGATTTCAGGCACTACGGCTCGACACGCGTTG
>DATEXA010000138.1:0-18372 GCA_035257465.1 Pyrinomonadaceae bacterium | reverse complement strand
CCACGTAAGGTTCGACCTTGTACTTGTGCAGGCCAGCTCGCGTCGAAGAGTGATTTATCGGGTTGAGAAGTGAAAACAATTCTCCCGCTCGTTCGCCGTCTCCCAACATGCAGTACGCAATTAATGTCCAAATTGCCGCGTGTGTATACTGCCCGCCATTTTCGCGAACGCCTGGAACGTAGCCCTTGATGTAACCTGGATCCAAACGTCCCTTATCAAACGGGGGCGTGAAGAGAATTACCAGGCCATCGCCCTTTCTGATCAAATACTCTTCAACCGCCGTCATTGCGCGAGTCATTCTGTAGTTGTCAGAAGCTCCGGATATGACAGCCCACGACTGAGCAATCGAATCAATTCGGCACTCCTCATTTTGAGCAGAACCAAGTGGTGTTCCGTCGTCAAAGTAACAACGTCGATACCAATCGCCGTCCCAACCGTTCTGTTCGAGTGCCTTTCTTAAGCTCTCCATGTGTTCTCTGTAGCGTTTATAACGTTCCGGCTGATTGCGTGACTTCACATGTTTTAGGAACTGGGCAAGCGTCGTGTAGAGGAACCAACCGAGCCAGACGCTTTCTCCCTTGCCCCCCTGGCCGACGCGATTCATACCGTCGTTCCAATCGCCACTTCCCATTAGCGGCAAACCGTGTTCTCCAACTTCAAGGCTGCGATCGATCGCGCGAACACAGTGTTCAAAGATATCGCCTGTTTCATCAGACACTGTTGGCTGCATATACCTGTCTTGTTCTTCTGGTAATAGAGGCGGTTGATCGAGGAAGGGAACTACTTCGTCAAGCACAGATACATCCCCGGTCACGCCGATGTAGAAGCTCGCGACGAAAGGAAGCCAAAGAAGATCGTCCGAGATCCGTGTACGAACGCCACGACCGCTCGGCGGATGCCACCAGTGTTGAACGTCTCCTTCTTTGAACTGATGATGGCTTACCAGGATGATTTGTTCGCGTGTCACTTCAGGACAGCTGTATACGAGCGACATGACATCTTGCAGTTGATCCCGAAAACCATAGGCGCCGCCCGACTGATAAAAGGCTGTACGCGCCCAGACACGACAGGAGAGACTCTGATAGAGCAGCCAACGATTCAACATCGTATCTAAGGCAGCATCAGGTGTCTTAACCTCAACTGTACTGAGAACCTGATCCCAAAAGGACAGAACTTTTTCAAAGGCGGCGTTCACCTTACCCGGCTCACGAAACTCCAATACAAGCTTGCGCGCGGCCTCTTTAGATTCAGCCTCACCGATGAAGAAGACAACTTCGCGAGCCTCATTGGGCGCCAGTTCGACCTGGACTTGTAGCGCAGCGCAGGGATCGAGTCCGGCGCCGTCTCGATTCGCCAAAGCAATACGTCGCATTGCGGCCGGCTTATCTAGCGATCCGTTTCGCCCGATGAATTCCATGCGATCACAAGTCGCACTTGAAATGGGCTCGGTAGTTGATACGAATGCGACACGCTCAGCGAATTCATTGTTGAATGGATTGCGGGCATAAATAGTCGAGTCGGCCTGATCGATTTCAGTGATTATGTATGGCGCTGAGGAGTGGCGCAGAACACCAAGCACAAGTTCGTTGTAATTAGTTAGTGAGAGTTTTCGTTTACGCGGCGTCCTATTACGCAACCGCAGGAGTGCCACTTTTATTTCAGCGTCAAGTGGAACAAAGAGGAGCAACTCCTGCGAAATCCCATGACTTGTGTGTTCGAAAACGCTGTATCCCTGCCCATGCCTAATCACGTAGGGTTCTTTCTCTCGAATCGGCAAGGCTGTCGTAGTCCAAACACTCCCCGTCTCCTCGTCGCGCAAATAGATGGCCTCACCTGAGGGATCACTGATTGGATCATTCGACCATGGAGTCAGACGATTCTCGCGACTATTTACCGACCACGTATAGCCGCCACCCGTTTCCGTAATCTGAAACCCAAAACCGACCTTGTTGCCAATCACATTTGACCAGGGCAACGGTGTCCATTGCTCCGAACCAAGAACCGTTACGTATTCTCGACCGCCCTGATGAAATCCTCCGAGTCCATTCAAGAAGGAAAGATCAGGCGGTCCGATCACGTGTTCCGGATATAGTTGCGCCGCGCTTTTCGCGATAAGGTTAGGCGGCAATGCTACCTCAATGCGTGGCCGTTCAAGTTGATCCTCGAGTGTCCCGCGATCGGCCACGATAACGGCTCGCGCTACAGCGTGAAGCAAGATGCGATCGGATTCGGGCATCTGATCGGCACGCCTCAGATATATGCCTCCAGGCCTGTCCATTAAGTTCTGCAGGCCGCCAATGCGAATGATCGTTTCCAACTCTCGATGCAGTGCCTGCTGATAGGTTGTCGGGCTGTCGTTGAGAATCACAAGGTCAACCTTCAAACCTTTGAAGTGCAAATACTCATGACCTCTTATGAGGTTTCGCACTGTTGGCAGGTCTGCACTTTTCTCGATGCGGACAACCATGATGGGCAAATCACCGCTAATTCCATATGCCCATAGACTCGACTGCGCTTTCGTGTTTAGGGCCAGCACGTGAGGTGTAGGTCGCAGTGATGGATCCGAATACATTATTCGGGCTGCCAATCGTTGAAAAAGGTGAGCCTCTTCCGCGTCTGTTTTTAAGTGGCTCAATTCAACCTGAGCTTTGGTCCATGCGAGCCTGAGTTCACGCTCAAAGATATTTGGATCGTGATACTTGTCAGCAAGCGCCATTGCTTCATCACGCGACTCGGCAACCACGGTTGAAAAAGAGCAGGTCACAGTCTGGTTTGGTTCAATACGCAACCGGCGTCGTAAACTGAAAACGGGATCAAGAACCGCGCCTGTTGTGTTCGATAACGGGCGATCTTCCATGATGGCGATCGGATTTGCGATCGTCCTGCCCCGACCTAAGAATCTACCCCGATCAGTTTCGTATTGCACCGTACCCACCGTCTCACCTTCAGCAACAACAACATGAACTCCCCAGAGTTGCGGCTCATCACTGGAACGTTGGCGTCGACGGGCAATGATGGCGTTTTCGGCCGAGAAGAACTCTGTCTCGATAAAAAGATTGCTGAAAGCCGGGTGTGCGACATCTGCTTGTGGAGGAGCTAGGACGACTTCAGTGTAGCTTGTCAGTTCGATCTCGCGGGCCCGACTGGAGTTGTTTGTGAGTGACACGCGACGGATCTCTGCGTTGTCTTCGGCCGAGACGACAACCTCCATGCGCGTGGATATGCCGGAATCAACTCGTCGAAAGTCTGCCTTATCTTCTGAGAACGCAACGCGGTAGGCCGTAGCCCTTTTCCTGATTGGTTGGTGTCCAGCTGACCAAACCTCTCCACTACGTACGTCACGCAGATAGATAAACGTTCCCCAATTGTCCCGCGTCACATCCTCCCGCCAGCGCGTTACCGCGTTATCAGCACAATGTGAATAACCCGAGCCGGCGGTAGTGATCATCACATTGTAGGTGCCATTCGACAGCAGTTGTATGCGCGGCGTGCGGTGACCCGCGGTGTCGTAGACTCGCGCAATCATTCCCTGGGGAACTTGCGTAACGCGACCAGTCAACACCTCTTCCGCGCGCGGATGTGCAGTTGGTACGCCTACTGGAATTCGCTCTTGCAGTAGCAACTCGGTCGCCCGGATCGCGGGGTCCGCGTGAAAGCGTTCCTCCATACGATTTACCTGGAGTGCATTCAAAAGAGAAACCAGGCTCATTCCCTGATGGTGGGCCATGAACGTTCGTATGATTGCGTGTTTCTGATCCTGCGGAAGGCGTTCACTCGTGTAGTCGATAGACTCGTAGAAACCGTAACGACCGAGCGCGCCTTCTTTTTCCAGCCGGCGCAGATTTTTCATAGCGATCGTGGGGTCGACAGCGGCTGCCAGCATTGTCGCGTACGGCGCAACCACGACATCCTCAATCAGTCCGCGCTTCAGGCCGAGCCCCGGCACACCAAACGGACCATACTGATAATTTAGTTGTAGATCGCGTACGTGATACGCAGCTTCAGAAATACCCCACGGAACACCTCGCTCGTCACCATATTCGATTTGTCGCTGAAGAACGGAAGCATAAGTTTCATTCAGCAGAGTTGCGGGATAGTCGCGCATTACCAGCAGGGGCATCAGGTATTCAAACATCGTCCCGGTCCACGAGATCAAAGCGCGACCGCCGTTGACGGTTGTCAGAGGACGACCAAGACGAAACCAGTGTTCTTGCGGAACATCACCTTTCGCAATGGCAATGAAGCTGGCTAATCGTGCCTCGGAGGCGAGCAGATCGTAGTAGGAGTCATCATTTCGGGAAGCAGTCACGTTGTAGCCAATTGGAAAAAGCTTCCGCTCGTGATCGAAGATCAACTTGAAGTCCATGTCTTCGACTATTTGGTCGCAGCTTCGAGCGGCACGGCTCAGGCGCGAAAGTAAATCGCCTGCGGCACTTGACGATTGCTCGAGAGCTCTCGTGAGTCTGGCTGAGATTTCCGGAGATGGAACTGAGACCTCGATCTGTTGTAAGCCCGCAAGTTGAACGAGGGCGTTGTCACACAATCGCGGTATGTCTGCGAGTCGGGGAATTGCATGAAGCGACTTGATGATCTGATCCCAATTCGCGTCAAAGCCTGTGTTTTCCTTTTCTGCCTCAAGCAGGGGAAGCAGTCTTCCCCACGCGCAAAGTGTGTCAGCATCGCGACGCCAACAACTCGATTGATTCTGTAGTGCGCCAACCCACCACCGCAGTTCCTGAAAACTTGTTTCGCCATGCTCATGAGAAAGAGCATTTATGATGTCGTCTATTTCAGAGGCACGTCGACATAAAGAATCGAGCAGTACAAACCATGACGACAAACTATCCTGTGTGTTATTTGCAAGCAGCTTGCGGCAGGCGGCGATCTCATCCTGGAGCTGTCGCACCGTAACGACTTCAGTGCGCTGACGAAAACTGCCTAGCCGCTCGGCCTCGATTGCAACAGCATCGATGGTATCTGCGAGTCCGGCAATCACCCGATCGTCAAAGAGTTCCAAGTCTGGTAATTCAATATTCGCTTGTTTGACCGCGACGAGGTGGCCTGCAAGGTTTCCGCTATCAACTGTTGAAATGTACTCCGGCAGCAGCGCATCCAACGTCCTTGTGTCGTACCAGTTAAAGAAATGGCCGTGCAGTTTCGGTAGTTTTGTCAGCGTCGAAAACGTCAATTCCTGACGCTCGATCAATTCAAGTGAACTTACATAACCAAGATCGCGCGCTGCAGAGGTGGCTAGAAGTAATAGTCCGATGTTGGTGGGCGAGGTGCGATGAGCCACCACCGGAGCCGGATCATCCTGAAAGTTATCGGGAGGCAACCAGTTGTCGTCTGCAGTAACAAAGGTTTCGAAGAAGCGCCAGGTGCGTCGAGCGATTGCACGCGCAAATTCGACATCTTTCACGCCGAGCAGTTTTCGTTTGCGAATGATTGGTTTGCTAATCAGATAAGCAATTAGTGGAGACAGAATCCAGACGAGCGCAGGAACAGCCAACACAGGTAATGCAGTTGGTCTAAATCTGACAGTGAGGATGAGCGCAACCAACGTGAGTAACTCGGCAGAAAGCATGAACCTGATGAACGACAACAAGTCGTTGCGCGATGTCCGTTCTGTCTCAGCCGCTGAAACCCATTCGAGTAAGTTCTTATGCGAGATGAACTGTCGATATAAAGTGAGAACGATCGCATCGCACATCAGATAGGCCTGATGTGGCAATACAACGAAGGCCAGAGCCACCTGTGCGGTGTTTGTGCGAAAGTCGCCCCAGACGCTCCAGAAGTGACTCGTCCATGGGATTCCGCGCGGATGCGTCATCAGACCCGCGGCGATGTGAAGGTAAACCGGAAATGCGATTGTCAGGAGAACGAACAGGCTCCAGCCCAGGGGTGAACCCGGAAAAAAAAGGCACGACGCGACGATCCATAGAAATAGGGATGGAGCGACGAGACTTCGTCTCAGGTTGTCGAACACCTTCCAGCGTGCAATCAACGGAAGCGTGTTTGGAACTTTCTTTCCATTGGCATCTCGAACGCTCGGAAACAGCCACCGCAGAATTTGCCAGTCTCCTCTGGCCCAGCGGTGTTGTCGTTTGGCATATACGTCGTAAGCTGCTGGATATTCGTCGAGTAATTCGATTTCGGTTATTAGTGCTGCGCGGGCAAAGAGCGACTCGAAGAGGTCATGACTCAGCAGTGAATTCTCTGGGACTCGGTCGTTAAGTGTGGTCTGGAAAGTCTCAACGTCGTACAACCCCTTTCCGGTGAAACTACCTTCACCGAACAGATCCTGGTACACATCGGACACTGCCGTTGTGTACGGATCGATGCCGGTGTTTCCTGAAAAGATCTTGACGAAGCGAGAGCGCGACGCACTTTCCAGCGAGATACTCACGCGCGGTTGCAAGATACCGTAACCGTTCGTGACTCGATTGACACTCTTGTCGATCTTCGGCCGATTCAGTGGGTGTGTCGCAGCGCCGACGAGATTCCGCGCAACGTCCCGAGGAAGTTGGGTGTCAGAGTCGAGCGTTATGACATAGCGGAAGCTCTTTAGAAAATCGCTATCGGCTGTCCGAACGATATACGTCGTGTTCTGTGCACCCCGAAGTAGACGATTAAATTCTTCGAGTTTGCCTCGCTTCCGTTCCCAGCCCATCCATTTGCCTTCGCTCTCGTTCCAGACTCGCTTGCGATGGAACAGGTGAAACCGGTTTCCACCATGGCGCCGATTGAGATCATCAATGCCACTCTGAGCGGTCGATAGCAACAGCGCATCATTCGTGTCTTCAGGAGTGGCAGCATCGGGAAAGTCACCTAGCAATGCGAAGTAGATATGCTCGTCCTCGTTCGCGAGAAAGTGGACCTCGAGTCGTTCGATGAGATGTTCAACTTGCGACTCGCTACTGAAGATCGTTGGCACTACCACAAAGGTTTGCGCGTCAACCTGAATTCCATCGGCCGTGTTCATTCTCCATAGCAGACGAGGTGGCAGGAAATGCGTTACGTCCCAGTTCAAAACCGTCAGTGCAATCTCACTGGCTGGAATTAATGCGAGCAGACTTGTCAGACCCAGGAACCACACCTCACCCGTATAGCGATGCATGATGATGAGAACCAGAGTTAGTACGAGTGCCGTCAGAAGGCCGAAGATACCGAGATATGCTGCGGTTGCGTTTCGCAGAATAAACCTTTGAACACGCTCGATCGTTCGAGGTTCATACTGAAAGGTTGACTCGAGCTGCGCCACACCATCATCGACCAGGTAATAGCCGACGTGGTTCAGAGGTTCGATTGTGGCCTGGGAAGCAAGGTTGACTACTTGCTTCGCGATTTCGATTTCGGAGGTTCGAGTGCGCTTACCAATCCGCTCAATCACGTGACGGTAACGATCGCGCGAGGAAAATTCCATGTGCGAATAAGCGCCGCTGGGATCAGAGCCAAGCACCGGTTCGATTAGACTGACCCTCTCGAAGAATTCACGCCAGTCAAGCGTCGACAGCAGACGCATGCTCGTGATGATGTTACCCACAGTGACCTGCGCTGATGCCTGTCGCTGGTGTTCAGAGTGCACCACTTGTTCAATGTTGGTGCCCTCGGTAACTGTCTTCTCAAGCCAACTCATGACAGGAATCACTGCCGGATCCTGCTCGCGAAGACGCTGAATAAGTTGGACGATGAGTGTCTGAGGAAGCTTTTCACGTTTTCCCAGACGTTCCTCAACCAGCGTCATAATCGCAGCAGGCTGTCGAGTAGCGAGTTCCAGAAGCCGGTCGGCGAGTTTATCTGCTTCCTCACGTTCGGCGCGTCCGCGGATGACTGATACGGCAAGTCTCCTGAGGTTCTCCACCAGTGCCAGGCGCAGTGTGATCGCAACCGCCCATAATTCACCGATGGACAGTGGAGAAACAGTCTGATAAGAAGCGATGAAACGTCGCAGGGTGTTGGTGTCGAGGCGAGAGTCAGTATGCGCAGTCAGTGCGAGGGCTACAGCATAGATTCTCGGATAGTCGTGTAACGGACCTTCGGCGAGTTTAGGCAACTCATTATAGTAGCTTGTTGGCAGGTCCTCTCGAATTTCCCGCAGTTGTTCCTCGATGATGTGGTAATTATCGACAAGCCATTCCGCGGCCGGTGAAATAGCACGTCCCTCGCTAATCGCTTCGACCAGAACCTTGTACGCAGCCTCGAGTATGCGAGCGTTGTCTTCGAGTCGTGGAAGTAGCGTCGCGCGGCCCTTTCGGATAACAGTCGTGTGTTCGGCTGCGAGCGTTTGTGCGTACTGTTCCAGGCGCTCGACACTGAAGATCTCAGCGCGAAGTGGTGGTTGCTCCCGCTCGGTTTGTTTGGCGCGAAAGGGCTTAAGTAGCGATGTTGGAAAACTGGTCATGAAGTAAACGTGGTTTCTTTCCCAGTTCTTTGGCAAGAACGTCGAAAATCAACAGTAGGGGGAACTGAGGGATTTTAGGATAGCACGGAAGTCTTGGACCTTTGAACTTGGAGCTTTGTACTTTGAAAATCGAGACCAGTACAAAGCTCAAAAAACAAATACGAAACACAAGCACAAAGCTCCAAGCACAAAGCACAAAGTACGAAGTTAAAACGAAACCCCGATACACCAATGTTATACTCTGCGCCCGATGCGCATCTTAGGCATAGATCCTGGCAGTCAAACAACGGGATGGGGAATTGTAGAAGGCGATGGGAGGAAGTACTCGCTCGTTGACTTTGGTGCGATTAGCGCGTCTTCCAGTTTGAAGTTTCCGACGAGACTGCTTCGCATGTGCAATGGCGTTGAAGAGGTAATTGCTAAACATCAGCCTGACGCATGTGCACTCGAAGACGCTTTCCTCGCAACAAACGTCAAAGTCACTATGAAGCTTGGCCAGGTTCGAGGTGTTGTTCTGTTAGTGGCAGAAAGAGCTGCACTTGAAATTCATGAATACTCACCGCGGCTTATCAAACAGACGGTTGTTGGTTACGGAAATGCTGAGAAGCATCAGGTCCAGGAGATGGTGCGCCTGCTGTTATCGCTGAAGAGTGTGCCTTCGCCTCACGACGCAGCCGATGCGTTAGCCGTGGCGATTTGCCATTTTCATCACTCAGCTTTCACAAACAGAATTGCGCGAGCAGTTGTCCGATAAGCTTCAGCTTGTCGCTTAAGTGTTAAGTTCGCATGGTGGTAAAGAACCTCGCGAGACCGACAAGCTAAAGCTTATCGGACATCCGAATAACCTCACATTACAAAGGAGCAATAACTGTGATTCCTCACAAACTCACACTCCACTTCTCAATCATCTTTCTAGTCCTTTTCTCAACCAACCTAACGGCGAAACAGAAAACTCCTCCCGGTGGTCGCATCGCCGTCGTAGTCGATGAGCGTCTTGCGGCAGTGCGGGTCACGCCTGAACTGACCGGCAAACTTGTTCGTCGCCTGGGTCGCGGTCGACTCGTGGCGATTCGACAAGCCAGGGCCGGTCGGGACGGGATTGTTTTTTATCTCGTCAACCTCAGCAGCCGTACTCACGGATGGATTCAACGGGAGGCAATAGTTTCACCTTCAATCGTTGGCGACGATCGCAGATTACTTTCTCTGATCAGAGAGGCAACTGATTTTAATCGCATTGTGCGAGCTAAGATCTTTCTTGAACACTTCCATCGATCACCTTTGCGGGCGGAGGTTTTACTCTTGCTTGGCGAAGCCGCCGAGCAATCTTCAAACAAGCTTACGCAAGACGCGATAAGGCGCATCTCAAGTAACCATGAAGCACCTGAACTTAGTTATGTTTTGAATTACAGCGGATTGGATCGTTATAACAGGCTGGGAGTTCTATTTGTATTTGATGGCAAAAGCCGTCGATTACACTACGACGGTGCGGCATGGCGCGACATTCTTCGCCATTTCCCTCGCAGCCCACAAGCAAATGAAGCGAAGAGACGATTGGAAGAGCTAACGCTCTCAATGACCGTCGCGCCAAAAAGAAGCGCGCATTAGTTGTGAGGGAGTAATGGACCGCGGGGGTACTGGCCCGCTAGACCCTCCGGTAGTACCTGTTGAAAACGAAGCCTATCCATCATTTGTCGTGAGTGTTTCGCGGCCAAGGTCGCGATGATCGATCACAGGGGTAGCAAACAGTCGACGCGTGCGGATTGGTTCTTAGTAACACCGGTGGTCACCGTTAGACTGAAGAGCATCTTGGTAAACTCACCCTCTCATTCCCCCTTGGCTTTAGCTTGGGGATCAGTGCGCGCATAGAAGCTTGGAACCGTTTTAACGGTTTCCGCTAGATTCCTGTATTTCCCGATCAACGTTGAAACGGTTAACTACTTTTCCGGGTCGCCCTAACCCCAAGCTGAAGCTTGGGGAGAATGAGAGGTTGAGTGTTGCAAGAGCTCCCGAGCGTCTGCGGTCTCAACCAACGCACTTCCATTGTTGTTCCTACGTGAGTGGTTTAACCTAACCACAACATGAAACTCACACCTTCATCAAGAAAAGGAGTCAGCAATATGGGCCTCACTCCTGTTGCCGTCAGATTAAGAAGTTTTAGCTCCAACGAGTTTTATCAATCGCAGTTCCTGGTAAATACTGGTGCGACAGACTCACTAGCGCCAGCGTCCGAATTGAAGAAGATCGGAATTAAGGCAATCGGAAAAATGGCTTACGAACTGGCGACTGGAACGATAGTCGAATATGAATTTGGACTAGCCGAGATTTCATTCATGAACGAGACGACGGCAGGACGAATTATCTTCGGTCCTGACAACGTCGAACCGCTTCTGGGCGTTACTGCGCTCGAGTCAGTTGGCGTAACAATAGATCCTACGAATCGCACGCTCAAAAGACTACCGGCGATTCCTCTGAAGTAGTTCCAATAACTCGGCAGGTACCGGTGTTAATAATCCTTCCGACCGGGCGTTTATCAGGGTGGAGACGAAGGAGAACACCGTGCAGGCTGCTCTGAAATCCTTGCGATTAGTTATCGAACAACCTCCTGGAGAGATCGAAAAGCTCTTCCAGGCGCATCATTCACGTGTCTTTCGCACGGCCCACCGCATCACGGGCAGTGCTGCAGACGCTGAAGATGTCCTGCAAACAGTCTTCCTGCGTCTTGTAAAAGGGCAGCAGGATTACGATCTTTCGCAGAACGCTGAGGCCTACCTTGCACGTGCAGCAATCAACGCATCGCTCGACCTCTTGCGCAGTCGCACGAGAGCTAGATCAGTCGGACTCGATGACGTGGATGCCGATGCACTGGCGAGTCGTATGAAGAATCCGGAAGTGGAACACGCCGATCGCGAACTTCAGACTTTGGTTCGTCAGGCGGTTTCGCGTTTGGGACGAACGGCTGGTGAAATGTTTGTGCTTCGTTATTACGAAGGTCTCGATAACAAGGAAATCGCTGGAATCCTCAAGACTTCACCTTTAGTGGTTGGTGTCGTTCTTCACCGGGCACGCACAAAACTGAGAAAAGAGATTGGGCACTATCTGGAGAAACATCATGAAAAGGAATAATCACGAAGAGATTCTCGACAGGGTAACTGCCGAGATTCGTAACACCCCGGTTAATCCGGAAGTAGAGTCAGCAGTGACAGATCGTGTTTGGGCGCGTATCTCCACTGCAGCCGGCGAGACGAAGCTTCAGAGCCCGGCCAATCAGGCGGTCGATCGGATTGAAGGTTGTGCAGATTTTCAGTCGCTGATACCTGCTTACATTGCTGGAAATCTATCTGAAGCTCGTTCGCTGTTGTTGGTTGACCACACACATGAGTGCATACCTTGTCGAAAGGCGATGAAGGACGCTCGCTCTGGTCGTCTACTCGTCATACACAACGCTGCAAAGACAAATCGATATTCCCTGAATCCTACAGTTAGGCGTTGGGGGATTGCGGCAGCACTGGTAATCGGTTTCGGACTTTTAG
This sequence comes from Pyrinomonadaceae bacterium, assembly GCA_035257465.1. Lineage (GTDB taxonomy): Bacteria > Acidobacteriota > Blastocatellia > Pyrinomonadales > Pyrinomonadaceae > PSRF01. Next base: position 6,441 of record DATEXA010000138.1, on the reverse strand, counting down.
CGGTGCCGATGATTCAGCGTTATTGGCCCTACGGTAATTTCGAGGCGACTGTTCAAGCGGCTGAGGGCCAGGTTTATGAGGTTGGCGATACGCAAACATCTGCAATTGCAACGGGAGCCAGGCTCGCAAAAGGTGAACGCGTTCGCACGGCAAAAGACGCGCATGCGCTTGTTCGTTTGGGCGATGGTTCATTGATCGAAATGAAGGATCGTTCAGAGTTTTATCTGACCAGGAATGGGCAGGGCACAACCATTCATCTTAATCGAGGCAGCATCGTCGTCGAAGCTGCAAAACAGAAAGGCGAGCATCTGTTTGTTGAAACGAGTGACTCGCTCGTCTCGGTGACTGGGACTGTGTTCTCCGTCAACAACGGCACGAAAGGTTCGCGCGTGTCGGTGATCGATGGCGAAGTCAATTTGAATCATGCAGGCGCCGATCGTGTTCTTCGTGCTGGTGAACAAGCAAGCACAAGTGCCTCGATAGCCCCAGTCGCAGTGAAAGATGAGGTAGCCTGGAGTCGAAAGGCCAGGCAGTACGCGCAGATACTCGCGGCACTTGCTGCGGTTAGAAAGGATCTCGCTGCGCTACCGAAGCCTGGCGTTCGTAATTCGACGCATCTCCTTGATCTGATGCCGTCTGACACCGTGGTTTATGCAGCGTTGCCGAACCTGGCTAACTCGATTGCAGAATCGCATCGAGTGATTCAAGAGCGGATAAGTCAAAATCCTGCTCTGCGTGAGTGGTGGGAGAAAGAGCAGTCAGGCAGACAACAGAATATGGATCAGGCGATCCAAACAATTCGACAGTTCGGTGATTATCTCGGTGATGAGATTGCCGTGTCAGTTGCGCTCAATAGCAACACAAAGCCTGATGCGCCCCTTGTATTGGCGGAGCTGAAGAACTCGACTGGACTGCGCGAGTTCATGGAACAACAAATCGCCAAGTATTCGACGGGTCAAAGTGGCAAACCGGATATTCAGTTCGTTGAGGATCCATCGAAAGCCACAGCAAGCGCAACTGATGGCGATAAAAAAGAGCAGCTTTACGTGTGGATCCAAAATGATTTGCTGGCTGCAAGTCCGAAGTTGCAACAGTTGCAATCGCTACAGCAATCACAAACCAATGGCGGAACGAGTGGTTTTGCGGGTACGCCATTTCATGATCGAATCGCCCAGGTGTACACGGAAGGTGCGGGAATTGTTGTTGCCGCGAACCTGGAGAAAATCGTCGAACAGACAAAGGCAGAACGGGCACAAGGGCCTGATGCTGACAAGCACGAAGCAGCTCTGAATAAGTTAGGCATTCTGAGCGTCAAGTACTTCGTTCTCGATCAGAAAGACACGAATGGAAAGACTCACACTCAGGCTTCATTGTCATTCAACGATACGACTCGCGGCATTCCGTCATGGCTGGCCGCACCGGCGCCGATGGGTTCTCTTGAATATATATCGCCTGATGCGAATGTCGTTGCCGGGTTTGTCGTCAAGAAACCGGCTTCATTGGTTGACGATCTGTTAGGAGTTCTCGAGACCGTCTCACCTGAACTGCGAAAGAATCTTGATAAGCAACAGACAGCTCACGGTCTCGATATTCGCAACGATATCGCAGTGCCACTTGGTGGCGAGTTTGCTTTCGCCATCGATGGTCCCATCCTGCCGACTCCTTCGTGGAAGCTGGTCTTTGAAGTAAATGATCCGCAACACTTGCAACAGGCGCTCGAGCACGCTGTGACTGAAGTCAACAAAGAGGCAGCGGTGTTTGGAAAGAGCGGCCTCGTTTGGGACAAGACTGAGAGTGGTGACCGCACCTTCTACACGTTGAAGTCTCCTGACTTTGGTTTTGTGGAAGTCAACTATGTCTACGCGAATGGTTACATGATCGTTGCGCCAAGTCGGGCTCTGATCGACAGGGCATTAGCCGCACGCGATACAGGTACTTCGTTGTTGCATTCATCGAGGTTCACTGCGGGCTTGCCTGCCGATGGTAATGCGAATTTCTCGGCGGTCTTCTATCACAATCTTGCGCCACTCGTGCAGCCAATCGCACAACAGATCGCTGCTCAGAATTTGCCGCAAGGACCACAACAGGCAGTGAAGGCCATGGCTGCTGAGATGGCACCAACCTTGGCTTACGCTTATGCGCAAGGCGACAGTATTACCTTTGCAGCAAACACTGAAGGCGGACCATTTGGTTTGGGTCCGGGAACTCTTCTCGGTATGCCGAACGCTTTGCAAATGCAAAGCATCATTCAGCACGGGATGGGAACGAGTAAGTAAGAAGTATAAAACTGGTCTTTGGTCCTGGGCTTTGATGTCCGATAAGCTTTAGCTTGTCGCTTCATTGTCCCTGGGCCGCGGGCCAAAAAAAGAGCCGACAAGCTAAAGCTTATCGGACACCCAACATGAAGCTAGTTTCAATCTCTCTCTGTTCCTGGTTGCTTGGGTTACTTTCGATTCTGTTTGCCTTCTCAATTCTGGAAGGGCATAGACTTGATGCTGCTGATCTCGGTAGCGGCACTGTTACTACGTTGATCATCACAGCACTTGTGTTTTCCCTTGCATACGCTCCTTCACTTTCATGGCTGCGCAGTCGCATGGGTGGTTGCAAGCCAGCACTACTCTTTCCGCTCGCCTCAGCCGTTGTTCTCAACATACCTGTGTTTCTGATCGAGATCCTGGCAATTGGTAGAACTTTAGCGCCGGCGGAAGCGTTCTTCTGCATTGGTGCGTTTCTGCTAATGGGCACTGCATTTGGTCTGGGATTCGTTTGGAATTATCAAGACACAGCGCTATAAGGAGAGCATGGCACTTCCTGCGTCGCTTCAAGAAGAACTAGTTCAAGATCAAACGCTCAATGACCCGGCGGTGATTGATCTGCTTGGCCTTAGCGTTTCATTCGGAAGACGACCCATTCTCAAGAATCTCCGCGGTGACCTTCGTGGCAAAGCGATCGGTTTGCTTGGTCCGAACGGAGCTGGCAAGACAACGTTGATTCATACGCTGCTTGGCTTTTATGAGCCTTCGGCAGGTTCCGCTCGCATCTTCGGTCACGACATTCACAATCAGGCAAAGCAAATCAAATCGCTTGTCGGTTACATGCCCGAGCGTGATTCGTTCATTGCCAAAATGAGTGCTGTTCATTTCGTCAGGTTGATGGGTGAACTATCGGGCTTACCGCCAGAAGCTGCTTTGGAACGCGCCCACGAAGCGTTGTTCTATGTCGGCCTGGGTGAGGCAAGATATCGGAAACTGGAAACCTATTCGCTCGGCATGAAGCAGTTAGCAAAACTCGCCCAGGCGATCGTGCATGGGCCGAAGCTACTGTTCCTGGATGAACCAACAAATGGCCTCGATCCGCCTGCGCGATTACGGATGATCAAGTTGATACGTGAAATTCGCGATAGCGGTCATGCAAACATTGTCTTGTCGTCTCACTTGTTGCTCGATGTTGAGGAATGCTGTGACGAGATTCTAATCCTGCGCGAGGGTGAGATTGCCGTCTACTGCAATCTGGAAGAAGAGCGCAAATCAAATCGAAAATTCCTGATGCTGGAAACGCGCGGCGATCTGACAAAGTTTGTCGCCGCACTCAAATCTCTTGGTTGTGAATACGCTATCACAGGGGACCATCGTCTGAAGATCGTTCTTCAGGGCGGTATCGAGGTTCGAGACCTTTATCAACTTGCGGCTCAGGAACGAATTCAATTGCGACGGCTAAGTTATAAACGCGACTCACTGGAAGACATTTTCCTCAAGGCAATGGAGAACAGCAATGGCGGTGTATGAACAGACTTACAAACGATACATCGGCCCTCTGACACCGGAATGGAGTCGCTTTCTCATCATTCCACGTCATGCCTATCGTGGTGTTTTCAAATCAAAGATCTTCACAGCGTTTTTCGTAATCTGTTTTGTTCCGCTCCTTGTCGAAGCAATTTTGATCTATCTCCACCACAACATGAATGCACTCGGCATCATGAGGGTCGACATGAGGGAGTTGATACCAATCGATGCTTCGTTCTTCCAAACGTTTGTGAACATACAGGGCGGTTTTGCCTTCTTCGTAGCCTTGCTTGTGGGTCCGCCCCTTGTTTCTCGTGACCTTCGAAACAACGCCCTGCCGCTGTATCTGTGCCGTCCGTTCTCTCGAACCGAATACGTCCTGGGCAAGATGTCGGTACTTCTGATCTTGTTGTCGATGATCACCTGGATACCGCAGTTGCTGCTGTTTCTGTTTCAGGCATATCTGGAAGGCTTTACGTGGTTCACACAAAACCTATGGATTGCGAGTGCGATTATTATCGGAAGTGTGGTGTGGATTCTTCTGTTAGCGTTGATCTCGCAAGCGATTTCCGCACTGGTGAAGTGGCGCGTAGTTGCGAGTGCAGCAATTCTCGGAGTCTTTTTCATTCCGTCGGTCTTTGCCGAGTTCCTCAATCTCGTGTTCATGACACACTGGGGACATCTCATTAGCCTGGCAGCGCTAATGAAAAACATTTCCGCGGGACTGTTCGGTACGTTTGTACGTGCTTCCGGAACAATCCGCTTTGAGGACTTTGATGGCAATGTGCGCGAGCTCATCGTCATGGAACCGCCGTTGTGGATGTGTTGGGGGATGCTATTTCTTGTTTGCGCGATTTGTCTGGCACTGTTGTCGCGCAAGGTGAAGGCGTACGAGGTAGTGAAGTGAATTTCGGATTTGGGAATTCGGATTTCGGATTTTGTGTGGAGATGAAGTTCCGGGATTCCGTTGCGAGGTAACGGTGGTGCAGCCAACACAAAATCCGAAATCCAAAATTCCAATTCCGAAATGCTTTTAAATGACTCCGCAATCTAACGAACTCATCATCTTCGACGACGTCTCAAAGTTCTACGGTGAGATACTCGGAGTCAATCGAGTGAACCTGGCAATAGCGCCGGGCATCACCAGTCTCGTGGGACCTAATGGTGCAGGCAAATCGACCGTGATGAACTTGATGACCGGTCTCCTGCGGCCGACACGCGGCACCATCTCACTCCTCGGAATCCCAACCGATAAACCAGAAGAGTTATTCAAAAAAGTCGGCTACTGCACTCAGTTCGACTCGTTCCCACGCGGTGTCACTGGACGTGAATTCATAAACTCGTTCCTGTTGGTTCATGGTTACGATCGAAAGAAAGCAAACGAGTTGACTGACGTCGCTTTGGATCGTGTGAATCTTTTGGATGCCGGGGATCGTAAAGTTGCGGCATATAGCAAGGGGATGCGGCAGCGAATTCGGCTTGCTCAGTCGATAGCTCACCAACCCGTCATTATGATCCTGGATGAACCGCTGAACGGACTTGATCCGATGGTGAGAGCGGAAACCATCGCGCTGTTCAGAAAACTGGCATCTGACGGACTTCACCTGATCATTTCGTCCCACATTCTTCATGAAGTGGACATGATGTCAGATCGCGTTGTGCTTCTTAATAACGGTTATGTTGTGGCAGAAGGGAACATCCACGGCGTGCGCGACGAGATGCAGGAGCATCCGATGCAGATTTTGATTCGCTGTGACGATCCTTCGAAACTCGCCGCGCATGTGTTCGCACAGGACCACGTAGTCGAGGCTCGCTTGCATGATGATCGTCGAGGCTTGTTCGTGAAGACTCGTGACGCAGACCGCTTCTATCTCCTGCTTAATGATGTTGTCGCGAGTGGTGAGGTCAACATTGAGTCGGTATCGCCAGTTGATGACGACCTTAGTGCTGTTTACCAGTATTTGATTGGAACGACCGGGGGAAGCGCCTGAGAATTTCCGGAGGTGATGTGAATAAATGAGTACCACACTTGATTCAATTCCGGTCAAGCCGACGAAAGAGAGTTTGCCTTGGTCACTCTGGCTGCGGCAGATTGGTGCAATTCTGCGACTCGAAGTTGAGAAGAATTTTCTTGGTCGCCGATCAATTCTGATCTATTTAATAACCTTTCTGCCGCTGTTTCCCTTGTTGATACTTGCAGTATTCACGCCGCCGGCCAGTGAATGGAAAGATTTTCAGAAGTACGCAATCATCTACTCCATCCTCTACAACGGGTTAATTCTGCGCACTGTCGTCTTCTTTGGGTGTGCATGGATCTTCATGAACTTGTTTCGTGGTGAGTTAGTCGATCGCAGTTTGCACTACTACTTTCTTAGTGCGGTGCGCCGTGACGTATTAGTGGTCGGCAAATATCTCTCAGGATTGATAACGTCGATTGTGCTGTTCTGTGGCTTGACGATCGCCGCCATGTTGCTGCTGTATGTCCCGCACTTCTGGTCGGAGAGTATGAGGTTTTTTCTTGAAGGTCAGGGCATGACGCAGATTCTCACTTACGCCGGGATTACGGCATTGGCGTGTTTGGGTTATGGAGCGTTCTTTCTTGTGGTTGGACTGTTTATACGCAATCCAATTATTCCTGCACTTTTGCTTTATGGCTGGG
>DATEXA010000137.1:0-3075 GCA_035257465.1 Pyrinomonadaceae bacterium | reverse complement strand
AAGCTGTTTACGCTGTTATGGCGGCAGCGCCAGCAGAGCTTGATTGATAACAGTGCGGCCTTCGGTTCCCAGTGTTCCTTTTGGATTCAGACACGAATGGGATTTATGAGAAAGGTAACTAATCTGGAGATTCGCAATGGCCATCCGGCGGGTTGGTGGCATACCACTGTCAGAGACGGAGAAAAGGTGGACGAATGGTATTGGTATGGCCCCAGTCCACGTGCAGTTACGTATGTGGCTCAGGCTATTGAGGAAGATAGTAAATATTACTATCAAGTCGGTGAGCAAATCATCGAGATAACTAATATCGAGTATAATCGAGTCACTAAGAATCCTAATCTTTACTATCTCTCAACAGCTTTGAATCTCCATTACAGAATGGAGTTAGAAAACAAAGGAACTCGGCTTCAAGATTTACCTAGGAAAGAACGAGAAAGAGACATAGGGCAATACGTCTCAGCGACTTCCAAAACGTGTGGAGGGAAGAGCGGGACATTCGCCACAAAGAGATCGACGAGACTAACACCGGGCTGGAACTGAACAAATGAATGACGCATCAAAATGCTGGCGAATAATGCCGTTTGCACTCGGGGGCGGTGTAACAGAGTGGTGGGTGCTAGGGCCGGATAACAAAAGCGTGGGCAGGTTTTGGCCCACCAGAGAAGAAGCGTTCCGCACCGCACTAGAACACAACAAGAAGACGTATGGCATACATGCGGTATTCGTTCACAGCTTTTGCGGGAAGAACGGTGCATGGAAACAGGAGTAAACATGGACGAGATTGACGAGATTAACAGACAGCTACAGGAGAAGAAAGAGCAAGGCTACACCATAGAGCAGCTCTACTACCACTGGCAATACCTGATGCACAAGCTTAACAAGAAAGCAAAGCCCGAGCTTGGGCAGACAAAGAAGGGCAGCCTGTTCGAGGCAGTGATGAACATTGTTGTTGGCATAGGAGTTGCCCTGGCCACGCAGGAGATCGTCTTCCCGTGGTTCGGAATCCACATTCCGCAATCGGCCCACATGATGAGGAGCTGAACAAATGCATCGCGGTACGTGGCTGTCATTTGTCAGACCGACGGCCGATTAGGTGCTTTGGTAAATCCCCGAACAATCGCGCCCCATCAACTGGCGCACTGAATTGTGGAGCTAATGCGCCCTGCTACGAAACCCGACGTTCCAATCGCGGTGATCCAAGGCCGCTTCGAAAACGACCACAAGAAACTTTATGGTTGAGATTAAACGATTGGAAATGAAATATGCCGCGAATGGTGCTGGCCCAAAGTTTGGGCAGGTAGCCTGTATCGGATGGGCGTTTAACATCTGCGGCAGATATTATTTTTGCGTGTGCTCCATTGATAATTTATAAGTTCCGCATAACGAATGATTTGCCGGCATAGCTCAGCTGGTAGAGCAGCTGATTTGTAATCAGCAGGTCGTCGGTTCGAATCCGACTGCCGGCTTTCAATACAATTACTTGAAATACAGATAGTTATATCGTTAATGGCTTGCGGCGAATCTTAGTCCATTATCTCTAACTTGGCCATTTATTGGCCACTAATCAGGAGCATCCGCCATCTTTGCTCCAAGCTTTTTGAGATGCGGCGCGCTCCTTTGCGAGCGCCAAACGCAATGGGTTACAGAATGCGCGGGGTTGTACAAACCGTGAGATATGTTCATGCAACCGCTGTTAGAAAAGGACTGGGAAAATGATACAGGGCAGCCCTGCACCAGGGGGAACAGCGCAGCTTGGATGTCCAAGTCGTTGTCATCCCAGCGTCTCGCTTTCCAATGGACAAATCATCGAGGGGAAAATGTCCAATGAGTAAACGGGAACAGGGAAAAGTCTGGTCCTTGATTGGACATCATTTTGAAATCAAGCGACACAGATGGGATTCTTCCAAAAGCATTGTCCCATTTGTCCGGAATAAGCATTTTTCAGCCGCGACCTGGTGGAAACGCTGCATTTAGAAACTCTGGAAGAGATTCTAAGCCGAATTGAGCGACGATAGGTGACCAGTTCGCCGAGACTTCCGAAGGAAAATCGAAATTGGCGCTTACACATCAGCGTCGATTTTGGGCAACCGACTATCCGGAGACTTCTGAAAGAAGACTCCGACCAATCCGTCGGTTCGTCTGGTCGCAGCATGGCGAACCTGCCGCACGAATACACGGAATCATGGTTGTGGGGCTACAGCGTATCAGGGTTGCAGGGGTTGCGGTTGGGCATCGGACGCGTCGCCATAGACGGTCGAGGCAAAGCGCAGGAATTCTTTTTCGAGACTGACCCCACCCCTACCTGCTATACAGGCCAGGCAAAGGCGGGCTCCGATATAAAAGCGGGCGAGAAAAATTTTCCTATTCAAAAGTTTGGGATCGCTATTGCCAAAGCTTGATTCGAAGTATTAGGAAGAATCAGGGGTCAGAGGTGTTGCGCCGCTAATTTAACTTGTCGCATTGTGTAGGCGAGGAGTGGGAATTTTGAAGTTTGTTGCGACGCTTCACACGCTTTTCAACTCACGGGCATCCAAGTAGAATTGCTGCTGCAACGAGCGCTTCGTAAGGCGCGCAAAGTGAACCCAACGAATTTTTTCGGTGAGCTAAAGCGGCGAAATGTTTACCGCGCAGCAGTGGCATACGGAGTCGTTGCATGGTTCCTCACGCAGCTTACGACGCAGGGTCTTACCGCTTTTTGAAATTCCGAATTCCGCAATGCGTTTTGTTGTCATTGCGCTCGTAGTCGGGTTTCCAATCGCGATGCTACTCGCCTGGCTCTACGAATTCACCCCCGAAGGAATCGTACGGACAGAAGATCTCCATCCGGCACAGGCGAGGTCGCTTCAGCGTGCTACCGGACGGATCCTCGACTTCATCATCATCGGGGCTCTGCTGTTGGTTATTGCAATGCTGATCATTGGGCGTCGTCCGTTTTACAGGCAGCCTGGCGAGTCGATTTCTCAGAAAAGCATCGCAGTGCTGCCGTTTGAAAACCGGAGCGAAGACAAAGCCAACGCCTACTTTGCCGAAGGTATCCAGGACGAGATTCTGACGCGCTTGTCCAAGATCGCGGAT
>DATEXA010000136.1:0-9249 GCA_035257465.1 Pyrinomonadaceae bacterium | reverse complement strand
CCGAGGCCGCCGAGCACTACCTCGAGGCAGCGCGAAACATCGACCAGAGCCGGGCACTCGATCTGCAACGAAGAGCAGCCGAGCAACTCTTAATGGGCGGACACATCGAGGAAGGATTGCAGGTCATTCAAACAGTCCTCTCAGCGGTCGGGTTTAAATTAGCGGCCGGACCTAAACTTGCGCTCCTATCACTGTTGATAAGGCGTTTACATCTCAGGCTTCGAGGAATCAAATTCGTCAAGCGTGATGTATCGGAGATTCCGAAGGAACAGATTCTCCGTATAGACATCTGCTGGGCCGTTGCTGCGGGGCTCGGAAATGTTGATCTGATCCGTGCGGCAGATTTCCAGACACGGCATCTGCTCCTGGCATTACGCGCTGGCGAGTTGTACAGAGTGGCGCGTGCGATGAATTTGGAAGCCGGCTTCACAGCGACGGCGGGTAAGTCAGGTCTGAAGCGGGCGGCGCATCTCTACGCAGTGGCCGAATCCCTCTCCAAAGAGTCAGGCCATCCACACGCGATCGGACTCTACAGTTATACGAGCGGTCTGGCGGCCTTCTTAGTAGGACAATGGCAGAGGGCGGCGGAGATGCTCAGCGAGGCAGATGAGATTCTACGCTACCGCTGCACCGGGGTGACGTGGGAAATCGCCAGCACGCAAAACTTCCTGCTGAGCTCCTTAATTTACCTGGGGGAGATGCGAGAAATTTCTCTGCGAGTGCCAGTGCTCCTTAGTGCAGCTGAGAAGCGAAGTAATCTCTTCGAACTAACCGACCTGCGAACGCGTGTCAATCTCGTCTGGCTCTTAAACGACGACCCGGACGAGGCACGGCGGCAGGTGATTGAAGCGATGCAGCAGTGGACACAGAAGGGGTTTCACCGCCAGCACTACAACGCCTTGCTCGCGCTAGCGCAAATCGAACTCTACACGGGGAATGGGATCGTGGCGTGGAAACAGGTTTCAGGTCAGTGGCCTGTGCTTTCCGGCTCAATGATCTTACGCGTGCAGATAATCCGGATCGAAGCTCTTCACCTCAAAGCGAGATGCGCTTTGGCGGCTGCGGCATCGAGTACTGACGAAGCACGACGTCTTATCGGAGTAGCGGAACGGCTGGCACATCAGATTTCGAAAGAACGAATGAAGTGGGCCGATCCGTTGGCAGCATTGCTACGGGCAGGAGTGGCCTGTCTGCGAGATGATAAGCAGACAGCAATCAGTCTTCTCTCTAAAGCGTGCACGGGTTTCGAGGATGCGCATATGAAGCTTTACGCAGCAGTGACGAAGCGGCGTCTTGGAGAGATCACCGGTGGAGTGGAGGGTCAACTTCTCACTGACGAAGCCGATTCGTGGATGCGAGAGCAGAAGATCAAGGCTCCTGCGCAAATTACCCAGATGCTTGCGCCGGGAATAAAAGGCGACTAATTCACCCGGTCGCTACGGTTCCCGTTTCTGACTTCACCCCTTACCCGCAGCCCTCGAGATTTGAGGAACTTCGTCGAACCAGTTCTTGGAAAGCCACTCCACGGTTTGGTCCATCAACTCTTCCGTCCTGGGGTCAGTCGAGATGGCGAGTTTGATCAGATTCTCCACTTGTCTCCAATCGTCGCACGCTGTCTGGTCCACCAGTTCAAGGTTCACGCGATGATATCTTTCTTCACCAAGTATCTCCCTACTCATAAAATCGTCTGCCTGAACCACACCATCGAAGAGTATGGTCATGAGCGGTTCCTTCGGCTGGTGAAAAGGGTTAAGCAGCCACTGCAGGACACCCCAATTCGTCGTGTCGGCCTTAACGAGTGTGGGTGTATAGCCCGTGCCGAACGACAGCAGGCGAATGTCCTTGATATCCAACTCCGGATTGTGGCGTAAGGCGATTGCGATGGCGGCGGTGCTCGGATTGTTCGCCATCATGCCGCCATCGATGTGGCCCTGGTGCGACGGGAAGATCGTCGGTGCCGCAGTGCTTCGCAATGCAACGTCAACGACTGGCTCTTCGCTCGATGGCTCAATCATGGTTTCCTCGTTAGGGTAGTTGTGAAAAAAAACCGGACTCCAACTCCTGGTCACTTTATTGTCCAGTTTAAATGAGGTCACGAGGACTTTTTTCTTCAGATCAGAGAGAAACAGTTTGCGCGAGACGCCCGACGTCACTTCCATGTCTGGGAAGTCTTGCTCTAACAGTTTTCTCAGGTTCTCGCTTGAGTGTTTGGGCCGAAGGAAATTCCAGCGCGATTTACCGAACACGAACTTCATATGTTGCGTCGAGTAGAATGCTTGTAGATCGGCGATTGATTTTCCATGGGCGAGCGAGAGGGCAAGAGCCGAGCCAGTGGAGGTGCCAGCAAACAGATCTACGTTTTGGATCAGTTCAGGGAATCGTCCTTCCAGACGTCGCAGCAGAGTTGCGACTAAAGCACCGCGGATGCCACCGCCGTCGAACGTCATAATCTGAAATAATTTACCCATCTCATAATCTCCTTAGGTCTTAACGTTGGGGGATGGGGCGAAATCGTATTTCACCCGATTCGGAACTTCGCGGAGGTTCCACACTAGACCAAGTAACGAAAGAATTCTTAGAACGTAATAGAAGACGTCCAGTTCCCACCAAAAGAATCCGGCACGGGCTGTACCCGGGTAGTGGTGATGATTGTTGTGCCAACCCTCGCCGAAGGTGAGTACTCCGAGGACGCTGTTGTTTGTCGAACGGTCCTGAGTTTCATATCTGCGGTTCTTCCCTTTGTGGCAATAGTAGTTGATAGCGGATGCGCCGTGAAGGGCCAGGACCAGGCTCAGGCAATAACCGATCGCAAACATGGAGTAACCACCGACGAGGTACGTGGCGGAGGCAATTGTTAGTGGGAAAAAATAATAGTGCCTATGTATCCATATTAGCTCTGGGTATTGAGTCAAGTCGCGAGCTCTCGCTAAGATCTCCTCGTCCGTATAACCTTCATCGAAAACGCTAGCGAACCAGCAGAACCAAAACCCTTGATTTGGACTGTGGACATCCAGGGTCGTATCAGAATGCTTGTGATGCAGACGGTGCTTTCCTGCGAACCAAACTGGATCGCCAAAGGCTATACCCGACATTAAACACAAGATGAATTGAAACGCCCTGCTAGTTTGAAACGAGCGGTGGGCAAAGTAGCGGTGGAGGCCCACGCCCAAACCGAAAGCTGACAGCAGGTATACGCCAATACAAACAATCCAATCGCGCATGTGTGCCCCGCGAATTACGGCGATGACGGGTTGCACGTGGAGCAACAAGATTAGTAGCGCGGGCATCGCTCGGGGGAAAGCCATACTTGTTCGCACGTGTTTGTTCCTATCGATTACGCGAGTACTGCCTGAGGCTCTTGTTGTCGGTTTACCTCTTTTAGCAGTCCCGAATCTATCATCTCTTTCGTTAACTTCCCCGCCCCGTCTGTCACCATCGTCGGCTTAAAGTAGTGCTCGTAGCGCGAGTCTACGCGAAAGGCAGGCCTGTAGACACCGTCTAAAATCTCGGTCGTGCTGACGTGCGTTCGGCGGCGTCCTTTGGCAGACGGAGCGGCGAGTTGAGTCGGCGAGGTTGCAAGTGAATAGGCGCAAAGCAGCGCGGCATTTGTCAGCGAGAACAGCAATTGCATTTTAGTAAGTCGAGAGCGATACCTCTGAAGAAAGTGCCACGAGTGCTGAAGCACCCGCGCCCGGTAACCGCGGAAGCTTAACATCTCACGCAAAAACGCGACCGCCTCATGCATCGGGTCGACTGGTTTAAGCACAAGGGTCGAGCCGTCCATGTCGCGCAGCTTGATGTCAGGAAGAAACGCGTCCTTGGCGACGAGCTCTGAAAAGAGTGGAGTGCCCAGAAGAGGTACGGGCAGCGTGACGAAACTCGGCAGTGTGATCTCCGGAGTGCCGATTATGAATTCGATCTCGCGGCGCAGGTCGGCTATTGATCGATGAGTTAGGTCTAGCATTAAGCCGTAAACGAGCACGATACCGGCTTCCAGACTTTTTCTGATCAAATTAACTTGCGGAACGTTTGTGTTTTGTGTCTTGTGCGCACCCAGGAGCCACTCAGTGTCGAAGGATTCGACGCCGCAAAAAACGAGCTCACAACCAAGTCCACGGGCGAGCGTCAAAGTGTCATCTTTATGAAAGAAGTCGCTCGTAACCAGCGCCCCCCAGTTTTCGAGATAACCTTCTCCGCGCATCTCCGCTATGAGATCCATGCGCGCCAGGAAGTGGCCCCGGTCGCTGCCGTAAAAGTTATTGTCGATAAACAGAACATGTTTCCTTTTTCCAAGTGCGAGCACCTGCTTGCGCATGTATTCCAAAGGATACGTTTGATAGCCGCGGCCCTCACCGGTCAAAGAGCAGAATGAGCAGCGAAAGTTGCAATAGCGAGTTGTCTCCGCATAGCCCATCCGGCGCATCCAGTAGGCCAGGTCATACCGCGGAAGCATATCCTCGGCGACGAATTGTTTTCCCCATGCGTCTCGCACCACTTCGCGCAGTTCTTCTATGTCTCCGAGGCAGCAGTAATCATAGTAGCGTTGCGCCAACAGAGGGAGAGCGCGAATCGCAGGTCCACCCGCCGCAACGATCATCCCCGGCTTCTTCGTCCGCACGTAAGCTGTCAAATGGAGCATCCGATCGAACGTGTTTGTGAGACCCGTGAGCACCAGCATGTCCGGCCATTCAAGCAACGCCTCATTGGTAAGCGGGCCGCTATCGACCTCGTTATAGAGGCGCACTTCGCAGCGTTCGGTGTCAAACGCACCGGCGAGAAACACCGGTCCCATCGCCTGTGGGAATTTTGTCGTCCTACGCGTTGGCAGTCGAGAATCGTCGAAAAAGCAGTTTACGATGAGAGCCCGCTTCCTACTCGAGGGCTGATAACGCCTGGCAGGCGACATAAGACTCATGATTCTGCTCCGTGGCGAAGGATGAACTGTGACATCAAAGGGAACCTGTCCTTATTAAGTCCTATCTTAGTTCTACGAAAATGTGTGACGAATGAGCGGGCACCTCTGACAGTGGCTCGATTCCTCGTTGGTCGTGCTCACAAAATCAGCGCCGAGAACTTAATGAGAGTTCTTGAAAGGCTCTAGCAAACACTTAGACTAGCAATACACATTAACATGTTTGGCTGGACCAGACTCTAACTGAGTCTGGCAAAGCAGACAACAAGAGCTACGACATGAGCGATATTCCGGATTACTTGGACGTGCTGGTTCCAAATGAAACATACTGATCTGAATTCGATAATTACCCGAAACCTCCGCAATGAATGTGATCAATTCCGAACCTTGCTTACCTCTTTCGTTGTTGGCTTCTGTCAGTTTTTGCCGGTCGGATCAAACACTGAGACGATGACATTGACACCACGTTGCGCGACTTCCGTCTGGAGATATTGATCGGCAGCCAGAGTAATTGGTCCTGCAATCTTCAAAGAGTGGCTACTTCGGAGATTTAAGCCCTAACTCAGTGGCGATTAAGCTGGCGGAATCAGACGCAGAAAGCGTTGTCGTGTCTACTATCAATCGATTCTTTGGTAATCCAGGATCAACAAAAGCTTCCGAAGATTGCAACTCTCGAAAAGTCACTGCAGAAGACAACTTCCCAAATCTTTGGCGAGAGGGATGCTCGATTCGCCTCTCAAGTTCCTCCGTCGCACAGCACAGCTCTACGAAGAAAATTTCACCTCCAGCAGATTCAACAACATCTCGAGCTTTTTGAACAAAGTCGCCTCGGACCGTACGATCAAATGCGAAGGTGAAGATCAAGCCGTTCAGATTAGCAGCAACCGACCGTTTGAAAACTTCGAGCCAAATCATTTCTCTCAATTCGACGAACGGCTCGCTACCGAAATCAAAGACTGATCCGACCAGATCAACAGTTAGGTGATTGTGGAAGACTCTGAAACCAGTAAACTCCGCAAGCTCGCGGGCAACAGTCAGTTTCCCTACACCAGGTAAACCATAAAGAAAGATGAGTCTCATAAGATTTCACAGACGGACTTCGCATCAACTGAAGGACTCTGTCTTTGGTCTCTAACATCTCTTTTCAAAGGCCGCCAGAAGCGTTTACGCTCATTGGTCCTGCCTTGCGTTTTCACGTCGCTGCGCAACGTGCCAAAGGACCCCGGATGGATCTATTACAAATGCGACGCGAAGTCCCCAGGATTGCATCGCCGGGGCCTTAGGCGATGGCACACCGAATTGCTTCGAGAGCTCCAGAGATTCGATGTGCGCCCACCACGCATCGAGATCGTCGACCATGAGTTGCATCATGAAATTTGCAGCCCAGTCTTCCTGAAAGTATCTCTGCAGAATGAATCCACCTGAGCCGACGTTGAAGATCGCGACCTCGCTGTCGAGGACCTTTTGAAAACCGAGGACTTCGTAGAAGCGCTTGGATAGATCGAAATCTTTTGCGGGCATGAATGGACGGGCCAACTCTGTTCCTGTAGGAATGCTGCTCATCTTCCGTTCTCCCTATCCAGCCAAGGTTCCGCTTGAGCGACTCGCCCACGCAACAACGAATAAAGGCTACTCACCGGCGAGTCCGCTGCAAACGCTTGTTCGGCGGCGTGTGAGGAGTCATTAACTTACCTCATCTACCGTGATCTCATAGACACACGTTACCGCTCTTTGAGCAAGAACTCTCTCGCCCTCCTTACTAAACTGCTCGGCAGCGGATACCAGAGACGATTCGTCTCGATCACCTTTTGGCCATCAATCTCTACACTGAGTTCGAGGAGCCCGCCTTTTACCACTTTCACCTCGACATCCTTCTCTCTTTTTAGCTGTTCCGCCGCACGGGCGGCAATATATTTTTTGGTGGGTCAAACTGGACAATAACGAATTTCCACCTTTCGCATGACATCCCCTTTCACAGCTAAGTCTTGATGGCAAGAGGCGACATCAACTCGGCTCTGCAGATCCGGATTGTGAACGTTTCAAGACGCCGACCTCTAATATTGAGTGGCGCAGCAACACATGAGCGAGCTTATCATTGTTAGTGCAATAACGGAGACGCCGAACGAGTCCGCTGCACGCGCGTGTTAGGCGGCTCCTTGATCACCGCAATCTGGCACGCTGAACAAGCCACACAACCACCAGAAGTAGGCCGCTTGCCACAGCAACGGTTGGTTCTGCGACAGCGGATGCTCACAAGACCGCAGCCACTATCGCAACCGATGCCAGAATCAGAATCACGATTCGTGACGTGGTACTGGTCCCACCTTCTGCGGTCACTTTTCCAGTCCCCGGGAAGCGCATTCAAATCCCAAGCTGCCACGCGCTTGTTAATCGGGACCAGACAGATCAGCGAGAACGGTACAGTAACGGCAAGTAAAGCCGCGGACGATAAACACGCCCACCAAGACCAACTGCCGATAGTGCGAGTGAACAATGAAGCGACGACCAAGAGCAATGCCGCCGCGTACCAAAACGGCATGACCCTTCCTAGCAGTCGAGCCAGCGGCTTGGCCGCCTCAGCGCGAGGGGCATCCTGGAGTTTTGAAAGTACGGGATGGACGAGAACACCAATCGCAAATTCACTGCCCGTGAGGAGCAGCGTCACTAACACCGCAATGAGGTCAATCATCTGATGCACCGCTCACCTCCCGTCATCTGAGCCTACTCCGCTCTCCATCGTGCCGCCTAACGCTCGACCCACTGAGCGCGCCAAGCAGGAGCGTCGAAGGGATCGGCGAAGTATTGAGTCTCGTGCGACACCTTTCCATCCCGGAATTCCATGATACTCACGGTGTAGGCGTGCTTGCCCTCGTAGGTAATCACATACTCGGTAACCCAGAGATTGCCCTCTCCTACGATCCGCCGGACCACAAACCCCGATGGTCTACCAGGGTGATGGCTACGAAGCGCTTGCAGATTACGCCGACCGTGTATGACCTCCCCAGACTGTGGATATTCACACACAGCATCATCGTGGTAGATGTCATGCTCTGCAACTTGATCACCCGCAGCGGATGCAGCCCAATGTCGATCAATGGCCATCCGGATGTTCTGCCCTTCCATCATGGGCCTCCATTTGAGTCCGCGTGCTTACTACATCAACGCTGAGTGGGCATCTAACCTGCGCTTCAGCGGCTCGCCCAAGTTACTAAATAAAGAACCCCGCTCATGGCGAGTCCGCTGCAAGCGCTTGTTCGGTTGCGCTCGCCGTTGCACTCCATTGATATTCGATGTCTTCCAACTGCCAACTCTTTTCGAAACCTCGCGCTACAATCTTGAAGCCATGTTTCTCATAGAAGCGCTGGGCATTCTTGTTACGCTCGAATGTGAAAAGGCGCAAACGACCAGTTGAATTCTGTTTCGCCAAGTTGACCAGCATCGAGCCAATGCCCTTGTTTTGATGGTCCACATGAACGTACAACTGTGAAATCGTATCGGTTGTTGCTGCGAGAAAACCGACAACCTTTCCTGCGCCCTTCTGCAAAGCAATAACGACCGAATTACTTCGGACTAATTCCTGTTCGACAAAACGTAAGTGATCTTCAAACGTGTGAGGATCTCGGATACCCACAGCGTGCTCAAAACTTTCTCGCCACATTTGCACCAACTCACGCCCGTACTGAGGTAGATATTCAACTATAACGGTTTCGTTCATACATAGTAGCAACCGAACGCTGGCCTTCAGCTGCGGTGCGCGATCAGCACTCAGCGAGGAGGAAAAAGTTACTTGAGAAACATGCTATCGCGCCGTCAGCTGCAAGGCTTTGTTCGGCGGCGACCTACGATAGCAAAACGCTGAGCTGTTGGCTTCTACGAGAATGCGAACAACATGTTCAGCGCGAACATCGGTACGAGCAAGGCAATTACTGCCAAGTCAGCACCCAGAATCGCCCACTGGGATACTCTCTCCGGATTGAGATCAGTTTTACCGGCAAGAGTCAGATGACGAGAGAAGACATTAGTGAAGAGTTGACCCGCGACTATCAGAATACTGATCACTCTCCATGTCGATTTGATAGAAGGATCACCAACACCGAACAGGAACAGAAGTATTCCAATGACACCCAAAGGCAAAAGAATAATATCTGCCGCTTTTTCCCACCACGGATCCCTCTCTTTCACAACACTAGCTATTGTCCAAGCTGAGAACAACAGATAAATGACAGTATAGATGTAAGTCAATGCTTTCACTTCATGCCCCAAGAAAACGCGAAGCCACCGAACGTTGCGCTTGAGCGGCTCGCCCACGCAACTACGAATAAAGGCTACTCTACGGC
>DATEXA010000135.1:0-2582 GCA_035257465.1 Pyrinomonadaceae bacterium | reverse complement strand
TTCCCGACGATTCTGCTACGACAGTTTGTATGGCGGCTTGAAACTGTCCGTGGCGTCAGCAAGAACTACCTTCGTCCGAGACTACAAACAAAAAAGTGGCCGCCCCAGAGGAAACGGCCACTCTTGTGTCGGGAAACTGATTTAGCTAATTACCTCTTCAGGAAACGCCGTGCCATACCAAGGGCGCCGAGGGCCGCGCCGAGGAGCATTACAGTCGTTCCACCATCGGGTGTCGTAACTCCGCCGGGGCAGCAAAACACGTCTATGTGGGAAAGCGCTCCAGCGAAAGGTACCTCTAAGGTAAAGGTTCCACTCGACCCTTCATCCGCGGAAACGGTGTAAACGAAAACATCGTTACCGTGACCATTCTTCGTAATGAACCCGCAGACCACGCTTCCTGGGTTCATGGTGAAGGTAACCGTAACCTCAAAATGTCCGTTTGCATTCCGGACCGCCGAGTTGGTGAAGGTAAAGGTGCCGAACGTGTTGGTGATCGTTTCGTTACCGGGCGATTGTACGACACACATTTCGGCATCTGAATGCCCCGAAACTTGCTGGAACGCTGCCAACTCGCCCGCCTGGCTGTTGTTGCTCAGATTTACCAGAGTTGGTCCTGACAGGGTTGCGTGCGCCAGAGAGGCCATTCCCCCGCAGAGCACTCCGATTATTAATATGTATTTTAATGATTTCATTTTGTATTTGGGTTGGTGCACTGATTGAAAGCAAGACCCTTGCCAACGTTCGGATTTGGCCTCACAGGCTTTGAAACCCGCGTCATAATCATCGTGTTGTGAGCATCTTGCATTGATAAAAATAATTGTGAGACCCGGCGGTACTGGCATCAGATAAATACTACAGAAATGTTAGACTTGCCGACGCACGGCTAAAACCAGCGCACTTCTGAGAGCAACGTTAATTGCACAACACGCTCTAGAAACGGAGCTTACGATCTATGACAGAGAGATACATCTAACGCGTAAGAGAACCCGACGGGTTCGACGAGCGGTAGGTTTGGGATTAACAGCGGGGTTGCCGAAGTGTATCGCGCTTTCAGCGCTTGATTACTTAAGACTCATCAACCTCTGGATGAAGCATTGTTTGATGAAGCGGCAAAGAACCCCGAGGCCCTACCTCTCCTAGAGTTTATTCTGGACGAACTCTACAAACAGCGGTCCGACAATAGTCTAATCACTTGGGCCGCGTATGATAAGCTCGGAGGCCTGAAAGGAGCCATTGCTAAGCGCGCTGATGAGATCTTCGCAAAGCTTTCCAAGCCAGCCCAGCGGGCGCTCGTCGGAATCCTGAGCGGTCTGATCCAGCTTTCGGAGAATGGAGCGGCCGTATTGCGCAGAGCTTCACGGGCAGACCTACCGTCTCATTCGGCTGCGAAAGAGATTTTAGATGCCTACATAACAGCTAAGCGTTTCGTGTCGGATCGCGACCAAGCTGGGGAACATACTGTTGCTCTTACTCATGCTGCGCTCCTTACGGCTTGGCCAAGGGTGCAGAGATGGGTTCATGGAAATCAGGAATTCCTGCGAGAGAAAGCCAGGATCAGGGAAGCAAGACGCCAAGACCTCGAAGAAAACAAATCGTACAGTTATCTACTGCCACGTGGCAAGCAACTCAAAGCCGGTCGTCAGTTGCTGAAGAAGCGCCGGCACGATCTCTCTCCGGAGGAAATTTCATTCATTCGTCGATCATCTCGCAGAGCCCGTGTTCGAGCTGGGGTGCTCAGCGCAGGTCTTGTCTCTGCTGTCGCTCTGAGTTTAATCCTTCTTGGAGTTCTCGCAGTGGCGGCGTTGCTTTCTTCCAATGGCGTTAATCCACATGAATATTATGTGCTGGTTACTCAGCAATATGCGAAAGGCTACATTCAGCGGCGTTCCGGCGATAAAACTGTCGCGTTGCGTGAGTACCAAAAAGGCTTGGATGGATCGTTGAGCTTGAACGTTCCGGTAGCACTCCGGTTTTTCGACATGGAAGCCTTCTACAGGATGCTTGAGCTAATAACAGACACTGGCGCGGCTGACCCAGCCGATCCCACGCTCGAAAAGATGTACGGATTGGCGAGTGATATCGCTAAGAGCCAAGAACAAAACCTCTTGGAGAGCGATCATGTGGTTGTGGAGTTGAGCGAAACGATTGGAAGATTCCTGTTCGAGCGTGGTCGCTGGCAGAAATCAGCCAAGTACTACGACCGACGATTGACTTGGCTTCGCGAAAGGACAAAACGCAATCCTTCCGATAAGGCGAATCAAGAAGAAGTTTTTTACACCCTTAAGCGAACTGGCGCCTCAGCGCGGAGTCCATCGAGTCGGGCGTTAATCTCGGCTTTTTGCTGATTAGCGCGCAGATTCATCTCGTAATGGATGGTTATCAGGTTCGAGTTTGGATCGCCCGCGCGGAGGGCAAGGAGTTTGTCAGTGGCGACGCCTGCAATCGGGGACGAGCACGTTGGGTGGCAGGGTGCCGGCGTCGAGGCGATCATTGAGTTGGTCGAACGCTTTGGTGGCAACGGCTTCACACTGAGCCGCGATACGAGTTTTACGTGCTGCCACTTGCTGCCACTCTTGCTCGGC
>DATEXA010000134.1:0-8640 GCA_035257465.1 Pyrinomonadaceae bacterium | reverse complement strand
CATTTATGAAGATTCAAACCTGAAGATTCCAAGTTCGAATAGAGCTGAGTGGCTGAGCCAATGGCACACAGAAGTTGAATGGCTTGAGGCGCTGCATCGCACTGCATATTCGAACGGCTTGATTGGTTTAGGTGAGGAAATGACTCGGTACCCAATCGAACAACTCGACTTTATCAACCCGAGCCTGACGAACGATCAGCGTGCAATGCATCACATGCTCAAGCGTGAACGAGAACTATGCGAGCCGGAAATTCTTCTTGTCGCCAACAATCATTGGAACTTCGATGTTCGTGGTTTTAACCCAGGGGGGAATCACGGATCGTTTTTTCGAATTTCCACGCACTCTGTATTCATGATTGCTGGTGGGAAAAAGACCGGGCTGGGACAGGGCCGCACAATCGAGGAACCCTACGATAGTTTAAGCTTCGTACCGACGTTGTTGGCATTAACAGGAAATTTACGCGATGATAGCACTCCCATTCCAATCCTGTGGGAAAGAGGGTTCCGGCATTTTCCTGGGCGTGTAGTCAAAGAACTGCTGCCGGCTCGACCTGATGATCGAAAAACCGTGACTACTGGAGCTACCGCATCGCCTTGATCGAAACTGAAGAGTTCGGAGAAAACTGGCAAGCCGAGGAGATCGAAGAAGAACTCTCCGAAGAACCCGAATCTTCCGCCACCTCAAAATCACGTCGCTCCTTCGCCTGGATGCAAGCCCTCGCCTTCCTTCTGGGCCTTGCTTTACTCGTTTACGTTATCAACCGGGTCGGTATCCAGCCGTTGTTCGATGCGCTGCTGCGTATTGGCTTCGGCTTCTTTATTGTTCTTGGATTGAGCGGTGCTCGTCACGTATTACGCACTATCGCAATGCGGGCAGCGGTTCCACCTGAACATCGACGCATTACATTTCGTCAGGCATTCGCCGCACGACTAGGTGGCGAGGCCATTAGTTTTCTGACTTTTACGGGACCGCTACTCGGCGAGGCTACCAAGGTAGCGCTGCTTCGCAAACGAGTGCCACTGACTTACGGTGTGCCCGCTCTTGTTGTCGACAACCTTCTCTACAATTTGTCGGTGGTGTTCTTCGTTCTGAGTGGCGCTTGTGTAATGTTATTGAGTTACCACCTGCCGACGCCTGTCTACACCGTTCTAATCATCATCGCGATTGTGGCTGCAATGGGAATTCTTGCAGCGGCTCTCGCTGCAAAACGTCGCGTCATGCTTTTGACGTGGGTTATCGATCGGATGGCTCAACTACGCCTGAGTCCCAAGGTCATTCTTAAGCGAAGGCATCATATATATCACCTGGAGTCGAAGGTCTACGACTTCTACAAACATCATCCAGGCGCCTTCTTTGGAATGATTGCCTGCGATCTGCTTTCGCACGCCACCAGTGTTCTTGAGGTGTATGTCGCTCTGCGGTTCCTTGGTTTTAAACCTCAAGTGTCACAGGCATACATCATCGAGTCACTAACCAAGGTTATCAACTTTGTCTTCGCGTTCGTACCCGGTACCATCGGTGTTTATGAAGGTGGCACTGAGGTTATTCTTCAAAAAGGACTTGGGTTCACTCCCGCCGCAGGACTCGCGCTCGCGCTTGTTCGCAAGGCAGCAATTGTTTGCTGGACCTCGGTTGGCTTATTAGTCCTTACCTGGCGCACGCTGCCGAATGCGTGGCGCAAACTATTGGATCGGAGCCCTCGCTTACAAAGACTTATGGACAGCCTCGTATTTTCAAACATTGCTCACAGACCTGCGCGTACGGCCGTAAGTATTCTCGGCACTGGCGTGGGTGTCCTATTAATCGTGTTCACTGTTGGTTTGGCACACGGCGTTCTTCATGAACGTGGAAAGCGGGAGTCCAACATTGGCGCGGAAATCATGATTCGCGCGTCCGGCTCGATTAGTCTTGGGGGTGCTTCGCCTTTCAGATTGCAAACTTCCCACGCGGCAGCAATCGCACAGGTCCCTGGCGTGCGTTCCGCTACGCCCGTCGGTCAAATCCTCGACTCAACTGATACCGGATTTGGTTCCAGACTTATTGATGGAATCGATTTCGACCAGTATGCGAATCTGGCGGGCATCACGATTCGTGAAGGTCGAAAGCTAATGACCGGCGACGAAGCTATCGTAGATCCTGAATGGAAAGAACGCAGGCACGCGCAGATTGGCGATACCGTCCAACTCTTCAAACGATCATTCAAGATTGTCGGTGTGTATGAGCCACCCGGCGGCGGAAGAATCAAAATTCCTCTGACGACTATGCAAGAACAGGAAGGAGCCGAGGGACGAGCCACGGCCATTCTCGTTGCCTGTTCAGACCCCGCAAAACAGGACGAGGTTGCTGCACGTATACAGGAACGCTTTCCGGAAACTCAATTAATATTCACGCGCGACCTTCCCGAGCTTTACGCCACTGGAGTTCCCGCCTTGAATGTCTTTATCAAAGTTGTAGTGGGCGTGGCGGCAGCAATTAGTATGCTCGTGATTCTACTTGCCATGTACACAACCGTAACCGAACGAACAAGACAAATCGGAATCCTGAAATCACTCGGCATGTCGAAGCGTTCAATCGCCTGGGTAATCGAACAGGAAGCAATCGTTGTAAGCGTCCTTGGAGTCGCTGTCGGAATTCTGCTGACCTTAGTTGCGCGGTTTGCAGTAATGCGAGTGACCAGTCTAACAATTGAAATAGAGCCACGTTGGATTCTGATCGCACTCGCCGTGGGTTTGTTTGGTGGAACGATTGGCGCACTCTATCCAGCGTTGAGAGCGGCACGACAGGATGCAGTTGACGCATTAAGTTACGAATAGCTCAAACGGGAGTTGACTATGAGCTCTGCTGCCGCAGTACAGGCCGCAATAGCACAGGCAATCAAGGCGAGTGGCGTTCTGGTTCAAGTGAGTCCGGAAGACTTCGATAATATCCTCCGTAAGATCGAGAAGCCTCTGGTGATTTCTTCGACTGGAGGGTTCATTCGGACCAACTATAAATACCTCACAAGCTACAAGGGCTTCGCCTTCTATACTAAGTGTCCCGCCCCCCTGGAGTTCTCTCCAAAGATTGAAGTGATCATCGCCAACAAGATCTGGATTCCCGGTTAGGATCGCTTGTTCGCGCTAGCGTTAGAGTAGTCCTTAGCCAATAAATCAAGGCTATGGCAACAGAGGTTCTCATAATCGGCGCCGGAGCCGCTGGACTTGCTGCTGCGCGAGACCTGAGTTCAGCTGGCCTCACGGTTCTTGTGGTTGAAGCGCGCTCTCGTATCGGCGGACGTATCTTCACCCTTCACGACGCCACTGGCTCATTGCCGATCGAGCTTGGCGCAGAGTTTATTCACGGCAAATCGCCAGAGTTGTTTTCGATTATCGAAAAGGCCCGTTTGAAATTTGAAGAGATGACATGGCGTCATTTGTATTTCGAAAATGGTCACCTGGCCAAGTCATTTGATTTCTGGTCAGCAATTGAGCAGCTGATGTCGGAGATGAAAGGCGAAGTAAAAGATCAGTCATTCAAAGAATTTCTCAAATCAAAGAACATGCCCGCACGCGACAAGGCAATCGCAAGCAGGTATGTCGAGGGTTTTGACGCGGCCCAACTAGACAAGGTCGGCATTCACGGACTAACGGAGGAGAATGAAGCAAAACACTTGATCGAAGGCGAAAGAGCCTTTCGTTTGCCCGGTGGTTACGACAGCGTTGCAAATGTTTTGATGAATGAAGCCATGAGTCATGGTGCTGAGTTCAGGCTTAACACGCCAGTTACTGAACTGCGTTGGTCGAATAACAAAGTAGAAGCCCTTTATGAACCGACGCGCGATGCGCCGTTGACCGCCCACAAAGCCTTAATCACTATTCCTCTTGCGGTTCTCAAACTCGAGCATGAACAAGGCAGCATCAGGTTTGTCCCCGCTCTCCCCCAATGGAAGCTGGGCGCAATTCGATCACTCGAAATGGGCGCGGCACTACGAATTGTTTTGCGCTTCACACATCGTTTTTGGGAAGACCTCGAAATCCCAGGAGCCGAACGGGAGGATCTAAAACAGCTTGGCTTCATCCACTATCCTGATGCGTCGTTACCGACGTGGTGGACGCTTCTCGGAAGTGAGCCGATTCTGGTGGGTTGGGCTGGCGGGCCAACAGCGCAACGACTCCTTAGTCTTGGTGATGCTGAGATAGAGTCTCGAGCGCTCGAGTCCCTGTCTCTCATTTTTGGAGTTAACAAGAACGTGCTTCGAACTTTTGTCGCACAGTCCTACTTTCACAATTGGCACACAGACCCGTTGAGTCGAGGCGCTTACTCCTACGTGCCAGTGAACGGCATGGAACACCAACTTAATCTCGCAAAACAGGTGGACGATACGTTGTTCTTCGCTGGCGAAGCTACAAGCCTGGGCCACTTCGGTACAGTTCATGGAGCAATCCAGAGTGGCAGGCGTGCAGCCCGCGAGATTTTGACAGCAGCGACTCGAAGTTAAGTGCTGAAAGCGCAGGCGTCCCCGCCTGCTACTCAAGATTTGGTTAACGCTATTTCCAGCAGCAGCCGGGGACGCCTGCGCTTCCAGCACTTAACAAGTCAGGAGCTTCGTCGTCTTGAAGCGATCACTCTCAGCTTGATATCAAGGCAATTCTGAGGGAACCTAGGTTAGGCTTTTGGCGTTTCCATTTTGGCCAGACACTGATCGCACAGCCCGGCACCAATTAAACCCGACTAGAACAGAGACAAAATGTACTGTCCTCAATGCGGAACTGATTCCAATCCGAGCGTTCAGTATTGTCGCTCCTGCGGAGCGAATCTAAAGGTTATCGGTAAAGCGGTCTCCTTGAGCGAGGCCATCGCGCGAAGCGACCGTGGCCCACTGCCTAAGATTCGCGAGATGGTAAAGGGCCTCACCGTCGATCACGTAACGGACGAAGTATCGCGGGCGCTCGACAAGATGAATGCCGAGATCGCACGAATCTCGCCAGAAAAGAAACCGGTCCCCGGAAAAGGATTCATGAGTTTTCGTAAACAGAAGACACCCGAGGAGCGTCGTGAGCAGCAGATAACCAAGGGTGTTGTTTCGATGTTCTCAGGTGTTGGCCTAACCGTTTTTCTTTACTACCTGTCTGCCGCGATGGTGTTGAAACTGCCTCCTAACGTAATCGGTCAAATACCATTCGAGATCGATCCGGTGGTAAGAGTAATCTGGCTGTTTGGCTTGATACCGACATTGACTGGCTTTGGTCACATTCTCGCAGGCCTGATGATTCGACCTCATCGCCACCAATTGCCCCCGGCACCAGAGCCGTCCCATCCGGATCAGATTGAGTTTCCAAAACAGACAGTGAACACAACCTCAGCCATCCACTCAGTACCAGGAAGTGTCACCGAACATACAACCAACCTGTTAGAAGAAAAATCAGTGCAGTGATACTTGGTGTCTCAGCGGATCGTAACTGAGGGATTTCTCAAAGGCTCCGACAACAGAAAAACGGGAACGAAGCTTGATGCTCCGTTCCCGTTATTGTTAGTTAATAACTACTTATTCTTGCCTTCGTGGATGAATGCGGACCGCATAGTCAGGCCAGCAGTCGGCTGAGTTGAAGTCCTCGAATGACGTTGAGTTGAACTTAAACTCATCGTCAAAGCCAAGCGGATTTACCGGAGTGGTTGGAGCTGGCGCGGCGAACTTTGGATCAAGCGCCTTGGCTATCTGATCCCTGGAATCCGCCAAATGAGCTCGTGTCTCCCGATCGAGCGCACGCGGCGATGCCGTCGCGAGTGCTGCACTGAGATCGCGCAATTCAGCGCGAATCATTGCACGGAATTCATCCCCAGCAGGCGCCCTGCCATTCAACTTCTGCGATAGCAAGTCGATGTACGAGTTCTGAAGGTTACGCCTGTAAACGTCAATCCGAACCGGCCCTCCTTCAATTTCACTCCAGATGCCCTTGCGAACATCTGCCATGAAATCACCCTGTCTGTACGCTGCCGCCCCGTCAATCGCTTCCTGCTCAACCAGACGATCGAAGCGACTGTTGTTCAGGAGCGAATTTAGAACGCGCATCTGTGCAGTATTAACTCGCGCTATCGCACCAGAGGGTTCGATGCGACGAAGGATTTCAGGCTTGAGCGCCCAGGTTGGAGTAGCAAACGCATTGTCGTTTAGGAACCGCACTGCTGCGACCTGCTTCTCGCGTGGCACGATTGTGAAGCGAACACCGTCCTGTCCAGCATGTTTCTGTTGTGAATTGAAACCGCCGACAATACCTGTGACGTGAGTCAACTCCGTCGCCCATTGACCAAGCATGCGTCCGTACAGTTCCTCGAGATCGTCGTAAGGCTCACCTGGATGAGACGTAGCAGGTAACAACATATCAGCCACGCGCTTCAGGTTCTTGATACCCAGGCCTGTTGCAACCACTGCATCTGCATCACCAACCGCTTCCGTGTTTTCCCCTGGGTCTGACCCACGAGCATCTGCTGTCGAGAAACGCAGGTATGGCTTTGCATCTTGTTCGCGGGCCCACGCATCAAGCGTCGGTTTCTCCTGATCAGGCGTTGTAGCATTTGGAATGGGTTTGTATCCCCACATTGTCGCCCACTTGTCGTACGGACCAATCTTCGGAATCAAATCTTCAAGCGGGATGTTGTCTTCCGGTTGAGCAACGTAATTGAAACGCGAGTAGTCCATCAAAGTTGGCGTATGACTCATCGTCTTCAGCCATTGCGGGTCACGCACCTTATCGACCGGATACTCAGCACTAGCTTTCATGTTGTGCTGAAAACCCAGCGTGTGACCAACTTCGTGCGCGACTACATACTCGACCAAGCGTCCCATCAAATCATCCGGCAGCGGAAGTTTCTTTGCACGGGCGTCTAGTGGACCGACCTGAAGGAAGTACCAGTCACGCTGCAAATTCATCACGTTGTGATAGTACTGAATATCGGATTCCAGGATTTCACCAGTCCGTGGATCAGACACGTGTGGGCCGGACGCATTTTCAATTGTTGAGGGCAGGTACCGAATGCAGGAGTACCTGGCATCTTCGGGATCCCAATTTGGATCTTCCTCTTTACCAGGTGCTTCCTTTGCAATGATCGCATTCTTGAAACCGGCTGCTTCGAACGCTGGCTGCCAGTCTTCGATTCCCTTCTTGATCCATGGCACCCACTTCGTTGGTGTTGCAGGATCTACGTAATAGACGATTGGTTTGACTGGTTCCGAAATTTCCGCGTTTGGATCTTTCTTTTCCAACCGCCAACGTGTGATGTACGTGCGTTGTGGTGCACGCTGTTCGTCAACACCGTAATCTGTCTGGCGAATCGTAAAGTAACCAACGCGCTCGTCAAACAGGCGCGGCATCATCGGCTTCTCAGGCAATTTCACCATGCTGTAGTGCATCACGACCGTGGCATTGGTTCCTGCGCGCATTCCCTGTGCAAATGGATTTGGTGCCGGTTGCGGTCCCGGACCACCTCCACCCGCAGTTGGATTCATGTCTGGAGGCGAAGTGTAGGTTTGCGAAACCTCAATCTCGATGTTCGTGGGAAACGACTTTGTCTTCTCAATGAAGGAACGTGTTGCATCAAATCCACGCGCACGCAAACGAGTGCGTGCACTGAATTCAGTTACTTCAGTTGTGAACAACTTACTGACGTCGATTACTGAAGATTCATCTTTACCGAAGGCCTCGATATTGAACGCCATAATAATGGTATCGTTGTTCGCGGCTTGCACCGCTCGAGAAACGGGAAGCTTCGGGTCGGCAACGACTTCGTACGACACATTTCGAAGCAGGATTCGATTGCCTTTGCGTTCCCACTTCACAACGCGATTTCCTGCCGCCTGACCACCATAGCCAACGCCCATAGTTGTCCTGGCAATCTGACTTACCCAGAGAAACTCTTTGTTGAGTTCCTTTTTGGGAATTTCGTAATAGACCTTCTCTTTAATAGTGTGAATCGTGAAGATACCTTCGTCTGACTTTGTGTCCTTCGTGATCACCCTTTCGTATGGTTTCGGCTCCACTGGTTGCTCGGGACGACCCGGACGGTCTTGTCCGGCTCCCGTTGGTGCACCTGTAGGTGGCGTCTGTGGATCCTGGGGCGCGCTCCCGGCTTCTGATCTGGTGGCAAAAGCGAAAGTCACCACTAACAACAAAACAAAGATCGAGACAGGGAGAGACTTAGATCGCATTCGCATGCGTTTACTCCTTCCAATTAATTGATGAAAATTATCGAGTGCGGGCCGGCGCCACGTTTGGTAAGCGAAACAAAATCAGCTCTAAATGATTCGACGTAATCGCGGAGCAAACCCAAGTTGAACTGAGCGAAACAATAAGGCTACACGCCGTTCTTAGTCAACGACACCGGTCAAGCGTGTTGCGTATGAACTTACGCTTTGCGACTGACAAGCGGATGTCTTGAGGTTGATTTGACGTTTGTCAGCACCGGAGCGTTGCGGTCGACCAGCAACGGCAGCGGGTTGATTGCACCGTCAGAAGTATAAATACCAAAGTGAAGATGAGGAGGTGTTCCTTGTGCGTTTCCTGTGGTGCCAACGTAGCCCAACAAGGTCTTCGTATTCACAGGATCACCTTTAGCAAGTCCCGGTGCATACGAATTCAGGTGGGCGTAGTAGTACACACGACCGC
>DATEXA010000133.1:0-6698 GCA_035257465.1 Pyrinomonadaceae bacterium | reverse complement strand
AAATCGACCGAGCTTGAAAGCTGCGTTTGTTTTTTATGGTTCAGTTCCTGCGGGCACCGACAACGCTCCAGACAAAACAGCGGTCGCCAAAATCACCGCGCCCGTTTACGGCTTCTATGCGGGAAACGACGCCCGCATTGACGCAACCATCCCGGCAACGACTGCCGCCATGGCCGAACTCAAGAAGACATATGATCCGGTCACGTATGATGGTGCAGGCCACGGTTTCATGCGAGCTGGTGAAGCTCCCGAACCAACGGCACCGACGGCCACAGGTAACAAAGAGGCTGACGACAAAGCAACTGCCGATTACCAGAAGGCACTGACCTCATATAAGGGAAATAAGAAGGCACGCGACGAAGCGTGGACCAGATGGAAGAAGATACTGGGAGGGATATAGAGCGGAGGGGTCTTGGGACTTTGGTTTTGGGACTTTGGTTTTTGAGCTTGTGGTTTGTAAATAAAAACCGAAAACCTAAGGCCCAAGTCCTAAGACCTTAACTCCTGTCCCGCATAAAACGCCACCACTTCCCTCGCCATCTCTACAACCTTGCGTCGCAAAGTCTCTGGTTCAATTACTTCAAGGTTTGAACCAAACCCGAGCGCGTACTCAGAAGCCATCTCCTCAACATCAAAGCCGACGGACACTTTGAACCATCCTGCAGAGTCTGTTTCGATCACCTCGCCGACTCGAGCAAAGCGGCCTGCGAAAGGCAGACGTGGAAAGACCGAAGGAGCTACACGAAACGTAGCCGTGTACTTTGGGAGAGACGCCTTGAAAGTGGCCGTGGATTGTCGCCAGAAGTTTTGCAGATCGAAACCTGGTGGAATCTGACAGGCTGTCTCCAACGTTTCCGCACGGACAATCCTCGTTACTCGATAGCTGCGCAATTCGCCCGACACACCGCCAACCAAATACCACGCACTTCCCTTTGCGACTAACCCGAGTGGATCAACTTCACGCTCGACCGCTGCGCACTCACCACCACGATCATAAGTGATCCGCAGCTTCCGTTCTGTCCAGATCGCATCCTGTAAGATCGGGAGGAGAGGAACTGATTCTTCAGTGCGCGCCCAACCTGTCGAATCAACGTAGATTCGTTGTTTGGCTCGTTCAGCACCTCTTCGATACATCGCCGGTAACGCGGCGAGCAGTTTCAGCAGTGCACCCTCCGAAGCCTTTTGTAGTTTCAGATCTGACAACAGCTTGGGCGACGCGGTAACGAACAGCGATTGAATTTCGGATTCATTCAGCCCCGTAAGGTTTGTTCGATACTGTCCAAGCAATGACCATCCTCCGGAACTTCCGCGCTCAGCCACGACGGGAATTCCGGCTCCGCTCAAAGCTTCCATATCACGATGAATGGTGCGCTCGGATACCTCCAGGCGTTCGGCGAGCGTTCGCGAGGTTAATTGCTGATGCGCTTGTAACAACAAGACTATGGAAAGCAATCGATCTGCGCGCATGGTTGGTTCTCCTTGGATACTAGGTAGGACAAATTTTAGCGCACAAACATGACAGGAGATGTCATGTATGCACGAGTATCTTGTTCGGCAGAATTGATTTGTCCTTCTCGTATGGTCAGTAAGGAGCAGCTATACCGGCATTGCGGTTGAATCGGCTTCGCCGCCTGATGTGAGGCGGCGGCTTGTGCAAAGGTGAGAAATGCAAATGCGTAAGGTAACTTTTGGTGGGGCAAACAGTCTCGACAACTTCATTGCGCGTACTAACGACGACGTTGGTTGGCTGCGGTGGAATAAGGAAGTAACTGCGATCAGCACAAAGTTCTGGAAGACTATCGACACGGTAGTCATGGGGAGGAAAACGTATGAGGTCAGCGTGAAATTAGGTGCGGGTGCCCACCCCGGTGTAAAGAACTACGTCTTTTCTCGCACTTTAAAAAAGATCGACGACAAGCGAATAGAACTTGTTTCAGTGGATGCAGCAGAGTTCATTACCGAACTCAAACGCAAGTCAGGCAAAGGAATATGTGTGATGGGCGGAGGTGTTTTGGCTCGATCACTATTTGAGGCGAACGTGATCGACGAGGTCGGCTTCAACATTCACCCCGTATTGCTCGGCTCGGGCATTCCTCTGTTCCATGAAATGAGTAGACAAATCGATCTCGAGTTACTGGAGTGTAAGCGACTGAGCAACGGATGTGTGATGGTGAGATATCGCGTGAAGAAAGTTTAACTGTTAAGTAGGTTCAAATCTCACAAACCAAAGCTCGAAAGAAGCGAGAAAGCTAAACGGGAGAATGTTCAATGCCCGACCGAAAAATCATTGTCTCTATCGCAACCAGCGCTGACGGTTTCATTGCCCGGTTAGACGGCAGTGTCGATTGGCTCGATCGCCCGTACCCAAAGGACAACTACGGCATGATGCAATTCTTCAAGTCGATCGACACGATTCTCTGGGGACGAAAGACATACGACATGAGTCTAGGTTTCGGTAAGAAGGGCGGCGGTGGCTTCGGATCGAAAATCATGAATTACGTCTTCACCCATAATCCGCCAACAGCGAAGAACTCAAGAGTCCAATTCGTGAACGAGCCGGTTAAGACTTTTGCGACTCGACTGCGAGCGCAACCGGGCAAAGATATCTGGATGATGGGTGGTGGAAACGTTATTGCATCCTTTCTCGACGCCGGTGAAATCGATGAGTTCGTCATTGCCGTGATCCCAACGTTCATTGGTGAGGGAATTCCACTCATCGCGCCAAAAAAGAGGAATCTTCAGTTGTCTCTGCTGTCAACGCATGCGTATGAGGATGGAGTTGTACGAATGCACTACGGGGTGTCCGATAAGCTTTAGCTTGTCAGTCGCGGTGTCCGATATGCTTCAGAGTCTTTTGAAAAAGTCGGTTGGTAAGCTTCGTGTCACGAATGATCGGTCTGCAGGAGACTCTTCTCTGTGCGTCTCTGTGTTCTCTGTGACTCTGTGGTTGACTAATACCGCTTCCTTACCACAGAGGCACCGAGAGCACAGAGATTGCACAGAGAAAAACTTAGACACGTTTTTCTTAAAAGACAACCATAGAATTTCATTGAAATTCCCGACAAGCTAATAAAGCATATCGGAGATGGATTCACCGCAGAGTGACTCCTTCGAGGTTGTAGCGCAGTTTCTATGCGCCTCGAAAAACTTCACGACTGCGGTGAAAATGGAGCTTGAACTATCGGAGGTTCGCTTACTTCATTAGTACTTCTCGGAAGAATTCCACTGCTCGAGGGTCGCCGGATTCACCAAGAGAACGGATGGCCTGTTTTCTTACCATCTGGTTTGGATGAGTCTTCGCAATCTTGATCAGGATCGGCACTGATTCTTCCGCATGTCTTTCGCCAATGGACCTGACCGCTTGCAACTGCACTTCCGTATTGCCATCGGCACTCTGGGCGGTAGCACTCAAAAATTCAAAGCTCTTCTTTCCCGCACGATCCCCTAACAACCTGATCGCCTGCTTCTTAAGTTCCAGGTTGTCATTGCCGGCCGCCACCGCAAACAACTTGTCTTCCACGCGCGGACTCTTAGTGTCTGACAGAGACTGCAGCACCGTCCTTCTCACATCCGGCGACTGTTCAGAATCAAACAACTTGAGTAGATCATCCACTCCCGCTTCACCACGTTCACCCAAAACTCGAATGGCTTGCTTGCGCAGCTCGGGATTGCTCTCAGTCCTTGCCACTTCCAGCACGCGACTGTGAGCGCGCGCGCTAGAGGATTCGGCAAGTGCACGTAACGCGGAGCGTTTCACCTCAATGTTTGTGTCACTCGAATAGATCTTCATCAATTCGTCGACAGCATCTTCTCGATTGAAATGGCCCAGTTGCCGAGTCGCACTTCGGCGTGATTCAACGTCTGCATCGTTCTTAGCCACAGCGAGGAGGAACGCAAATGCAGGTTGCTCGTCGCTGCAATTCCCCGCAGCGGAGATTAGCCCCTGCCGGATTTCCACATCCTTCACTGCGTCGTACAGACTTTGAATCGCCGGCATCACGCCTCGTTCGCGACTCTGTCCAAGCGCGTAGGCAGCGTTGCGCCGGAGTTTCTTTTCTTCGCTTTCATTGCGGACTAGCGCGCCCAGGAACGCCTGCTCACCACCAATCTGGCCCAACCAGTAAACAGCCGACGAACGTATCCGCTGGTTTGGTGAAGAGCTAACGAAGCTCTTCAACATACCCGCTACACGCGAATCGTCATGTAATGCAATTCCGAGGACCGCGCGTTCGCTGAGTTGATCGAGTGGGGCTGCGGCGGCCAGCGCTTTTAAGTAGTTCAAACTCTCCTCGTTGTTTGATCTGCCAAGCCAGTAAACCGGATACCCGCTGTATTCGCGTTTTCTTTCGAGGTTGTAGATCTCCATCCGTGTGATCTGATTGCTCGGATCGCGCAGTAGAAAGATCGCGAGGTTTCGAGTCTCAACAGGCATGCCGTCCGCAGTTGTACCCACAAAGACTGAAGTGTCTCCCATCGTATTGATGGAACCGTGAAACTCACGAATCGCGGGATCGACTGCTACACCAGAGCGAACATCGAACGCATAGGCTGACCAGTAGGGCGATTGCTTCGCGCGCGCACGATCACGAGCAGAATCGAGCCTGGACATCAGGTCCGTACCTTCAACTGAATTGAAACTTTGAACAGCGGCTGTAGCAGACTGACTCTGAACATCACCAGACGCAGCAGCAACGGTTGTTACTGACTTTCCACCGGCGCATGCGGGACCTGCCGCCATCAAGCTGAGTAGTAGTGCATAGATGAACTTTGTATGTCGCATGGATAGGTCTCCAGAATGTCATCCGCAGATTACGCAGATTACGCAGATTTACTTTAGAAACGGCTGGGTAGTAGCTCTTTTCGCAAAACAGTCTGCGTAATCTGCGGATGATCATTCGTTCATTCGCAGAGTTTCTATTTCAAGAGTTCTTCCAAAAACTTCAACGCTTCCGGATCCTTGCTCTCACCCAAATACCTGACCGCGAGCTTCCTTTGTTCGACTGATGGATCACTGCGCGCGATGGTCATGAGTTTGTGAACGGCGCTCTTCTGTTTCGAGTTGCCGAATGCTCGCAACAAAACGCCACGAACCTCTGGGTTCTGTTCATTGTCGTACATGGCGACGAGTTGATCGGTGGTCTGTTCGTCATCTCGATCACCCACGACGCGAATGGCAAATTTCCTCAGCTCGATCGGATCGCCCCCATGCGCGATTTCCATTAACTTCGCTTTCGCTCGCGGATCTTTGTTATCCGCAAAAGCTCGCATCAACCCCTGTTTGATCCTTACATCCGTCTCCGAAGTATAGAGCTGAAGCAAATCGTCCATTCCAATCTTCCCACGGTCGCCCAAACGTCGAATTGCTTCGATGCGTAACTCAGGAGTTTCTCCGGAGCGCGCCACTTCCAGGATCTTCGCGCGCGCACGCGGGTCGTCTCGTTCAGACAACGAACGAAGGATCTGGGAGCGAATCTCCGGAGTCTTGTCAGTGTCGTAAATACGAATTAACTCGTCGAGTGAAGCAGGATCATGCAGTTCAGCGAGATACCGAATGGCATATGCACGAGTGGTAACATCGTCACCTGCACGAGCTATCTCGATCACTTTTGCGCTTCCGCGCTGCGTCCGGCTCTCAACGAGAGCTCGCAGGATCTGAACCCTGATGTCTTTGGTGCGATCCGCGTCGTAGATCTTGATTAGCTCGTCTGTCACTTGCTCACTATGCTGCTCACCAAGTCGTCTGATTGCGGTAAGTCGAAGCTTCAGATCTGAGTTAGACCGCGCAATGTCGAGCAAGATGGGCACAGCGCGAGCGCCTCCATGCGCACCTAGCAGCGAAACAGCAGCTGACTGAAACCCAGGGCATGTAGTCGAATTGGCCTTCAGCGAATCTGTCACGATATTGATTGCTCGTTCTTCATCTGCTTGAAACAAACTCTGAAGTGCCAGGACTTTGATCTCGCAATCGTCGCTGTTCTTAAAATTGGTAACTACGTTTTGGTAACCCATGACGACGAGCAAGGCTTCGGCCTCGCGACGCCAACTGGAACCCGGGTAACGCTCGATAAGTCGCTTCAATGGTGTCGCTGCGTCTTCCTTAAGACCCTGCTTTTGGAGTGCGTAGGCGTACCAGTAGAGAGCCGCGTCAAGATCTTTGTCTTTGGGATAACCCTTGATGAAGTCATTGAATTTTTCGGCTGCCTTTTGCCAGTTCTGCGCTTCGATTTGATCACGGCCTTCTTTAAAAATTTGCATGGCCGCAGTGTTGCTTTTGTTTGTTTGCATGAAGCGATTTAGCTTCTGCACGTCCTGGTCGACCGCAGCGGCGCGTTGGGTGTAAACAAGAACAGCGACTACGAAACTCAAGCTGAAAAGCAAGGCAAGTGCGGCTCTCATTCGGGGGAAATATGCAGTCAGGTGTGTCATCTTCATCTATCCTCTATGAATTGATTTCTAAGTACTTCGGTTCACCGCACAGGCACAGAGAACCCGAGAGCAAGCGCAGAAGATCGAGCGGTGATCAAAAACGCACATGGCATCTCTTTGTTCCCTGTGCCTCTGGGGTGAAGATTGCCGCTTGGCCAATTCACCGCAGACGTTTGATTCCCTTTCGAGTGTTTCAAATCCGGTGCAGTAGCCCGGTGCAGTAGCCCGACTGTCAAGGAGGGCTCCGAGTGTTTGTTCTAGACGCGCTAACC
>DATEXA010000132.1:0-2936 GCA_035257465.1 Pyrinomonadaceae bacterium | reverse complement strand
TACTGTCTATTAAAGCAGTGGAGCCGGCAGATCGGGTCGCGCCAACCTACCGGGAAATCTTCGAGTATCGGCATGTCTTCAGAATTGTCGGCACTACTGCGAATTTTTGGCGGGAGCGTCGTTGTTTTTCTCAAAACTCCTTTCGAGACGTTCGAATTCAGCCTCCAGGCTATCGAGCTTGGCCCTCTCGGACTGCAAGTGCTCTTGCGCGGTTGATTCCTCTTTCTCGGCCTGTTGCAGCTGATCGTCGAGCGACGCAAGCTTCTCCTTAAGGCCGGGAAGCGCGTCTTCGACTGCCTTGCGGTCGCCGCTGGTGTTTAGGTTGCTACTGACAAAATCTTCTTGCTGTTTGATGTCAGCAACAAGCTTGTCCCGTTCGTTCTTCAGTTGATTTACTTCCGCATGAGCGTCGTCAACGCTCCGCGATAGTTGAGCGACGGTCGTGTTCCGCGTCTGCAGTCGGTAAATGAGAACCTGCATTTTGCGTGCAACTCCTGCCGTTGCCTCAAAATCCTGCCGGAGCTGCCGCACTTCGGTCAGCAGGGCCTGGAGAGTTTGGGAATCCTTCGAGTTTGTTTGTCCCGTGGCGGGAGTCGAAACAACCGCGAGGACGAGAACCAGAAAAGACAGTCGATGCATAGGCTCCTCCAGATTGGGCGCTACTCCTTGCCTTATCTTCTCTCAGCGGCTCGATAAGAGACAGATCAGAAAGAGGGAATGGGATGGGAAGCCAAAAAGTCACGCGTTGTTGGCGCGGGCGACAAAATGCGGATTCCACCCTGCTAAATGAAAAATACCATGGCGTTTTGGTATGGAACCGCATGAAGACCTCTCCAGTTCAATCTCTGGCGCAACGTTTTGGCGAATAAAGATCCGGTCAACGCTATGTTCAGCCGACTGCGACACCGCTGTCACTCGATTCGCATCGACGGACCTTCGTGAGAGAACCGCAAGGTTGAATGGTCTGCGTCCCACAGTCGCAGTTCCCGGCATTCCCATGGCTCAGCCGCAATAAGATCCGCCTGCTGCAAATCCTGTTCCGAGTCCTGTTTCTCGGGTGGGTCACTTTAGGAGAGCACAGGTGGATCAGTTTTGCCGAGCACCGAAGGGAAAGCGTGAAATGACGCGGTTTTCGACCAGAAAGATTGACTTTCGACCTGTAACGAACCTTGATTTCCCCGGCCCCGTGGTTGGTAGCAGCATGGCTCCTCGTGAATCGTATTTCTCTGTTTCAGTCCACGCCTAAAGCATATTATAGGAGCTGAACACACCATATATAATGCTACATACAACTATATTTTAAATTAGATGTCGTAAAGCCCCACATATGATACTCTTGGCGTGTGAACCTACAAGATAGAACACAGAAATATCTTGACCGTCGCTTCCAGCAAAACGAAGCCGAGGTTCTCGTTTTGATCGAGGAGACAGCACTCGCAGTCTTCGAAGCATTCCCAGACCGCTTCGTTCTATTTGGAGGAGCGACTCTCGTGCTCTTCTACGAAAGCCCGCGTTTCTCTCGTGATCTCGACCTCTTGGCGTCGGTGACTGCATTTCCTCCATCCGACAAAATACAATCGCTTGTCCGCCACCGCATTCAGCCGATTGCCGAGACATTCGGCCTAGGCCATCTAGAATTCCGCAAAGACAAAGAGAGCAGCGACTTCGTAAAACAATGGGTCATCGCCAACGACAAACCCCTCTTCAGTATCGATCTGACAAGGATTGGTGGGAATGTCTTAGAAAGCCAAGTTCTCAAGAAAAATATCCCAGGCACAAACGCACAAACGGTACTTACTGCTAGCGCGAATTATCTCCTTCTCCAGAAATGTGAGGTTTTTCTTGACCGCCGTCATCTGAAGGCTCGCGACGCCTTTGATATCCACCTTCTCCTTTCACAAGGTGCTCTATTGACCACAAACCTCAAAGCACATCTTGAAGATTTCATCATGATGAAGGATTTGGACCGCGAATTCATTCAATCTCGAATTGAACGTATCGATTCGAAACTTTGTACCGTCGAACTCCGTCCGGTCTTACCCTATGCCGTATTTGAGGAGCTTGCACAAAAGGGCTTCGAACCAATACGCCAGTCGCTACGAACGGTCCTTTCACAATGGATAGAGGAGGGCTGACGATGAACTGGACAATCGTCCTCACCGACGAAGCACGCCGAAATAGCGTCCTGCGAACGGAAGCATTGGCGCGCAAATACCACCTTTCCGAACCTGTCATCCGCAACGCATTGCGTCGATACGAATCCAAGGGACTGCTCGAGCGCATATCAACAAAGATCTACATCAACCACTTCAATCAACGATTCTCGCCCCGCGACCTAGTAAACATCCTTCGTCCCCGTTCCTATATTTCCCTTGAGTCCGCACTGGTTGAGCGGGGCGTTATCGCACAAAACCCATCCGTACTTACATGCGTGACGCCCGATTATCCGCAGAGATTCAGAAGCAAATTTGCAGCAATCGTGTATAGAAAAATCTCTTTAGACCTTTATTGGGGATTTGAAGAGAAGGCGACTCGTTTCAATAAGTACCTTATTGCAGAGCCGGAAAAAGCACTTCTAGACTGGATCTATCTCAGCAGGCAGGAAGGGCTCCCGACGCCGCTAGACGAAATCAATCTGAAGTTTCTTGCACCCGCGAAACTTAGGTCCTATGCACTGCGCTTTCCTCGCACAGTGAGCGACACAATTAAGGATTTCCTGCTCGAAACGGCATTTCCATCGTCGAACTACGACGAAGTGAGCGTTGGCACTAAGCTCTAACCTTCTTTGACTACGGCTATCAAGTAATATCGAGTTTGCTTCACTTGCCCGTTAGGCTGGCCCAAAACGCATTATACGTCGTCAAATTCCTGCGCCATCAGACTCCCATATCGGCGGCGGCGACGACTCCGTGTGCGCCAAAACGTCTTTTCCGCCG
>DATEXA010000131.1:0-12880 GCA_035257465.1 Pyrinomonadaceae bacterium | reverse complement strand
TTAATTCGCGACAGCAAGAACCCGGTCAAGATCAATCCGATCAAGCCAAACACAATCATTATCACTTTGCCGGCCAGACTCAGATTCAATCCGCGATCCATTGACTGTAGCGTCTTTATCCCTTTCCAACCATCAAGCGCCTGAACAACAAACACCGCCAGGGCAGTAAGGACGATGTTAATAAGCGCCGAAGGAATCAACCACTTCCAGCCGATGTCCATTAGCTGATCGTAACGGAAGCGTGGCAGGGTCCAGCGCAACCAGAAATAGAAGTACAAAATTGCCGAGGCCTTAATCAAAAACACCAACACACTAATGACCACGTAAGCGCTGTGATGCCCACTTGCTTCAGTCAGACCATACACGAATGGGAAGTACCAACCACCGAGATACAACGTGGTAGCGACTGAGGCAACAACAACCATTGCCGCGTACTCGGCCATGAAGAACAACGACCAGCGCATGCCTGAGTATTCTGTGTGGAAGCCGGCCACTAACTCCGATTCAGCTTCAGGAAGATCAAACGGAGCTCGATTGTTTTCAGCGACACCGCTGATTAGAAACAGGAAAAAGCCAACCGGTTGATAAACCACAAACCAAATCGAGTCCGAAGCCTGTGCAACGACGATACCAGACAGCGACAACGTACGAGCGAACATCAGGCCGCCAATCAGCGACAACCCCATCGCCACCTCGTACGAAACCATTTGAGCGCTCGATCGCAAACCACCTAGCAACGCATATTTCGAGTTTGACGACCAGCCTGCAAGTATCAAAGCAAGTACACCGACACTCGAAACTGCCAGCACCAGGAGCAACCCGATATTGACGTCAGCAATCACTCCCCAATCAGGTCCGAACGGTATTACTGAAAACACGATGAATGCTGAAGCGACAGCGATGTAGGGAGCAAAGAAGAAGATCCAGCGATCAGCTTTTTCAGGAATGAAGTCTTCCTTCACCAGCAACTTCAGACCATCGGCGATTGGTTGGAGGAGCCCCCATGGTCCGACCCTCATCGGTCCCAGTCGCGCCTGCATAAATGCCGAGATCTTACGCTCGAGATAAGTCGCGTACGCTACCCAACCTGCAACCAACGTGACAACTAAACCGATTTGGATCAGTGGCCAGATGACAAAGTTGATGGTTTCGGCATTGAAGAACCTCAACAGAAAGTCATTCAGAAGGTTTATTGGTGCAAGCAGGAACATATGTTAACAATGTCCAAAAATGTCCGATAAACTTTAGTTTGTCGCTCTCGAGACCTCAGATCCGCTTCGGCAAACAAAACGACAAACTGAAGTTTATCGGACATTAACGATCAATCTCTCCGAGAACGATATCAAGCGTACCGATGATCGCAACGACATCCGCCACTAAATGGCCGACGCACATCTGTCGCAGTGCCTGAAGATTAATGAATGATGGCGGTCGAACGCGTACACGATACGGCTGTGCGCTCCCATCTGAAACAAGATAACAACCGATCTCGCCCTTTGGTCCTTCGATGGAGTGGTAGTAATCGCCTGCCGGAGGCTTGACGATCTTGGGTAACTTCGCGGCTACCGGACCATCGGGCAGCTTATCAAGAGCTTGATCGACAATTCTTCGTGACTGCCGCATCTCTTCGAGTCGCACTAGGTAACGATCGTATGTATCGCCATTCTCACCGAGCGGTACATCGAATTCCATGTCGGCATACGCAGCATACGGTCGCGACTTCCTGATGTCCCACGCGACACCGGAACCGCGCAAGGCCGGTCCCGACAGTCCGATAGCAATCGCCTCCGGACCTGAGATTACACCGATGCCAACAGTGCGACTAAGCCATATTCGATTTTCAGAAAGGACAGTTTCATATTCGTCCAGGCGCTTCGGGAAGTTGTTTACGAACTGGCGAACATCGCGGCTGAAATCGTCATATGCATCGTTAGGAAGTCCACCGACACGCCACGCGTGACAAGTGAGACGCGCGCCGAACTGTCGTTCAAAAATCTTCAGTATCTCTTCGCGTTCACGAAGCGCCCAGAGGAGTACCGTGACTGCGCCGATGTCCAGCGCGTGTGTTGCCAGCCAAAGTAGATGTGACGCGATGCGATTGAGTTCAGTAAGAATTGTTCGAAGGTAGTGGGCGCGTGGCGGAACCACGAGACCCATCATCTGTTCCACCGTTTCGACCCAAACCAGTCCGTTGGAGACTGCCGCAATGTAGTCGAGACGATCCCAGTAGGGAGCGATCATCGTGTACATGCGATTCTCGGCAATCTTCTCCATGCCGCGATGCAGGTAACCGATGTCGCAATCAAGATCGATGACAGTTTCGCCATCGAGTCGCAGGACAACACGCAGGACACCGTGGGTGGACGGATGCTGCGGACCCATGTTCAGCACCATTTCTGGGCTGTCGAGTAATGTCTCCCGGGTCGTTGCGATTTCTACCTGGTGCATAAGACTAAACTTTGCTCTTGAAGCTTTGAGTGGTGACGTTAGGCTACCGGTTGTTCCGTCGACTGAGGCTTATAACAGCCAGTCACACGCCACGGTTCGATCACCAAACCGATTTCTTCTGCTTCACCGCTCGCCTTTTTATCTACAAGCTTGAGAACGATTGCGCTGGCTGCGCTTGCTTTATTCCAAACATTTCGCGGGGCATATGATTCCCCCAAAACAAAGCCCGCCACTTTCGCGGCATCTGCCGAGTCGAACACTTTAGCATTGTAATGGACGGCAATTTCCTTGGGAGTCATTGTTCGCGATGTTGGACTTTGGTCTTTGGCCTTAGGTCTTGTGTATTAGTATTTCCAAAGACCGAAGGCCAAAAGCCAAAGACCTTTTACTTATCCTTACTCATCACCTCTTTGTCTCCGCGAAAAATCTCTCTCATCATTCGCTCTTGAGGCACTGAGAGAATTTCCAAACCATAAGCTCTGCGTTGTTGGATCTGTTCACCCAGCACTTCAGTCATCACGGGCAGATGCTTCTCGGTCCAGGCGTTCTCAACAAACTCCAAAGGAAAATCTTTGCGCATGGGATGTCCTTCCCAGTCAGGCGGCAGCAACAATCGGCGAAGATCTGGATGTCCGGTAAAGCTCACTCCGAACAAGTCAAATACTTCCCGCTCTAGCCAGTTCGCGGCGGGCCAGACACCGGTGACACTGTCGACAGCATCGCTCGTTTGAAGTTTCAACCGCACCCGCTCGTTCGTTGAGATCGAGTACAGGTTGTAAACAACCTCAAAAGGAGCTGATATCTTTTCGGGGTAATGAACGCACGTCAGATCCGACAGATAATCAAAAGGGTTCTTGGTGTCCGCTTTGAGAAAGTCACAGATGGCAACGATATTGTCCTTTGCGACATTGATCGATAGCTGGCCAACAAACTCGGACGCCTCACCAACCGCATCGCCAAATTGTGCTTTCAGTTTCTTAACGAGCCAGTGGCCACTTGCGTCTGTCGGCTTGGGAGCTTCCTCCTTCTTTTTTACCGGGGGTTTGGGTGTGCCGGCACTGGCCGAAGCATCGGACGTGAGAGATTCTTTTACGGCCGCGACACGAGACTTAGCCTGTTCGACCAGCGCGGCCTTTTCGGCATCGGCTCCGACTAATTCACCTGCGCTTGGGATTGTGGAAGGGGATGGCGTGCCGGACGAGTCAGGGGCAGACGCGTCCGGCGTCTTTGGCTTTTCAGGACCAGGCTGCTTCGTGTCTTCTGCCATAGATACCCTGAGGGTCGTCTGGACTTACACTTCGCTTGCGCTCGCGTTTACTTGTCGGGGCTTGATACAGCTGCCGCGCAAATATCCACGCTGAAAGGTGCTGCTTGTGTTACTTAAAAAGTACAGAAGGACGGCGAAAATCGATTTAAACATGCGATTTAGATCGTGTCAACAGACTTATTTTAAGAGATAAAGCGAAGACAAAACACACATGACGAGGAGTTTCTGAGGCGTAAATCCACCACTGAACAACGACCTCGGCTTGACGATTTTAGAGGCAGACCTCTATCATAACCTGTTTGAAATTACAGCGTTGATGACGCCTATAGAGACGAGAGAATAAGTAATGAAACCTGGAATTCACCCCGAATACACCGAAATAACCGTTACGTGCGCTTGCGGCGAGACGTTTCAGACTAGATCGACCAAGAAGGGCGACTTACACGTGGAAATCTGCTCGGCCTGCCACCCGTTTTTTACCGGCAAACAAAAACTAGTCGATACAGCTGGACGCGTCGATCGGTTCAATAAGCGCTATGGCAAGAAGACACCAACTGAAGCTGCTGCTCAGTAAAGTTTTCGAGGGATTTTTGA
The DNA here is from genome assembly GCA_035257465.1 of Pyrinomonadaceae bacterium. GTDB lineage: Bacteria > Acidobacteriota > Blastocatellia > Pyrinomonadales > Pyrinomonadaceae > PSRF01. Next base: position 8,571 of record DATEXA010000131.1, on the reverse strand, counting down.
AGAAGAGACATTAGCCAAACAACCTTTTGAACGCCGGCATAAATTGTTCGGTCGCTATTTCTGTATTTGCAAGCGATCAGCACAAAATGCCGGCGTTAGTGTTTGTAGAAGTTTGTTATCCTTAGAGTCAGGCAAGTCGTTCGAGCCTTTAATTAACTACTATGAGTACACCTGAAAGAGATTTGATCGTTGGTGGACAGGCTGTAATCGAAGGGGTCATGATGCGTACCCCAAACGCGTATGCGATTGCAGTCCGCAAAGCGGACGGCACGATCGTGAACACGTCCGCAAGGCTGCCGAAGTGGAGTGACAAGCTGCCACTTCTTAAGCTGCCAGTGTTGCGAGGTGGCGCAGTGCTCGTTCAGTCGATGGGGCTCGGCATCAAAGCGTTGAACTATTCAGCGAGTGAGGCTTTTGTTGAAGCGGAAGAAGCAACAGAAGTTGAAATTGCCTTGTCACCAGCTGTAATCGAAGGTGAAGGAGACTTCGCTGGACTTACTGGTGCAGTGCCTGGACTGTTTCCCGTTCCGACTCAATCGAAACCGAAAGACGAACTGAAAAAGGGAGCAACGACAGCAGCTGTTGGCTCAATTATCTTTGCGTTGATCTTCAACGTTCTGATTTTCGTCGCCGCCCCTTTGCTTTTAACTAACGCTCTTTTTATCGCCGCCGGTTGGGCAGTTCCAGTTGCGTCATCCACTGTCAAGGAACCGCCTGCACCTCAGGTCACTAGTGCGGAATCAACTGCTGAGAAACCGTGGTATGCAACAACCTGGGAGAGTATGCGCACTTACCTTCACCCGGTTCGTCCGTCGGTAGCGTTCAACCTGATCGATGGAATGATTAGGATGTCTTTCTTCCTGATCATGATCTTCAGTTTTTCCCTGCTCAAGGATATTCGACGCGTCTTTCAGTATCACGGAGCAGAACACAAGACCGTTTTTACCTGGGAAGCCGGACTGCCGTTGACCGTTGAGAACGCACGACCTCAACCGCGACAACATCCGCGATGTGGAACAAGCTTTCTGATGGTTGTAATGCTCGTCGCGATTATTCTCTTTTCGATTATCAAGTTTGACTCTCTGTTTTTGAACTTTCTAATTCGCATTGTGCTAATTCCGGTTGTCGCTGGTCTCTCTTACGAGATCATCCGGCTGTCGGCCAGGAAAGAGGGCGGCTGGTTCTTTAAGTTCATAACCAAACCGGGCGTCTGGCTACAAAACCTGACTACCAAAGAGCCAGACGATCAACAGCTCGAAGTTGCGATTGAGGCGCTAAAGGAATCGTTGAAGTTGGAGCCGCAGTCTCAAGAACCGGCGCTCGCACCACTGTCGTGAGGTTTCATGTTAGATAAACTTGAACAGATTGAGAGTCGTTACGAGCAACTCGCAAACGAATTGTCGTCTCCGGAGTTGCTTGCGAATCCCACAGCGTACGGCAAAACGGCGAAACAGCATCGAGCTCTCGGTGAGATAGTTCAAAAGTATCAAACCTGGAAATCCTTGAAAGCTGAGCTGGTCGGCGCTCAAGAATTGTTTGATACCTCAGACGACGACGAAATGCGAGAGATGGCTCGATTGGAACTCGAGAGTCTCCAAACACGCCTCGAAGAAACCGAGGAAGCACTAAGACTTCTCTTGATTCCCTCTGATCCAAACGACGAGAAAAATGTCATTCTCGAAATTAGGGCCGGCACGGGTGGAGACGAAGCCACTTTGTTTGCCGCTGAAATGCTACGAATGTACGGTCGCTACGCAGAGAAACAACGCTGGCGTTTTGAGATCCTCGAAGCTTCGGAATCAGGTATCGGCGGCTTGAAGGAAGCGATCGCTCTGATTGAAGGCGACAAAGTTTATTCGAAGCTGAAACACGAGTCTGGTGTACATCGCGTCCAGCGCGTTCCACAGACCGAAGCGAGCGGACGGATACATACGTCTGCGATCACTGTGGCAGTTCTCCCTGAAGCTGAAGAGGTTGACGTTAAGATCGATCCGAAGGATCTGCGTATAGATACATTCTGCTCTTCTGGTCCCGGTGGTCAGTCGGTTAACACGACCTATTCCGCAGTTCGTATAACTCACTTGCCAACAGGCGTCGTGGTTTCTATGCAGGACGAGAAGTCGCAAATTAAGAATCGCGAAAAAGCCATGCGTGTTCTACGGGCGCGACTACAGGAAATCGAAGAACAGAAGCAGCACGACGCTCTCGCTAGTGAGCGTCGTTCGATGGTTGGTTCGGGCGATCGATCTGAGAAGATACGCACTTACAACTTCAAAGAAAACCGCGTCAGTGATCATCGTATTGGCCTGACGATCCATCAGCTTGATCTCGTAATGGAAGGAAACCTCGATCCTTTCATCGACGCTCTCGTCGCTCATTTTCAGGCTGAGAAGCTCAAAGGCGAGCCGGTCCCCGCATAGAAGTTAGGCCCAAAGGGTTTAGTTAAACTCTTCTTCACTGGTCGAGCGGACAATGAACTCAAGTGATTCAAAGAGCAACGGTCCAAGACTGAAGACCGACTCCGTCACCCAGGTCCTATTAGTCAGGCACGGTCAATCGGAAGGTAATGCTGAACGTCGGTTCGGTGGTCACACTTCAACACCGCTCTCACGTCGCGGCCTCAGACAAGCTCAAGTCACCGCCAAGGCACTCGCCGCCGAAGCGATCACAGCAATCTATTCAAGCGACCTTGTGAGAGCGACACAAACAGCGGAACCTCTGGCCCAATTGACAGGATTGCCAGTGCACGCAACTGAAGCGTTTCGAGAGCGAAGTGTTGGTGTAATGGAGAGTCTTACTTTCGAGGATGCCGCAGAGAAACACCCGGAACAATACGCCGCACTATTACGGCGTGACTTCGAACATGTTTTGACAGGTGGTGAGAGTTATCGCCAACTCTTGGATCGCGCACGGCAAAAACTCGATGCGATCATCAATGAACATAAAGGTGGGACTGTCGCGGTGTTCAGTCATACGGGTACCATTTGCATCCTCGCTCTCCACCTGATGGGAGCACTGGACTCACCCGACCTAAAACCTGTTTGGCTTTCGACTGTAAATTGTGGGATTAGTCGCTTTGACCTTCGCGCGGACGGTTTTGTGCGGGTGATCGCACTGAATGACATGCGACATCTTCACGCGCTCAATGGGAATTAATGTTGAGACCCGTCCATTCGCAAAGAGCTTTCACGTCATCTCCACCAAGTTTTGGTCCGGGATGCAACGGGGTGTAGGAACTCAATTTCAAACTAACCACCGAAGCGTTTTTCTTAAACGTGTCATGCGCGCCTGATTCTTCCGCTCAACTTCCAGAGGCCAAGAAGTACGGCACCCGCTACTACTGCGATTAAAGCGACAAGATAGCGACTGGTTGTTTGGGGAATCATGAGCCTGGTGAATTCGCCTCGACCAGCTCCGCCTGGAGGTTGTCGTAGATCACCGGAAACAGCGACGATTGCGTTCTTCCCTTCTGGGGTCATTTTTCGAACGCGTGCGGGCAGCCAGGTACTCGGAGGCTTAAACCCTACTTCAAGTACGTAAAGATCTCCCGACGGCGCAACCGCAACACCATTCGGGTAATACGGCGACTCACCGCGATAAACGACATCAAACTTTCCCGACGGAGCGACTCTTAGTAAGCGTTGATTACCGGCATCCGCAACGTAGACATTATTGTCCTTGTCGACGCTCAGGCCGGTTAGAATTCCGTCGTTCTTACCAAACAATGGCGGAACGTCTTCGGCGGTTCGTTTGTTGAGATCAGTTGCGATGGTTGTCACTACTCCAGCAGTTGAGACTTTTCGCAGCGAGGTTCCGTCCGTTAGATAAACCTGGCCGGAGCTGGTAATGAACATTCCGCCGACACTGCCGAAACTTGCCGCATCACCTTTCCCATCTCGAGATCCATAAGTGCTCCCTGCGAGCGTAGTCACCTGATCGTCTGGCGTTCGACGTAATAACAACTTTTGTTTCTTCAAGTGATTATCCTGCTCAACGAAGTACATGTTTCCTAAGTCATCCGCCCACATACTGAAGGCGCGCGGAGGATTGCTGGTCGGTTCAAGCAGATAAGTTAATTCACCGTTCGGTTTCATCCTCCAAACATCGCTAATCCATTTCGAATCTTCGTGACTAAAGTCTGCACCCAGCAGGTTGTCATCTTTGTCGAGCGCCAGTTCGTGCACGTGTCGACCGGTAACGCCGGCGCGAAAGACCGTAAGACTCCCGTTTATGTCGACTTTCCAAACAGTCTCGAGATCCGTGAAGTAGATGATGCCTTGTCTATTAACTACGATGCCGGTGGGTGGATGAGCAAAGGCTGACTGATGAGCGAAGTTGAGAACGGCAAGCAACAACAGTTGAAACGCCAGGCGAGTTGAGGGTCTGGTATTCATAGGTGATTTACTAATGACGCACACAATTATTCGTACACTTCTCAATCTGAATGTCCCTGACTCCTCGCAACACACCGTTACTGCCACGCGTCAGTTTCATGACAGATACAAACTTTCCTTCGCCCCGATACATTTTCTTCCGTGCCTCTTCGGTAATGAACGGGTCGCCTTCAAAAACGTATTCGTCGATCCAGTACTCGGGGAAACCGGGCGCCGACACATAAGCATGAATGTGGGCAGGAATATTACGTCCTGGGTAGGAGGCCGGCTTAATCGTGCTGAATTCATAGCGACCATCTGCGCGGGTAATCATCTGACCATGAATACGCGTGAAGCGGTTATCACCCCCGCTTGTCGAGTAAATTCCCGTCGCGTCAGTTTGATAGACCCAGAGTGTTGCATCTTCCATCGGAGTTTTTCTATCAGGCGAGTAGATCGTCCCAGAGACAATGAGAGGCTCGCCCGGTTCTGAATTAGACACGATCGATGTTTTCCATGAAATTGACTTGGTCTCTTCTGTCGCGTGAGAACCGGTCTTGTAGCGACTGATCACAGCCAATAAACCAGAAACGCCAACAGCAAATGAAGGAAGCACAACGGCAGCAGAAGTTCCTTTGAGAAAACTTCTTCGTGTTAATTGGTCTTTCATATCAACACCTTTCTGAAGTTCCAATCACTAAGGCACAACAGGCGTCAATTTTTTCTGAAGGTCATCAGCCTTTCTCGCCGCTCCGTTTTTGACCCTCCAATACGCCTCGGCCACTTCTTTGGGAATAGTTGTGTTTACAGCCCATGTGGGTTCAACCTGAACTCTCCACAGATCCAACATCTTTTGATCAAGACTCAGAATCCCTTCACGAGTCACACCTACCGGAGGGGGCACGAATGAAGCAATCTTGTCGTAGACTTGGCCGCGTTCTGTTTCATCAACTCGCCCGAACAAATGCCAAAGCGTCAAGGTGTCACGTTTGCGAGTATGACTTAACATCACATCAAGAGCGGTTTTTGTAGACTCTGAATCGTTATCAAAGTCGATCTTAGTGAGCGAGGCGCGAAACTCCGGAGCTGCGTCTTCAAAGTAGGGAGTTCCGGGACCAATACCTGGCCGCGTTTCACACGCTGCGCCCGAGGGAACCATTGATTCCCTGTCTTTTAAATTCAGCGCCACCCAACCTGCCGTTACGCGCAATAGACTCGCACCCGAGCCATTAACTTCCAACGTGTAGGCACAACCGAGATCAGCAGCAACTGCTGATGGAGTATCAACAAAGAAAAGCCGAGGAGGCGCCCAAATGCGAGCGCTCATCTTGCCGCGTGCTAGTTCGAGCCGGTGTTCAGTTGGTTGTGTCTGCAACAGGCGAACTTTCGTGTCGGGACCGATCTCGACCTGGCCAATCGAAGCGACGTTAATCTGAGCTTTGGAGTCTTTCCCGGTTTCGACCCATTCACCCACACTCATCTTTCCTTTGTTTGCAACGCTTGATTCACCCACTCGAAGCGTACCGTCGAGTCGCTGTACTTCCCACGAAGGAGAAACATGAACTGGTATCTGCCGACTGCGGAGCAACCAAATTCCCAGCGTCGCGACTATCAAGAGTCCAGCAGCAACAGCCGCAACTTGAAATCGCCACGTGCCGAATCCGAGTCGAACGTAATCACGAGTTGGAGCCGTACCTAATTTCGTCTCAACATTGTTCCAGAGATTCTCTGGCGCTGAAAATGAAGGCAATTGTTCGGCGAACTTAACGCCCAACTTAATATCATCAAACTGTGCACGACATTTCGCACACGCCATGACGTGTTCATTAAACCGGCGTGATTCTTCAACGCTCAGTTCGCCATTGCAATAGGCTGAAAAGTTTCTTGTAACGTGGTGCGAAAACATTCTGTAAAACTACTCCTCACCAAAGACATGCTCGCGCAAGTGCGATAACTGTTTTGCCAGCTGTCCATGACCGCGGTTGAGTCGCGATGCCACCGTGCCCTTTGAACAACCCATCACACTCGCGATTTCTTCGTAGGACATTCCCTCCACATACTTCAGCAGAATCGGTAGGCGAAACTTCGGTTTCAAGTGACTAATTGCATTCTGCACAGCGTTTGCGATTTCAGTGCGGGCATACTGTTTCTCCTGTGGTTTTTTATGCGTCGAAGAGTTCATCGCCACTGTCTCACCAAAGGGAAGCAATCGCGCGAGACGTCGCCTTTCATCCATACAAGCATTGACGACTAGTCGATAGAGCCAGGTAGTAAATTCGGAGTCTCCGCGAAACTGCTTTATCGCCGTGAAGAGTTTCAAAAAGATCTGCTGCGTTACGTCATCAGCGAGCGCTCTGTCCCCGCCAACTGAATAAACGGCTATCGAGTAAACCTTGTCCTTGTAGGTCTCAAACAGAACACGGAATGCATCGCGGTCTCCTTGCTGGCAGGCGGCAATAACCCGACCATTCACAATCTGCTCAGCCATCACTGCGCGCTGCTCCATTCGCTCCCCCGTTTATTGCAGCTAACAAGCATTAGACGAAGGTGGCATCGAGTTTCTTCCAGATGTAAGTTGAGACAACTAGAGGCGCAAAGCATAACCTCGAAAAAGGAGCTTTGCGCCTCGTTTTTTTTTAGTGTGGATTCGCTGTTTCGTCCCGCGTTAATAAATTCGCGCGGTCTAGCGGAGTGGCGCGCTGGCCAGTCTTGCAGCCTCTTGCGGCGTCATTTCGACTTCATCCTCGAATTGACGATTTCGATGAACTGATCCGTCAGATTCAAAGAGATACGCAGATGGAGCTTCGCGCATGATGATGTCCTGCAAACGCATTAGGCCATAGAGCAAGGCTTCTGGACGTGGTGGACAACCGGGAATATAGACATCAACGGGAATACATCGATCCACGCCCTGCATTGTCGAATAGGAGTCAAATGGGCCACCTGTTGAAGCACACGCTCCCATCGCAATTGCCCACTTTGGTTCGGGCATTTGATCGTAGACTCGACGCACAACAGGACCCATTTTCAACGTCACGGTGCCCGCAATAATGATCAGGTCACTCTGCCGGGGACTTGGACGAAACACGCCAGCACCAAAACGGTCGATGTCGAAGCGACCGGCGCCAGTCGCAATCATCTCAATGGCGCAACATGCGAGTCCGAAGGTCATAGGCCACAGCGCTGACTTTCGCGCCCAGTTCACGACGGGCGCTGCAATGTCCATCCCCTTAGCCGCAACTGAGCGTCGAATCGAATTCATGATCGAATCGACCGTTGTTAGAACAAACCCTTCTTCGTGTTCAGCCATAAATTATTGTCGATTTCCGATTGCCAATTGCTGACTGCTGATTGCTGATTGCTGATTTCAAAAAGTTACAAGGTTTCGATTGAAAATTTGCGCGATGCGTTTACCGGTTCCGCAATCAGCAATCAGAAATCAAGAATCAGCAATATCTAGGCCCACTCAAGTGCGCCTTTGCGCCACGCATAGTAATAACCCACCACGAGAATCGCTATGAATACAAACATCTCAATCAGTGCGAATTTGGTGAAGGAAAAATCATCACCCATGAATATTATCGCCCACGGCAAAAGGAAGATCGTCTCTACATCGAATATTAGAAAGAGCATCGCCACAATGTAGTACCTAACAGTAAAACGATCATGCGCCGCTGTAGTTGGATCGATGCCGCATTCATACGGCCGCATCTTTCCTTTTTCGTATTTAATTGGACGGAGAAAGCGTCCCAGGATGAGTGGCAAGACCGGAAAGATTACAGCCACTACAAAGAAAATCATTACCGGCCAGTAGGCTGTAATTGGACTGCCAATGTTTGTATTTGCGGTGGAAGCTACTGCTTGAAGAAGCATGTTCTCACGCAGAAGGTGCGATGACGTTTATGAACGGCAGAATAGTAAGCGCCGCGTCAGATTGTTGTCAACGCACACTTCCAAACCTTTGAAAACACTCAAGCTCGGTTTGTCTCTGATTCTAAAGGCAGAGGGAACATCTCATGACTGGCCGGTATGAAAATCTGCAGTTGTTGGGACTCCAGTTTAGTTCTTTTTCTCAATGTACTGAGACCGCGGGCGTCTCGCCCGCCGGAACGCAGCTTGCGCGTCCGTCTTAACGAGGGCCTCGATCCTCGCAGATAACGTTCGCGCCCCCGACAGCGCTGTCGGCAGGCGAGACGCT
>DATEXA010000130.1:0-2810 GCA_035257465.1 Pyrinomonadaceae bacterium | reverse complement strand
CTCGCCGTATTTCAAAATCTCGATCGCCGGAACGGACCGTACGTTGACTGCTACCGATGACGCAGAGCTGGTCGCGTTGCCAATCTTCACGGGCAGACCTGAACAGCTTTGGCAGTTCGACGAACTTGGGGACGGCAGTTGGAGAATCATGCCGAAGGCGATACCAAACTTGAAAAAGCTGCTCGCTCTCTCGGCGGTCGGCAGTAGTTTCGCTACCTTTGCCGGATTCGATCCCCGCAGTGAGAAACAACGATGGCTTTTGAAAACACCTTGAGCAGATTGTAATCGCCGAAACTTATGAATAGGCATCTCATAACGCTGATTGCGTTCGTAGCTGTACTTACCGTTTGGCAACTTTCGCTTGTCCATGTGGCGCATGTCGCATCGCAGATTCCTGCTTCAACGTTGAAGACTTCAGACTCTTCCGACAAAGCACCTGATGCAGACGGGTTCATTCAGCGCTGGTTCATCCTGGAGCCGATTAGCACCAATGGCCTAACGGAAACCGCAGTGCAAGCGGCAGTCAAGAAAGAGTATTTCGCGGATCAGTTGAACGTTGTTCCTCGTGATGGGGATAAGGTGAACGTCGATGGTGCTGAACTTACCTGGCATGCTTTGGATACTACCAACTACAACGTCAACCTTTTTCACTTCGCCCGAGCTTACGGCAAGAAGACCTCCGATGTTCTGTTCTGGGTAGCCACAGTCATTAACTCCCCGCGCGAAATGCGTGATGTTCGACTGGCAATCGGCTCGAACGCCGCATCCGTGTGGTGGGTCAATGGCAAGGAGGTAATCGGTATTTATGGTGATCGCCAAACTGTCATTGACGATGGCGTTTCCAGGCGGCTGACTCTGAACAAAGGTACCAACATTGTGCGCGCAGTGATCGTCAACGGCGGAGGGGCCACCGATTTCTGCGCACGATTTCTGGATTCGGAAGACAAGCCGATCAGAGAAGTGACCATAAGCCTCAACGCACCACGTCAGTCACAGGCATTGCATCCTGATCCGAATTTTTACATCTTCCTCTGCTTCGGACAATCGAATATGGAAGGTGGAGGCAAAATCGAAGATGACGAATTAATAGTTGATCCTCGCTTTCAGGTGTTAGCGGATTTTGACGTGCCCAGTCGCGGCTGGAAGAAGGGGCAATGGTACGCGGCCGTTCCTCCTTTGACTCGTCGTACGAAGGGCATCTCTCTTATCGACTATTTTGGTAGGACCATGATCGCTAACCTACCTCCTCAGATTAGGGTTGGAGTTGTAAAGCTGGGAGTTTCGGGAACGAAGATCGAGTTGTGGGATAAGCAAGGGTATCGCGATTATCTTGCGACAGCTGATCCCTGGAAGGTAAGCATCGCAAGTGAATACGGTGGTAACCCTTATGCCTACCTGGTTGAGTTGGCGAAGATTGCTCAAAGAGATGGTGTCATTAAAGGAATCCTTTTACACCAAGGAGAATCAAACGCCGACGATAAAGACTGGCCAAAGAAAGTGACACTGGTCTATGACTATTTGCTGAACGACTTAAATCTCATGCCAGGATCAGTGCCGCTGTTGGCTGGGGAAGTGGTCAATGCAGATAAAGGGGGCGAAAAGGCAAGCGCAAATGAAATCATCAAAACGCTTCCAGCGACGCTTCACAACTCCTATGTCATATCCTCAGCGGGTTTGCCTTGCAACTCTGATCACCTCCATTTCACTGCGGAAGGTTACAGGCAGTTCGGCAGGCGTTACGCTGAGAAGATGCTCTTGACCTTAGGATACAAGGTCAAATAGACCATATCGCCAACTAAGTTACGTTCAGACGCGGCTACAAGAAATATGTGGAGGACAAAGAACAGGAGTTCAAAAAAGAATTCGCGAAACAAAGAGCCGACAACCAGCCCTGAAGTCGATTGATTGTTTTGCGGATCCTAGCGACATCGCGACTCAAAACAGAGATGCTCACTAAAGAACTTCAACACGTGATTCTGAAAACGATCAGCAACCTTGCTCGTGTGAGTGCCCTGGTACTGTTCAAAGCTGCTCTGGATTCCATACCTATCAAGGACGTCATGCAGTTTGGCAATGTCAACTTTTAGGCCATCCTGGTCACCAACATCCAGAGCTATTCCCCGATACTGACGAAGACTCGGTATGTACTGATCCACGAAAGCCAGCGGCGCATTGGCTGCCCACCTTGCTAGAACGCCCGGTTGCGTCTCACCATCCTTGGTAGGTAGATCCAGATACAACGGAGGATTCTTAGGATTAGGTGACCAAGCTGCGGCGCTAGCGAGCGTAGCGCGAGCGCCAAAGGATAGCTTTGCTGAATCCTCCGGCGTCCTCACGGCCTCGAGAGTCTTTGCGAGATCTGAGTTCTGAGGTAGCGAAATTCTCGGTGACAAACAGCACGGACTCATAATGTATAAGCTGCCGAACACGTCTGAGTGCTTCATCCCAATTCGCGTTGCACCATAACCTCCCATCGAGTGACCAACTAAACCGCGACTCATTCGATTTGGAATTGTACGATAGTGCTGATCGATGTAAGCAACAACATCTCTAGCGATGAAGTTTTCAAAATCACCGACCGTTGCCGAACTCGAATACATCGAACCGTTGTGTAGTGTCTTCGAATCAGGAACGACCACGATCATCTCTTTCGCTCCCAGTGCAAATGCTCCTTCGATTGTTTGGGGAACGTGGATCTCTTTAGTCCATTGCTCGGCGCCGATCGAGTAGCCGTGTAGGGCGTACACGACCGGGTATCGTCGACGTTTTTCCTTCGAGTAGCTTGGCGGAAGAAACACGAAGACATCGCG
>DATEXA010000129.1:0-1946 GCA_035257465.1 Pyrinomonadaceae bacterium | reverse complement strand
TTACGCGGGCAAAGATGGGACGGTGTACCGCTACGACCGAAATAACGGCAACTGGTCGAGCAACAGCGGGAACGGTTGGCAAACGGTGGATAAGCCACAACCAAAATTGCAAAACCAGCAGGAGATGCGCAACAAGGGCGCACAGCGTACTCAGAACTACAACTCAATGCGAAGTAGCCGGCCGGCTCGGATGGGTGGGAGACGGCGCTGAAGGGCGAAGCCGAAGTCACCTTGCTCGCCGAGCCGACAATTTCTGCACCGGCGTCAATTCATCGGGCGACTCTTCCTTGGCCAGTTGCAAATATTTGTGGAAGGCCGCAAGCGCACGCTGGTAGCTGGGTTTCCGATGTTACTTGCTCTTCGCCCCGGGTAGCAACGTCTTTACAAACTCGGAAATCGCTTTGGCTTGTTCGTCGCTGATGCCCGACATGCCCTGATCATGAGGCGCCTTTGCACCGGCTATGCCTTTCATTGTGCGTTCCGTTATCTTGTCGGCAGTTAGCATCGTGCCTCTTAGCCCGGGCACTTTTATTGCTTTCTTTCCCTCACCGCTCGCGCCGTGGCAAGAAGCACATTTCGACTTATAGAGTGCGGCTCCGTCCTCTGCTCCCCGCGAAAGCGTTGGCAAAATCACCAGCGAGACAAGAAACGGTATCCTGATTAACAATTTGCAATTCATGTTTGAGCTCCAGTAAATGCACAACTGGCACCCAATGTACCAAACTGAGCTGATTCACGGCCTCCTTCAGCTCAAATTACGTTGAAAGACAAATGCAATGCAGATTCTCCCCGACACTGGCTCTCCGTTTAATGTTGCCGGCTGGAACCCCCACTGTTTGACTACTTCTACTGCAGCGTCCGTCAAAGGATGTGCGCCACGCACAGGCTTTATCTCCGTGGTGTGCCCCGATTTGTTGATACTGACAGACAACACGACTGTTCCCGTGGCCACCGTATTCGCAGGATACATTGCGTACGATGCCAGTCGAACCTGCGGTGGAAGAGCACTCGCCCCGTTAGGATTCATTGCTCGTGGCGAATTGAGGCCGCCAACCACCGGTGCAGTCCCCGCCGGGTTATACGGGTTGAAGACTATATAAATGGGTAGCAGCGATTCAGTTGCATTCCCCTGAACGCTCGCAGCCTTAAACTTCCAATTCTGAACCGCAGCCTGTGCCGCAGCTGTCAATGGCGGCGTATCTTGCAGCACTAGCGTGTTCTGCACACTTCCTGAAGTGTCAAGCCTCAAGAGAAGAGACACCATGCCCGTTGTAGTAGTGTTAACCGGGTAGGCGATTTCCGTTGTACTCGCAACACTCGGCAAACTACTCTTTCGCGCACCCATCTGTCCGCTAGCACCAGAGCCAATCCCAACACTCGCGAGCACCACAACTCGAATCCATCCTGCTCCGTTCACGTCACATCTCCTTCGCCCAATTCGAATAGCTATTCTATGTCTATACCTAGAAGCCGCGGTGCCACTCCTCTTAATAAAATTTGGCCTATCGGACGTTTGGGCCAATCTACTTCCCCGATGAGGGCTCAGACGGTCGAAGCTGATCGCCTCAAGTTTAGAATGCACATGCTGTGAATGAGGGAGAGCGTTTGGAAGCAAATTACCTCAAATGATTGTGAGCTACAATCACCGTGACTTGCTCAACCTTTTTAAACTGATGCACAAAAGAACGATCAAAAATAATCCCGGCCCACGCTAAATCCTGATAAGTCGGGAAACCGGACATCTCTAACAATGTCGGCTCTGTCAAGTCTTTTTTGAACGTACTACTCCGTTCACTCCGATGAGTGGTCTTCATGGTTTTCTTTTCTGACCTCTAAAAGCATCGACGACCACGGCTCGTTCGTAATCTTTCGATCGGTTTCAGTCCGACCTAAACATCTCTTCGATCTGTACTTCGACCATGATTACTTCTTCAAACTCCCCTTTC
>DATEXA010000128.1:0-43853 GCA_035257465.1 Pyrinomonadaceae bacterium | reverse complement strand
TGTTTCGAAGGTAGCCCGAGTTCCGCGCCGAGCAACACAACAGCTACCGTTCGTATTAATAGTGGTTGCACCGACTCTGCGAACAATGCTAACGACTTTTCGGCATCACCGCCGAACCCACGGAATACCTCTAGTCCGTTTCATCTTTGCGGTTCCTCATCGCAGGTCTTGCTAGAGTTTGAGTGGCTGCTCGTGAAATCCCTGCTTGTTATGGCAACCTGCCGCGGTGCGCCCATTTGATTCATACAACAAGCTCCCGATCAAACCGCGTTCGTAGTACATTGCTTCTATGCTCACGATTGATGACGCAACTGACTCTCTGCGGAAGCACTTTGGCTTCGAAGGCTTCCGCGAAGGTCAGCGCGACGTCATCGCCGCAATTCTCTCAGGCAAAGATGCTGTCGTCGTTATGCCGACAGGCAGTGGCAAATCGCTCTGTTATCAGCTGCCCGCGATGATGATGGAAGGCGCAACACTCGTGGTGTCGCCACTAATTGCTCTGATGAAGGACCAGGTCGATTCACTACGGGCCCGCGGCCTACCTGCAACTTTCATCAATAGTGCGATTCCAGAAGCTGAGCAAAGATCTCGTATCGAGTCTGTTCGACGTGGCGATTACAAACTGATTTATGTCGCTCCAGAACGTTTCCGAAGCTCCCGATTCAATACTGCACTCCGTTCAGTAAACGTCGCGTTGTTTGCAGTTGATGAGGCCCATTGCGTTTCTACGTGGGGTCACGACTTTCGGCCGGATTACTTGCGGCTCAGGAATGTCATTGAATCACTCGGAAACACACGCACACTTGCATTAACAGCAACAGCAACTCCGTACGTCCGGTCCGACATCATTCAGCAACTCGGACTCAAGACTCCACAAACGTTCGTTAGTGGTTTCGATAGACCAAACCTATCGATCGAAGTCGTTCACACCCAACGTGAACGAGACAAGATCTCTCGCATCAAGCGGCTCGCCAGGTCGCAAACGGGTTCAGGCATCATCTACGCCTCAACGCGCAAAGCCGTGGAACAGGTTAGTGCGCGTCTCCTCGAGGTTGATCTTAGCGTGGCCACTTACCATGCGGGAATGACTGACAATCAGAGAATCAAAGCCCAGGAAGACTTCATGAGTGGGCGTAAACAGATGATTGTGGCGACCAACGCATTCGGAATGGGCATCGACAAGTCAGATATCCGTTTTGTCGTGCACTATCAAATGCCGGGATCGATAGAGGCTTACTATCAGGAAATCGGTCGCGCCGGCCGCGACGGTTTGCAGTCCAGATGTTTGTTGCTTTTCAACTACGCCGACAAGAATACTCACGACTTTTTCATCGAAGGGTCTTATCCAAACGGAACACTTGTAAAGAATGTCTACGACGCGCTCGTGTCGACACGGCTCAAGCGAATCGAACTTTCGTCCTCCGAGATAGCGAAACGTGCGGGGGAAAAGAATGAGATGGCTGTTAACTCCGCGCTGTATCTGCTTGAACGTGCCGGGCACATAGAACGCACATCAACGGCTCCCAATCGTTCCGAACAAACAACAAAACGCAATCGCACCATCGTGATGCTCGACGATCCGCCTGTCGCGCATTTACGAACAAACCAAACTGATGTTGTTCGTCGAGGTGAGTTGGAACGGAGAAAACTGCGGGAGATGATCGAGTTCTGTTATGCAGACCGCTGCTTTCGAGCTTACATCCTAGATTACTTCGGCGATCCGCATCACGCACGTCAGTGCGGCACCTGTGGAAACTGTACACCGTTGGGTACGGTAGATACATTCGAGCGGAAACCGGAAACCGAACCTAACGTCGACACTCCGCGACCGCTCTCTTCTGAAGAATTGCTTCGAGTGCGAAAAATACTTGCGTGCGCGAGACGGATGAAAGGCAGGTTCGGTAAAAGGACACTGGCAGCAACACTGCGTGGTTCTGCTTCCAAGAGCGTTCTTGACGCTCAGCTAAACGAACTCTCAACATACGGCCTTCTGAAGGACATGGCACAAGATGAGATTCTGTTATTTATTGAAGCATTGATCTCTGCTCGTTGCCTGAGTGTAACCAAAGGTCAGTACCCGACTGTTTCGATTACGGAGTTTGGGAATCGTGTGATGCTGGAGAAGGACAAAGTTGAGTTGACCCTTCCCATGTCCGATAAGCTTTAGAGCCTTTTGTAAGAACCTAATTGAGAATGAGGAATGTGAATGTTCAAAATACTTAGCGCAATTGCGATGCTCTTAACTCTAGTGTCTGTTGTTGTGGCACAGGAACATACCAACAGCGGCTGGGTAAAGCTCGCACCCGAGAACGGCGGATTCACAGCCATGATGCCCTCAAAACCAGAGGAACAGCTTACAACTAAAGAACAGGTCACAACGCATGCCTACATCGCGAAACTCGAAAGGTGCGTGTACCTGTCAGCGTACAGTGACTATCTTTCTGGTGTTAGAGTCGCTCCGCAGACCGAACTAGAAGCTGACCGCGACAACTTCAATAAGGCGCTGGACGCAAAACTTCTAACCAGTCGGAATATAACTTTCGATGGACGTCAGGGAATTGAGTTTACGAGCGAAACACCTGCCGCAAACATCAAGTCAAGAGTCTTCATCCGCGGGAACCGAATTTTCCAGCAAGCTGTTTTTATTTGGAAGGATATGGATCAGACGAAGGAAGTGGAGACGTTCTTCGACTCGTTTGCGTTCACAACTAAGAATTGATGCTACTTTAACGTGCCCGTAAGCGGACTAGAGGCGCTCGCGTACAATCTCTTTTGCATCCGACCCGATAGATAAGCCAATCGACCAGCCTGGATCGCTAGCTTCATCGCCGATGCCATGCCGCCTGGATCTTTTGCTTCAGCAATTGCTGTATTCATCAGCACAGCATCCGCGCCCAACTCCATCGCGATAGCTGCATCACTCGCAGTGCCGACACCGGCGTCTACGATAATCGTCGCGTCAGGCAGTTGCTCTCGCATGATTCTCAGGTTCGCAGGATTCTGTATACCCAGACCAGAACCGATTGGAGCAGCTAAAGGCATGATGGCCGTACATCCTGCGTCGAGGAGCTTCTTTGCCATGATTAAATCGTCGTTGAAATACGGCAGAACAACGAAACCCTCTTTCACCAGGACTCGCGCTGCCTCGAGTGTTTGTTCATTATCAGGAAACAGGGTGGTCTGATCTCCAATCACTTCGAGCTTCAGAAGATCAGTCTGTAGTGCTTCCCTTGCCAAACGTGCTGTTCGGATCGCGTCCTCTGCGGAATAACAGCCGGCAGTGTTTGGAAGAATCTGAAGTGAGGGATCAAGGTAATCGAGAAAAGATTCCGTACTTCGATCGAGCGGAACGCGACGGACAGCGACCGTTACCATCTCGGCTTCAGACGAACGATGCGCTGTCCGCATCTCCTCGTAACTGCGGTACTTTCCAGTGCCAATAATCAGTCGCGACTGGAAAGTACGGTCACCGATCTGTAGTTGATCCTTTGCGCCTTTTGTCATCGTCACAGTCGACATAGATCTCAATGTCACCTCAATAACAAATTATTCCTACAACAACGACTCTACACCGATCTACCCAGCAATGTGAAACGCGCTTAACCACCACCGACAAAGTGCACAATCTCGATTCGGTCGTCATCGCGGAGGACAGTCTTGTCCCAATCAGTTCGGCGCACAACCTCTCTATTGAGTTCCACCGCAATTCGTTGAACGGGAAGTTCGAGAAGTCCTAACAGATCTGAGAGACGAAGCCCTTCGGAGAATTCCCTGCTAACGCCGTTGACATGAATATGCAAAATTCTCGTTGCCTCATGTGCCGGGATGTATTACGCGCCGCAGTTCCGCAGCTTGATCCCTCGCTACGGCACGAATCAAAACTGCTGCCCTGCCTGAACTGAATCTGGGGATTTGGGTCGCCACAGTAGCCACGCCGTCACGATCTGTCTGTAGTGAGTAGATCAACGGCCTAAAGGTCGTGCCCAGTATCTTGATTGATACGCTGGCGCTATTAAGCGGTTTCTCGTCGTCACCTTTGCGATTGACTATCAACACACGCACTGTCCGTGACTCTCCAGAATTAAACTCTGCATCGTCGAGGAGAATTATCGCCAAGCCTTCCCCATGAATGGCTGAATAATCCTCAAGGTCCTGCTGCGCGTGCGTCGCCTCGTAGGCTTCAGGAGCAGACGTGTTCTCGGGTGGCGGTGGAGGTTCTACTTTTTCCGGAGGCGACCATACTTGAGACTCAAGTTCAAATACGAATTCACTGGCATCAGAAGAAGCCGCGTCTTCCTCCGTCTCTTCCTGATCGGTTTCTTCCAGTTCAAACTCAGCAGAAACGTCAACGAGAGGTTCGGGAACCGGGGGTTCAACCGTTTGTGGAACGAGCTCAAGCTCAGGAGGAACATCAACGAGAGGTTCGGGAACCGGATCTTCAACCGTTTGCGCAACCAGCTCAGGGGCTGGCTCCAAACCCTCGGGACGTGCACTCATTTTCTTAAGATCGTTGATGCGGCCTGAATTGATCGCAGCACAGATCAATTTATGCTGCCGTTTCAGGCGTTCGGAAAGTGCTTCATCACTGAAGCCTTTCGCGATCAGATCTTTATAAGGAGCACGTTTACTGGCAAGGATTGCGCCGCCGACATAGACCAGCGACAGGATTAGGGGAGTGTCAAGCCCCTTATCTTCTGTTTGAACATGATAGACAACGCCATCATGTTCGATATCAGTATTGAATCCGGTAATCACTTAATGTAGTGACGTCTGTTCCATTTGAGATTCATCAAGGGCCTCGACACAACGTGAGGGACGTTCAGACGTTAGCACAAGGATTTTTTCACGGTCAATCAGCTTTTTTTTTCGCCGAAACCTGCGCCAGAACGTTGCTTGACACCCTTGATCACTTCGTCTAGCATCAGCTTGTACAATGATTCTCAATCTCGTATGTGTGTGGCGCTCGCCACGAATGATCGTAATTGATCTCGATCGTTCTCTGGCAGGTGAAGGTTCAGTTTGAAATGTCGTTTCACCTTTCTGATTACCTGCCGATACTCCTGATGTTCGTCGTCGCAGCGGGTTTTGCGGTCGGCAACGTTCTCCTTTCCCAATTCGTGGGCCAACGCAAGCAAACTAAAACGAAATTGATGCCTTACGAGTGTGGTAAAGACCCGGTGGGATCTGCCCGCGAACGTTTCTCCGTGAAGTTCTACCTGATCGCGATGATCTTCATCCTGTTCGACATTGAAGTCATCTTTCTAATGCCGTGGGCTGTAGTTGCAAAGGCTCTTGTCGCACAGGGCACTGTTAGCGCCACTTTCGTGTATGTGGAGATGATGATCTTCATCGCGCTGTTGCTTGTCGGGTATATCTACGTCGTCAAAAAAGGCGCTTTCGATTGGGGTGACAGAGCCCGGCGTGAGGCTGAAGCCGAGTCACGGGCGCTTGCGGATCTGGAAACTCGACAGGCCGAGAGAAAGAGACGAACTGCGGCCTAAAGGTAGTTGAAATGGGACTGGAAAACATAATCGCTGAAGCTTTGCCCGAGGTACTGACTACTCGACTCGATTCCTTAATAAATTGGGCGCGGAAGTCGTCGCTATGGCCGGCAACTTTCGGGCTCGCCTGTTGTGCCATTGAAATGATGAACGCTACTTCTGCCCGCAATGACCTGGCTCGCTTTGGTTCAGAGGTTTTTCGCGCAAGTCCACGACAGGCGGACGTAATGATCGTCTCCGGTAGAGTTTCTCGAAAGATGGCCCCCGTACTGCGGCGCATCTACGATCAGATGCCCGAACCTAAGTGGGTAATCTCGATGGGCGCGTGCGCAACATCAGGAGGGGTCTTCGACAACTACGCCATCGTCCAGGGCGTCGACAAGATCGTGCCGGTGGATGTCTACATTCCCGGCTGCCCGCCACGACCTGAAATGCTGATCCATGCCGTGATGATGCTGCAGGAAAAAGTTATGAAAGAGAGCGTTCGTGACCGCCGTGACATTCTCGAAGCAGAAGCACGCGAAGCGGTGGTGCCCGGCACATTGCCGGTGACTGATGGTTCCACTGCCCGGCAGAACACATTGCCGGAAGCCCGACCATACACGATCGCTTCAAAACACGAACGTCGTCGATCGTCGTAGAGAGTAGAGCATAAGAATGGAGTCAGGGCCGGAAAAGACAGAGGTCTCTACAGATCAAACCCAAAGTTCAGAGCAGACGCCGTCACCGCTCGTGGCGGCGTTCCAGCGTGAACATCCGGAATGGATCACCGAAGTAGTCGAAGCGCTGGGCGAAACTACGATTATTGTCCCGCGCGAAAGTATTCGTGGAGCCTGTGTCTTTTTGAAGGCCTGGTCAGAGTCTCGGTTTGATTTTCTTGCCGATGTATGTGGCGTCGATCGTGGCGTTGAGGAGGAACCACGGTTCGAAGTGAATTACCATCTCTTTTCCACGACTAAGCACCACCGTTGGCGCTTAAAGGTTTTGCTCAGCGAGGACAACGTTCATGTAGACAGCGTGACGTCAGTTTGGCGTACGGCCAATTGGCATGAGCGCGAAACGTACGACCTGTTCGGTGTCATATTTGATGGTCATCCTGATCTGAGACGCATCCTGTTGCCTGAAGACTGGCAGGGTCATTCGTTGCGCAAAGACTTCCCTCTGCGGGGATACGAACCATATAGCCTCAAGTGAATTTCTGATTGCTGATTTCTGATGGCTGATTTCTTGCAATCGGAAACGGCTTAAAACTTTGGCTTTAAGAAGAATGTCACACACGTTCTGTCGTTCTATCAATC
This sequence comes from Pyrinomonadaceae bacterium, assembly GCA_035257465.1. Lineage (GTDB taxonomy): Bacteria > Acidobacteriota > Blastocatellia > Pyrinomonadales > Pyrinomonadaceae > PSRF01. Next base: position 37,054 of record DATEXA010000128.1, on the reverse strand, counting down.
AGCAATCTACAATCAGAAATCAGCATTGACATGACTACCGTTCCGCCACAATTCGAAGTTGTCGATCGACCGCTCGACACTCAGATGACGATCTCGATGGGTCCGCAGCACCCTTCGACGCACGGAGTGTTGCGACTCGAGCTGGTTCTCGATGGTGAAATGGTTATAAAGGCCACGCCGGATATTGGCTATCTTCATACGGGCATGGAGAAGCTCTTTGAATACAAAAAGTATCAGCAAGGAATCGTCATCACGGATCGCATGGACTACCTGAATCCGCTCGGCAACAACCTCGCCTACGTCATGGCCGGGGAGAAACTGCTTGGGTTGGAGATTCCGGAGCGTGCGCAAACGATTCGCGTCCTCATGTGTGAGCTCCAGCGAATCGGGTCACACCTCGTTTGGCTGGGTACTCACGCACTCGACATCGGTGCGATGACAATCTTCTTTTATTGTTTTAGGGAGCGCGAAAAGATTCTGAACCTGATTGAGGCAGCGTCTGGTGGTCGTATGACTCCTTCATACTTCCGTATTGGCGGACTCATGATGGATCTGCCGGCAGGCTTTGAGAATCGGTGCAAGCAGTTTCTGAGGGATTTTCCACCAGCCGTCGACGAGTTTCACACGTTGCTCACCGGCAACAAGATCTTTCAGAAACGCACGCAGGGTGTCGGCTATATCTCCCCCGAAGATGCCATCGACTGGGGGCTGTCGGGGCCTTGTTTGCGAGGCAGTGGTGTTGCACTCGATGTTCGTCGGGCAAATCCCTACTGCAACTACGAAACTTACGACTTCGAAGTACCCACTGAATCTGACTGCGACGTCTGGGCGCGATATATGGTTCGCATGCGCGAGCTCAAAGAGTCGCACAAGATCGCTGTTCAGGCTCTGTCGAGATTGAAACCAGGTCCAGTCAAAGCCGACGCGCCCAAAGTTGTGTTACCGGATCGTGAGGCGATGAAGAAACACATGGATGCATTGATCCATCACTTCCTAATCGTTGCTGAAGGTTTCGACGTGCCACCTGGCGAGGTTTATCACCCGATCGAGGCGTCGAAAGGCGAGCTGGGTGTTTACATGAAATCGAATGGTGGCCCCAAGCCAGAGCGCGTACATTTCCGCGGACCCAGCTTCGTGAATCTGTCTGCGCTTCCCGACATGGCTCGCGGCGAAATGGTGGCAGACGTTGTTGCCGTTATTGGCTCGTTAGACATTGTGTTGGGAGAGATAGATAGATAAGTAAGAGAGGTTTTTGGTCTTTGGGTCTTTGGTTTTTGGAACAACACCAAACTTTCAAAGACCGAAGCCCAAAGGCCTCAGACCATCGGAAGAAAATGAGTCAACAGTTAACCAACATTCAGCCGCTCTCTCAGCCAGTCGATCTCGATGTGGTACCAGCGACGTTCTCCGCTGAAGTCGAGAAGGAGATCGATCAGCACTTAGCGAAGTATCCAGTGAGACGTTCCGCTATTTTGCCGCTCATGTTCATCGTCCAACGTGAACGCGGATATCTTGATCCGGCTGGAGTGCTCTATCTGGCGAATCGTTTGTCGTTACGGGTTACCGATATTTGGGAAGTCGCAACGTTCTATTCGATGATCTACACCGAACCGATCGGCAAGTATCACATTCAAGTTTGCAAAACCTTATCGTGCAAGATCAGGGGTGCCGGAACAATTACTGAACACTGCTCAAAGAAACTTGGAATCAAACCGGGCGAAACAACCACCGACGGACGCTTCACATTGTCCGAAGTTGAGTGTCTTGGATCATGTGGGACTGCACCTATGTTCCAGTTGAATTTTGATTACCACGAGAATCTGACACAGGAGAAAGTCGATCAAGTTTTGGACGCGTTGCCTTAAGGATGCAGGAAGAAAGCCGCAGATAGACGCGGATCGAGCCGGACATAAATGATGGATTGCAGCAACCTAAGTTCAAGGCGTTTTTGTTATCCGTTTTCATATCCGTCTAATCAGTGTTCATCTGTGGCCCAACTTTCTTAAGCGCGACAAACTGAAGTTTAACGGACATCATGCAGATCAAAGCCATCGGTTGTGAGCCATTGCAACTTCGGCGAGTTCACCTTGGAAACTCGCACCGCCTGGACGTCTATCGCGCCAACGGAGGTTATCAGGCCATCAAGAGAGTTCTTGATGGAATGTCACCCGACGACGTCATTAACGAAGTAAAGAAGTCAGCGTTGCGTGGGCGTGGCGGTGCGGGATTTCCAACCGGAATGAAGTGGAGCTTTGTTCCAAAGGACTCTCCAAAACCGAAGTATGTTGTTTGTAACGCCGACGAATCTGAGCCGGGAACCTTTAAGGATCGCTATCTCATGGAACGCGATCCGCATCTGCTGATTGAAGGGATCCTGATCGCCGCCTATGCGCTCGGCTCTAAAACTACCTACATATATACCCGCGGCGAATATCGCTACCTCATCGACATTATGGACGTGGCCATCGATGAAGCTCGCGCAGCAGGCCTGGTAGGAAACAACATTCTGGGGACGAATTTTTCGTGTGAAGTCTACACACACACGGGTGCAGGCGCTTACATCTGCGGTGAAGAAACCGCGCTGCTGAGTTCACTGGAGGGTTTGCGCGGACATCCGCGTATGAAACCTCCCTTCCCTGCTGTCTCTGGTCTATACGCTTCGCCCACCGTCGTAAACAACGTCGAGACTCTGACGGCTGTGCCTGACATTATCAAGATGGGTGGCGAGGCTTATCAGAAACTGGGAACGGAAAAGAGTGGCGGTACTAAGTTGTGGTCAGTTTCGGGCCACGTCAATGAACCGGGCGTCTATGAACTTCCAATGGGTTACGACGACATGGAGAAGTTCATCATGGAAGACTGTGGCGGCATCCCTGGGGGAAAGAAACTGAAGGCAGTCATTCCCGGAGGCTCTTCCGTTTACATCATGCGAGCAGGCGACATTATTGGTAAGGATGTTCGCATGGACTACGAAGGCCTGGTTACTGCTGGTTCCAGTGTCGGATCAGGTGGCTTTATTGTGATGGATGAAACCGTCGACGTCTTTGAATCAACGAAGAACCTGACTGAGTTCTACAAACACGAATCATGTGGGTGGTGTACACCGTGTCGAGAAGGCACTGACTGGCTCGTGAAAGTATTTAAGCGAATCGCCAGGGGCGAAGGTCGACCCGAAGACGCCCAATTGATGCTCGACCTGTGCGATAACATCGAAGGAAAGTCATTTTGCCCGCTCGGTGACGCGGCGTCGTGGCCAATCCAATCGGCAATCAAGCGCTTTCCGGAGGACTTCATAAAGCACCTGACAAACGGCGCCAATCCATGAATCGTAAATCGTGAATCGTGGTTCGTTGAATGAACGAAATGCCCAACCGATTCACAATTCACCATTCAACTATTGACGGTTCACGATTCTTGAAATGTCCACTGAGCTAATCCACATCACAATAAACGGTAAGTCGTTTGAAGTACCGAAGGGTGCTCGCTTGATCGATGTCTGCCGCGATAAAGGCTTCGACATACCGTCGTTCTGTTATTACTCCGACCTCGCGCTTCAGGCCTCATGTCGAATGTGCCTTGTGCGGATCGAGAAGATGCCGAAACTGCAAACGTCTTGCACTATCACGTGCACAGACGGGATGGCTGTCACCACTCAGAGCGAAGAGATTGAAAAAGCTCAGCGAGGCATGACTGAGTTTCTGCTCGCAAACCATCCGCTGGACTGTCCAGTTTGTGATCGCGGTGGCGAGTGCGAACTTCAGGAGATGACGTTCGATTGGGGCGGACTCGAGGAGCGCTTTACTGAACAGAAGAATTACTACGCCGAGCGCTACCTTTCCCCGATGGTCGCCAACGATCCGCAGCGTTGCATTCTGTGTAAGCGATGCACAAGAGTGTGCGATGAGTGGATGGGTGAAGACGCAATCGAGGCCGGCGGCCGAGGTGCTCATACGGTGATCGGCACTTACATGGGTTGGCTCGATTGTTCACAGTGCGGCAATTGTATTGAGGTCTGTCCGACAGGAACGCTACTCGACGGCACTTACCGTCACCAGACTCGACCATGGGAACTTGCGCAAACAGTTTCCACGTGCAACTTTTGCTCAGATGGGTGTCAGATGTCACTTGGCACACGTGGCGGTGAGTTGTTGCGTGTGGTAGCGCGCGACCGTTATGTGAATGGCATCAACGGTGAGTTTCTATGTATCAAGGGACGATTCGCTCACCCATTCGTGAATCATGAAGACCGAATTCGTACTCCGTTGATCCGTTACAAGAAGGGCGGAAAGTTAATTCCGGCAACCTGGGATGAGGCGATTCGTCATGTCGCGGAACGACTGGATTCGATCGCAAACCAGCATGGTCGAAACTCGGTTGGGATCGTTGGTAGTCCACGTCTTACGAATGAATCGCTCTACGTACTGCATAAGTTTGCAACTGAACTGGTTGGCACAGACAACTACACGACTACCGACGCTTTCAGTTTGAAATCATTCTTCGACAATCTCGGTTCTCCGTTGGCAACGCATCGTGACATCCGTTACGCGACAACGATTGTACTAATCGGAGGAGAACCGGAGGAATTACAACCATTCACTGGAAAACAGATTCGCCAGGCTGTCAGAAATGGTGGCGCGAAACTAGCGATTGTTAACTCAGTTCGCATTCGCCTAACCGAGCAGGCATCACAGTTTATTCATATTCGACCAGGCACCGAAGAGGCGATCGTGCTCGCATTAGAGGATTCTGCGAACGACGCTTTGGTTGCTCAAAAAGCAGGCATTGAATCAGGTGACATTGATGCCCTGCGACAGTTAATTGCAAACACAACCGGCGACGTTGTGTTGATGTTTGGTGGCGAACTCGGACCTGAGGCTCAAGCGGTGTTGGCTCAAATGGGATCTGCACTGGCTAAGGACGGTTCAAGATTCCTTTTACATCCATTACCTCTCTTCAATAACAGCATTGGCGCGCACGACATGGGAATGATGGACGCGGCTGCTTCGCCTGCAACACTTCTCAACAGCACTGGAAATGAAATTCGAGCACTCTATGTGGCGGGAGGTTTCCTGCCCTCGCAGTTCGAAGGTCGTGAAGATGCGCTGAGCCGGCTGGACTTCCTCGTTGTTCAGGAACTTTTCCAGACTGCGACGACCGAGCATGCCGACGTCGTTTTGCCATCTGCTTCTTATGCTGAGGTCGATGGAACGTTCACCAACAACGATGGATTCGTACAACGGGTTCGTCAATCGATCGCGCCGCTTCATCAGGCAAAAGCTGATTGGATGATCACAGCGCAACTGGCGAAAGAGTTGGGTGTTGACTTCGGGTTTGAGCTGTCGGCGAGTGCAGTCTTCCGAGAGATAGCTGAGAAGGTTAGTTCTTATTCGGGAATGCGATACCCGCTGCTGAAGGATGAAACCAATCCGATTCAGGCGAAGCATTCAGTCGCGAAAGCCTCGGATTCAGCTTCTAACCTGAGAGCCCTTCGCGAGCGTGTTCAAGCCCTGTCTGCTTCAGGTGAAAAAATAGATACCTTTGTGAAAGTCGGACACGAACTATTCAAGATCGGAACACTGACAGACAAGGTGCCGCAATTTCATTTGCTGGCAGCCGGTAACCCTCGGCCTGAAACCACTCGCGTTTCACCCTTGTATCAGATCACGGTTGATGCACATTTGAAACCGGCAGCAGTTGGAGACTGAGGTCATTGCCGATTGTCGATTGGAGCAATTTAGAAATCTGCAATCAACAATCGGCAATCGGCAATTTCTTAAATGGATCTACAAACAGTCATCGAAATCCTCCTTAGGTTTGTCGCAATCATGGTGGTATTCACGGTCGTGCTCATGATCGTGGCATACACGGTGCTCGCGGAGCGACGGATTCTGGGATTGATTCAAGGCAGGCTTGGCCCAAATCGAGTTGGCTACGGAGGCGTCCTCCAGCCCTTTGCGGATCTGCTAAAGTTCATCCTTAAAGAAGACATCGTCCCAGATAAATCAACACGCTTCATCTACTTTCTGGCGCCTGTCATCGCAACGGTGGCTGCACTGATGACGATGATCGTCTATCCGTTTGGGCCGGAGGTACGTCTTCCATGGATCGGCGAAATACCTCTCGCTGTTGCGCACTTCGATGTCGGTCTACTCTACGTTCTAGGTGTTACGTCGGTTGGCGTATACGGGATTGCTCTGGCCGGTTGGTCATCAAACAACAAATACAGCTTGATGGGTGGACTGCGGTCGTCTGCACAGATGATCTCCTACGAGTTGGCTCTTGGGCTTAGTTTGATAGGTCCGGTTCTTCTGGCGGGAACTCTTGACCTCACCAAAATAGTCGCTCTGCAGTCTCGCTGGCATGGGGCAGGTTGGCTGATTTTTTTCACGCCACTTAGTTTTATCGTCTATCTCATTGCAGCAATCGCTGAGACCAATCGAGTACCTTTTGACTTACCCGAAGCAGAAACTGAACTTGTGGCCGGCTTCCACACTGAATACAGCGCAATGAAATTCGCGCTGTTCTTTATGGCGGAATACATCAACATGTTCACGGTGTCGATGCTCGCCACCACAGTATTCCTTGGCGGCTGGAACGTCCCGTTTGCTGAGGACATTTTTGGCCGCGGAACATTTCTGTTCGCGCTCGTCAGCGTTGTCGCGTTCCTGGCGAAGATTATTTTCTTTCTTTTTCTATACATCTGGATCCGTGGAACGCTTCCGCGCTTCCGTTTTGATCAGCTAATGAGTTTTGGCTGGAAGTTTCTTTTGCCATTGGCGCTGTTGAGTATCTTCATCACAGCGACGTTGATATTTCTTAATGTAATCTGAGTCGTCGGTCTTGAATCGTTATTCGTAATTCACTATCGAAGCACCCGATTCAAGATTCACTAATCGCAATTTTCGATGCTGGTTCTTCTATTCATAGTTTTTGGCGGTCTGGCGATTGGCTGCGCAATCAATGTTGTGGCTCAGCGCAATCCTCTTTACTGCGCCATCTCACTGATCGGGGTCTTTATGTCGCTGGCATGCCTCTACCTGATGCTCGCGGCTCCATTTATTGCCGCAGTTCAAATCATCGTCTATGCGGGCGCTATCATGGTGCTTGTAGTGTTTGTGATCATGCTCCTCAATGTGGAGCAGGAAGAAAAGCGTCGTATACGCACGGGATTCCTGGTACCGGCAGCCGTCGTATTAGCTGGCCTGCTAATCGGTGAAGTTACGTTTATTCTGTGGTCAGTCGATCCTAATCCCACGCTTCAAACTTCTGATATTGGTCTGACTTCGTCGATCGGTACTGCGCTTTTTACGAGTTATCTGTTGCCATTCGAAATCACATCAATCTTGCTGTTGATGGCGATTGTCGGTGCAATGACTCTTGCGCGTCGCACGGATGTGTTTTCACCGGAAGCACGCGTGATTCCGGGTGCCCAACTTCTGGCGGTAAGTGACATTGATCCGAGCGCGTCGCACGATGTGCAGACCCCGATCACTACGGATTCTTCCGCCGAAGCGGCTGCTCTACTCGGCATTGCCGGGAAAAGGGATCAATCGAAACGAGACTGATATGGAACCACATCTTTCATGGTACCTGGCGTTATCAGCACTGCTGTTCACCATTGGCGTAGTCGGCGTAATCGTCAAACGAAACGTGATCGCAATGTTTATGTGTATCGAGCTGATGCTCAACGCAGTGAATTTGACCTTCGTCGCGTTTGCTAGTTTCTTTCAGGATGTCACCGGCCAACTCTTCGTTTTTATAGTTATGACGGTCGCCGCCGCCGAGGCTGCAGTGGGCCTGGGGATCATCATTGCAATCTTCCGTAATCGCGAATCTTTGGACGTCGATGATGCGAGTATCTTGAAGCTTTAGAGCTTTGGTCTTTGGTCTTGGGTCTTTGTGAGAACGAAGGAGTTTATCGAAGACCTAAGACCAAAAACCAAAGACCATCTGAAAATGGAAAACAACCTTCTCAGTCTGATTATTTTTGCCCCGCTCGCCGGCGCTGCCATCAACTGGTTCGTCGGACGACGTGTTCGCAATGAACGATTCATTGGTATTGTTGCCTGCGGGTCGGTCGCAATCTCCGCTCTCGTCGCTTTCTATCTGGCGTTCAACTCGCACGGTGCACTTCGGACTGAAGAACCTGTTCTCGATCACATCTGGACATGGCTGCAAGTCGGAAACTTCCGGGCCGACTTCGCACTAGGAATGGATCGACTGAGCGGTACCTATGTGTTGTTCGTCACGTTTGTAGGTTTCTTAATCCACGTATTTGCCGTCGGCTACATGCATGGCGAGGAAGGCTTCTATCGATTCTTCGCGTTCCTCAACCTGTTCATGTTTTCGATGTTGACGCTAGTTCTTGGCGACAACTTTCTACTCATGTTTGTTGGCTGGGAAGGCGTTGGTCTCTGTTCTTACCTTCTCATCGGCTATTACTTCGACAAGAAGGAAGCCGGTGATGCTGCGAAGAAGGCTTTTATCACTAATCGTATCGGCGACTGGGGATTTGTGCTTGGAATCATGTTGACATTCATGGTCACTGGTTCAGTCAGTTTCTTTGCAAACCCTGCGGCCGGTGGTGCAGCGCACACGGCCTTTGAGTACTTTACGAACCGTCCACCGGATGCGTTTTCGTTCGCGGCAATAACCGGCCTGGGAGCCACTTCAATCGCTCTGTTGTTGTTTATCGGCGCCGTAGGCAAGAGTGCGCAGATTCCGTTATACGTCTGGCTACCTGACGCTATGGCCGGCCCTACTCCCGTGTCGGCACTGATCCACGCAGCGACGATGGTGACGGCGGGCATCTACATGATCGTTCGTTGCTCGGCCGTTTTTGTTCACGCGCCTACCGCGATGTTCATCGTTGCGATTATTGGCGCAGCAACCGCCCTGTTTGCAGCGACGATTGGCCTGGCCCAGAACGACATTAAGAAAGTACTCGCTTACTCAACGATCTCTCAGCTCGGCTACATGTTTCTCGCGTGCGGTGTAGGAGCGTTCGCAGCGGCGATCTTCCATGTGATAACCCATGCATTCTTCAAAGCACTTCTCTTCCTTGGATCCGGTTCGGTGATCAACGGAATGCACCATGAGCAGGACATGCGTCGAATGGGTGGGCTTAAGAAGTACATGCCGATTACTTTCGCGACGATGGTGACTGGCTGGCTCGCAATTTCTGGTATTCCGATTTTTGCGGGCTTCTTTTCGAAGGACGAGATCCTTTGGAAAACCTGGAGTGCGCCTGGTTTCAGCATTCCCACTGGCTTTAACAAAATCCTTTGGGGTATCGGCGCTCTTACCGCCCTCCTAACCGCCGTCTACATGACGCGCATGATGGTGATGACATTCTGGGGTAGCGAACGTTTTAGAGAAAAGCACGGTGATGACCACAGCAACCACGGGCATCACGGTGTTGTAGAACCTCATGAATCGCCTTGGATAATGACCGTTCCATTGATCGTGCTCGCAGTGCTTTCCACGATCGGCGGCTTTATCGGTGTGCCCTATGCACTGAGTTCTTTCGTCACCAATAAAGACCTCAACTACATTGAGCAGACCTTGGAACCAGTCGTCGCACAGGTCCCAACTTCTGTAGGTCACGAAACAAGCACAGAACATCCACAGGTATTAAACCCTCCGCAGGAAACCGATGCAGCGTCGCCTATTCACCCGCTGAATGAACCGGCGACTGCTGCCGCGCATGTGTCGCATTCTGCAGCGGAGATTAGCGCGGAACGTTGGCTTGCTTTGCTGTCTGTACTAATTGCTCTCGCCGGTATCGGCACCGGTTGGGTGGTGTTCCAGAAGCGTCCCACTATGGAGATGCCGACGATTCTCGAGAACAAGTACTACGTTGATGAGATCTACGACGCCGCTCTAATTCATCCGATCGAAACGGTGTCCCGTGAAGGACTCTGGAAAATCTTTGATATCGGCGTACTGGATGGCCTCTTGCACTCTATTGGTGAAGCCGTCACTGAACTCGGCCGCGTTGGTCGATACCTTCAAGCCGGACTCTTACGAGGTTACGCTGCGATCATTCTTCTTGGAGCGTTGATTCTGATAGGCGCGTTTACGTATTTCAGTATTCACCCACGGTAGTTTATGCCGCACCTACTAACAATTCTGATCCTTTTGCCGGCTATCGGTGCGTTAGCATCGGTGCTGTACAGCTTTGCGCCGAGTCGCCACGATGATCACTACAAGTGGATCGCTCTGATCACGACGATCTCAACTTTTGGCCTCTCACTGCTTTTGCTCACAGGCTTGGGAGGAGAAACTGCCAACTTTAGATTTGATGAAAACGCACTCTGGATCGGCGCGATCGGCGCTCGTTACCATGTTGGAGTTGACGGTATTAGTCTTTGGCTGGTCCTTCTGACCACCCTGTTGATGCCGATCGCGATTCTCTCCAGCTGGACCGCGATCAAGAAACGACAGCTCGCTTACTATGTTTTCCTCCTGATCCTTGCATCAGCAATGATTGGCGTTTTCGTTTCCCTTGATCTGCTGCTGTTCTATCTCTTCTTCGAAGCGTCGTTGATTCCGATGTTTCTCTTGATCGGAATCTGGGGTGGCGAGCGACGGATTTATGCTGCAATCAAGTTTTTCATCTACACGGCGGTCGGTAGTTTGCTCATGCTGGTGGCGATTCTCGCCCTGTACTTCACGTATCAGACTTTCGACTACACCACATTGATACAGGCCATGGCGGCAGAACCGATCGCGCCAAGGCCGCAGTTGTTATTGTTTGGTGCGTTCGCCCTCGCGTTCTGCATTAAAGTTCCCCTCTTCCCCTTTCACACGTGGCTACCCGACGCACACACCGAAGCACCGACTGCTGGTTCCGTCATCCTTGCAGGTGTCTTGTTGAAGATGGGTACTTACGGTTTGCTTCGCTTCAACCTTGGCCTGTTTCCTGAGACGGCCCGCAAGGTAGCGCCAATCATAATCGTCGCCGCAGTTATCGGCATCATCTACGGCGCCTTAGTCGCTATGGTGCAACCTGATGTCAAACGACTGGTTGCCTACTCGTCCGTTAGCCACATGGGCTTCGTCGTTCTGGGTTTGTTTTCCTTCACAGAGCTCGGAATGCAGGGCGCGCTGTATCAAATGCTGAATCACGGAGTTTCAACAGGTGCACTCTTCCTGTTCGTTGGCTTTATTTATGAGCGCAGGCATACACGGCTAATTAGTGAGTTTGGCGGATTGGCTACGCCGATGCCCTGGTTTGCAACTCTGTTTGTATTCGCGTCTCTCTCGTCGATCGGATTACCTTTCCTCAACGGATTCGTAGGTGAGTTTCTGATCATGCTTGGTATGTGGACCTCCACCGCCGTGCCTTATCCATTTGTAGTGACGATGATTGCCAGCACCGGAGTTATCTGGGCCGCAGTCTATATGCTTTGGATGTTGCAACGGGTCGTATTTGGCAAGGTAACGAATAGTGAGAATGCCAAACTCAAGGATCTAAATGCGCGCGAAGTAGGTTTGCTGGTTCCACTACTCGTATTGATGATTTTTATGGGAGTTTATCCGCGCGTGTTTCTCGATCGATCGAAAGCAAGTGTGGAGGCCGTGCGCGCACGCCTGAATGCAAAGTCGGCTGGCGGCTCGTTCGCATCGACTACAGCAAACGAAAAACATTTTTCTGAGCAGACAACAAAGGCTGAATGAGTTTCTTTCTTGCACAAAGTGTAATGCCGGTTATCAACTGGGCGTTGATTTCGCCCGAGATCATCGTCTGTGCTGCGGCAGTGGCAGTAATGCTTGTTGACGCGTTTGGTAATCCGAAACAGCGATGGGTAACGTGCGGAATTTCGGCGGCAGATCTTCTTGCTGCGGCGGCGGCCACAATCTGGCTGTGGTCCTCAGGCCAGGTGTCGTCTGACGCTTTCAACCGGATGATTGTGCTGGACGAGTTGCGGCTTGGATTCACACTCGTCTTCCTGCTCGTCTCGTTTCTCACGCTGCTCATCTCCACGGTCTGGGTCCACGGTGAACAATTACCGACGGGAGAATTTCATTCACTACTTTTATTCGCCACAGTGGGGATGATGTTGATGGCGTCAGGCGGAGACCTCGTTATTATCTTTCTGGGGCTGGAGATTCTTTCAATCGCCACATACGTCATGGCAGGGTTCAGGCGAACTGACGTTCGTGCGAACGAATCTTCGCTCAAATATTTCATTCTCGGTTCGTTTTCCTCGGCCTTCCTCCTATATGGAATTGCCCTGGTCTATGGCGGAACTTCTACGGCCGGAGTTGCAGGCTCCACAAATATCGCCGTAATTGCATCAAGGTTGAACGACGCGAGATATCCCGGCCTCCTGTTCGCCGGAGCGGCGATGATGCTGGTTGGGTTTGGCTTCAAGATCTCGACGGCGCCGTTTCATGTTTGGACGCCTGACGTTTATGAAGGCGCGCCAACTCCAGTCACTGCGTTTATGGCAGCTGGACCTAAGGCGGCAGGTTTTGCGTCGTTCATTCGCGTTTTTATTTTTGGTTTTCCTTTTGTGGTTGCTGCGTCAAATTCCAACATTGGTGCAAACCTTCATAATGCCTGGGTCACGATTCTCGCGATTCTTGCGGTTCTGACGATGACGCTCGGGAACGTCGTCGCAATCACGCAGAACAACGTCAAACGATTGCTTGCCTATTCGTCGATTGCGCATGCCGGTTACGCGCTTGTAGGAATGGTTGCAGCAGGTTCGACCAGCGATCCAATACAACGAAACTACGCGATCACGGCAGTGATGTTTTACCTGCTAACGTACGCCGTCATGAACATTGGGGCTTTCATAGTTGTGCAGTTGATTGCACGCAGTGGTGACCGGCGCACTTCAATCGAAGACTACAATGGTATCGGTTTCGAATCACCGGTGCTGGCATTCGCGCTATCGTTGTTTATGCTGAGCTTGTTTGGCATGCCGTTAACCGCCGGTTTTATGGGAAAGGTCCTGGTGTTTGGCGCCGCCGTTCATCAGGGTTACTACGCTCTCGTTGTAATTGGCGTTCTGAATACCGCTGTGTCGGCGTATTACTATCTACGGCTGATCATCGTGATGTTCTTCAAAGACAGAACGACGACGTGGAACGCGCCCAAGGTTCCCGTCAGCCTGGCTTTCGCCCTGATCTTAACGATTGTCGGTGTCCTCTATCTTGGGATCTTTCCCGGCCGCGTTATTAATGCACTACAGAAACGAATCGAGGGTCAGATGTTTACTTCCAAACTCTCGAGTACGCAAATCCGGTGATTTGACAAACTAGTCGGTGCCCCTTCCTTTGAGCTGTTCACGTGTCTGTTGAAGAACTCGCCAGCAAAATACAGGAGAACTTGGCTGAGTCGTGGTTGCCACGAATCTATCGAGAACGAGTTCTAAAGCTGCGCACTCGTTCATATCACTTCGAGAGCCTCAGACCTTCCTCGACGGTAGCTGTGCAGCACACGTTACTGGGGGTCGAGTTGAAAATAGGGCGACGCCGTTTACTTTGTCCGGATCTCGCAACTGCCAGGTATTTGTCAGTATTTGCCCGAACCGGGTGTACTGATGTGGCCGTCCCTTACGACATAACGAAAGTCTCCCAGCTGGCAGATGAACTGGAGTCGTCGTGGTTTAGAATGCTTTTGTTGGTCGACGATGAGACTAGAGGAACCGGAACAAGAACCAGAACTCGGCTACGCGGCCTGCTGTTTGCTAACATTCAGTCGGAGATTTTGGCGGCCGGTGCAGGAACAGCCATCCCCGAATTTCGCCAAAGTACAAAACATTGATAGTCAACTTTTGAAACAGATCGGATTCAACGAAGGATAAATGACTCAGGAACTCATTAACACCCCCATTAGTGATAACAACTCCGAGATAGGCACGGCCCTGCCTTTCCCGTTCAACCAACAAAGCTTCTGCCGCTACGAACCAATTCACCAGCGCGTCGAAGAGGCGCGTGTTCTCGTCGTGGATAATTTGCTTCGCGACGAAAAGGATTTATCACCGGTAGCGATTCGGGAATGGGGCGAAGCAGTCGAAAGTCAATTGAAGCGTGAACGGCTCATTGCTGGAATGGCAATTGAAAACATCCTGAACAATGTTTACCGGTTAGTAAAAGAGCCGCAGACTGAAGTAGCTCACGTTTCGCAAATCGCGGAGGCGGCGGAGCGATTCAAACCTGACGCCATCGTTCTCAGCGGAACGCTTCGCGACTTTGACTTTTACCAGCAATCCATCCTTGAGAGTTTTGCCGCCTTCATTCGGAAGACTACCATCCCTGTCCTCGGGATCTGTGGCGGGCACCAACTCGTCGGACTCAGCTTTGGCGCTCGTGTGGTTACTCTTGACAAGCTCGAACAACACGAACAACGTGACGACCGTCCTCAGGAGTATCAGTATCGATTCGTCCGCATCACCAAGCCTGAAGATCCAATCTTTGAGGGACTCAATGCAAACCAGCAAATTACCGCGCAGGAGAAAGGCGCTCACCTTCTTCGAGTTTGGCAAAATCATGGTCTCCAGTTGGACCGGGTACCGGATGGTTTTGAACTCCTGGCAACATCGTACCTTTGCCGCAATCAGATGATGGTAAAACGCACGGAAGGCCAACTCATCTACACGGTCCAGTTTCATCTCGAAAAATCATTTGAAGACTGGAACAAAAGCCGAACGCGCTGGGAACATCCAAATGATTCGCGCGATGGTCGCGTGCTATTCGAAAACTTTCTGTCTCTGGCTGTCAGTTGATTGCAACACTACCGGTCGCAAGTACTCACTACACAAGCTCTCGCGGCGGCGGCTCGCGACCTAGCCGCCCGCGATCCCAAACTCGCTGAGATCCTCCTCGCGCATGGCGAACCACCGATGTGGCGCCGTACAGCCGGCTTTCCCACCCTTGTTCACATCATCCTGGAGCAGCAGGTGTCACTGCGTAGTGGCAGGGCGATGTTTGATCGACTCAATGCGAGTATCCAACCTTTCGAGCCTGAATCCTTTATTCGTAAAGGCGAATCGTACCTTCGAGGTCTGGGGGTGACTCGGCAGAAGTCTGCTTACCTCATACATCTTTCTTCATTGATAGTTCATGGTGAGTTGAGCCTCGCAAAGCTGTCGCGGATGAATGACGTGGAGGCCCGAACTGCGTTGATGCAAGTCAAAGGCATCGGTTTATGGAGTGCAGATGTTTATTTGCTGATGGCGATGCGCCGGGCTGATATCTGGCCGTCCGGTGATCTGGCTTTGGCTGTGGCGGCGAAAGATTTGTTTGGATTGAAGCAGCGGCCGACGCCTAACGAGCTGGAGATGTTGGCGGAAGAGTGGCGTCCACTTCGAGCTGTTGCCGCGAGAATGCTTTGGCAGTATTACCTGGCGAAGAAAGCTAAGCGATAGGCCGATAGGACCATCCGCAGATTACGCAGATTCACTTTCAGAACGGCTGAGTTATGCCATTTTCTCAAAGAAATCGGCGCAATCTGCGTAATCGCCGATAGATTTTTTACTTCGCGATCGTCGACGCTGTTGTCTGTGGGGCCGGCACTCCGAAATCAGTCGTCACAGGCACATTCTCGAGTGTCATCTTCATCAGGTCATCAACAACGGCTTTGAGGTCGTTGGTCTCGCGATAAACCTCAAGCTGACGATCGGCTGACGTTCCTCTTTTCAAGATGGTATGAATGTGTTCGATCTCTTTTCGAGAGCCCAATTCGTCGACAACATCGTCCACAAACTCAAGTAACTCCAGCACGAGATCGCCAACGGGCACCTCCGTCTGCTTCCCGAAATCGATCAGCTTGCCATCCAGACCGTAACGGACAGCCCGCCACTTGTTCTCCTGAATCAGCATGCGACGATAGAGTCGAAAACCGAGATTCTTGTCGATAAGGCTGTTCAGCTTGGCGACTATCGCCTGAAATAGCGCAGCGATCGCAATCGTGTCGTCCACACGCGTCGGAATATCACAAATTCGAAACTCCAGTGTTGGAAAGTATGGATGGGGCCGAATGTCCCACCAGATCTTCTTGCCGTCGTTGATACAACCGGTCTTAACCAGCAGCTCGACATAGCGCTGAAAATTACTGTAGGAGTCAAAGTGGTCAGGTATGTCCGTTCGGGGAAACTGTTTGAATACCTCCGTACGATACGACTTCAACCCAGTGTTGTGGCCCATCCAGAAGGGCGACGAAGTTGAGAGTGCGAGCACGTGCGGCAGAAAGTAACGAGAAGCATTCATGATGTGAATTGCGCGCTCGCGATCAGCCATGCCGACATGGACATGAAGACCAAAAATGAGGAGTGAACGTGCGACAGTTTGCAATTCCTGAATAAGTAGTTCATATCTCTCGTCGTCGAAGATCTTCTGATCCTGCCAACGAGAAATCGGATGCGTGGAAGCAGCAACAATCGCCAGCCCGTTCTTTTTCGCCAGGCCGGAGATTATGCTTCGCAGCCTGGTGATATCGGCGCGCGCTTCCTGAATGTTCTTGCAAATGCCCGTGCCGACTTCCACCATCGACTGGATCATCTCGGGCTTGATTTGTTCGCCGAGCAGCATCTTGCCTTCCTCGAGGATCTCGGCAACATGTGATCGCAGTTCGCGGGTTTGTGGATCGACGATTTGAAATTCTTCCTCGATACCCAATGTGAATTGATCGAACATTTGCGTCATTCCTCAATTCGACTTGAATTAGAACCCAAGTTTATCTCTTCAGGGTTCTCGCTATCATTCGCCAGTCAGGAGTGAGCTTTCCGAGAAACTCATGTCTCAGGTGCTTCAACGCACTCCGAGGTGAATGCACCGGACTGTAAAGATCAAAGTGTACAAACCATGTTCGAGGGTCACCTTCCTGATAAAGAAAGTGAAGCACGGCTTTGTCGCGCCGTTTTTCGTAAAATCCACCAGTTGTGTCCTTATGGTTGGCAAACAATCTGGTGAAGTCCTTTCTTCGTTCAAGAGTCGACTCAATCATCGGCCAGGCCAGAAACTGAAGGCCGACTCCACCTTCACCGTATACATTCGTGATTTGTTTGACTAGGTGCCACAGTCCCTTTTGCTGCATCCGCTTCAGCAATAGAACAAGCGCCTGCTGTTTGTCTATTGGCCACGACTCAAAAGCCTCCGCGTCGCCTGCTGCTCCCCATAAACCTACGAGCTTTCCTTTTAAGAGCTCCCTCGCCTCAACGGGCAAATCCTGCCAGGTTAACTGACTATCGACCATTTCAACTTCTTTCGAGTTCGACCTCCAACAAACTTCTGCACTTATCATTTAAGTCTCTGAACCTGACGCCCACGCCTTTGCCGGGATTGCTGTAGACCACTTCGCCCGTACAGACAACTTCTCTACCGCTCCCGAACGGAATGCGAACCACCAGGTGAGCACCTTCAGGTATCGCTGTCTGTGTCTTCATGTAGAGTCCCCCGAGACTGATGTCTTTCGTGCTGGCCACTCCCGTCGTGTCAGTTCCGTCGAAATAGACATCAACGATTAAACGCGATCGATCGTAAACTCTCCGCTCATCGGGCAAATCAAAGCCTTCTTCGTTATCTTCAACCAAGGCGTCTACTCCTTAATCAAGTATACGAACCCAGACTAGCTTTTCTCACGATAAACTCAACAGGATTGTAACCGTTCTACTTTTTCCTGACGATATAGGTTGGAACCATGCCACCACCCGAAGTCACATTTGCTAACTCTGTAAACGACAAACGGGTAAAGGCTGAACCTACCTTACCGTTGAAGAGTAACGGATCAAGATCGACAAGCTGTTCAGCAAACTCCATCTTTCCTTCGACAGTGAGTGCCGGAAATACTTCGCGTGCTGTTGGCACTCGTTCCTGCACAAGATAGTCCCCGTCCTCGAGAGCATCCTCGAGTGCTTTACCCCATTCAGTCTTGTCAACGTTCCAACCAATAGTAATGCCGTGACCACCGTAATCGTCATTCGGTTTGAGGACCAGTCTGTCATTATTCGCGAGAGCAAACTCAAGGAGATCTACTTCCCTGCCTTTGTACTCGGTTTGCTCATCTCTTACTAAACGTGTCCATGGTACGTGTGACTTGATCGCATCCAACTCAGCCTTTCCAAACAAACCAGCTCGCTTCTTGTCTGTCAGCACAGCGAACAGAGCTTTCTTGTGAATGAGTTTAGACCGGAAGCTGTTCACCAAACAGACCGCATGAGCCCTATAGGCGTTTAGAAGAGCCGGATAGTCGTTCATGATTGGCAAATACTCATTGACGAGCAATCGCTTGTACACAATATCGATCTTGAACCCGTCAACGCTCAACTTTTCGCCGTCAAACTCGAGTTGTTGAGGTGTGCAGATGACGGATGGATAACCTGATCGCGTGAAGAAATCTTTAAACAGTTCGAACTCTTTGACGGTGGGTACGTCAGGCAAATCAACAATCGCGATCTGCGGCGGTCCCTCGGGACGACTTCCAAGAAACTCCTCGAACGACTGCAAAAGTACATCCAGCATAAACCGGCTGCCGTAAAGAGGACGCAGGTTATATTCGTTTGCAAACGTCTTCATCACCGGCAGAGACGAGAAGATATCGTATGCAGCATCTGCGTAAGCTATGCCGGCCGGGCTCTCCCCGTTCAGTTCAACGAAGCTGTAGGCACTTTGAGTCAGGAAGGAATCAAGACGGGATGTTGGAGACACGGCGGTGTAGCCTGGATCGATTGCAATCAGATCACGTTCTATATCCGTCAGTCCAAGGTCGTCGACTATCGACTCGTCAGTAATTGCCGCATCCTTTACCTTCTGGATCGCTGACCAAACGGTTTCGCAGACAGTCGTGATTCGGGCGAAATCCGTCTCCGTGACGAAGTGTGGCCTTAAGTAAGGCGACAGTCGCCGTCCACCAAAAGTGAGTTTTGCGTGTTCCAGACCTTCGTTAAGAAGAGTAACCGAATCATCTGCGAGTTTCTGATCGGCAAGGAGATCGTGATAGCGGGCTACTGCCTCGGGGAACATAAGTGACCGTGGAAGTTCCTTCTTCTGGGATGTGTTTGTGGAACCGAGAGTATCACACATCCTCGCGGCGAGGCTTGATAACCTGGTGGTGGCTTTGCGTGGAACTAACTCAGTTTTTCTTGTCGGCTGGGTTCACGGTCAAGAAAAGCCTCTGTTTCTTCCGAACAATCTCAAACCGTGAGGGGCTCCCTGTCGCAGGTATAACGGGACCACCTGTCGCAACCAGTGGCTTGCCATCGATTGATTGGATCACATCACCCGGTTGTAACCCGGCCTCTGAAGCTGTGCTCGAGGGATCGACATAAACGATCAATAGTCCTGATGTCGCACCAAGTTGGGCAGCGACGACTGGCTGAAGCGCAACTGTCTCGATTCCCTGCGCCATCAGTGACGGAGACGAAGAGAAACCGAAAGAAAAACCAAATGCCATTGATGGATCGATCAGACCGCTCAACTGTATCTTCACCTTTTCATCAATCGTACGATCCGGCCTGGCGAGAGTAAACACTACTGAGCTACTCGGTCCTGCTTCGTCGAGCATCCATGAGAAGTCGTCTCCGTTCTGAACATCTTTATTATTAACTTTCAGAATTACATCGCCTGGTCGTAGCAGAGCAAACGCTGCAGGGCTGCTGGGCGCGATTGAAGTTAGAAGTATTCCTCGTTGACCTTCCAGTAGAGCAGCGGCGCGTTCAAATTTCCATCCTCGATTCTTGAACTGATCCATACCGAGGTGAGCAACAGGCTCACCCTTCACCCCAAGCCATGGACGAGGAACACTTGAATGCTGACTCAAGACTCGCGTCGCTGCTCGTCGAATCATCGCCGTTGGCAGGATAGTCGCTTCGGGACCTTCCACCGCATCCACTATTCCGATGGTTTCGCCAGCGTCGTTTACTGCAACGCCACCAATGTTGGCTAAGGTCAATCGAGGCGATTCTACTTTGAGTCTTGTCACTCCGATGCTGTTTGGCGCTCGTTTGATGGAATGGATCTTTCCGAAGGTCGTCCCAACACGAACGTACAAACTGCCATTGACAGGTGGTCTTATCCGGGCAGCAGGTTCTGGATTCAGTAGGCGAACGGTCTCTCCTTCGTCAACTGACTCGGCGCCTGTCCGCGTATTGTTCAGGAGATTACCTTTTTTTAGACGGAGTATCGAAAGACCAGTCACACCATCAAGACCAACGTACTCAGCTTCCCACCTTTTCCCATCGGGTCCGATCACTGTGAGGTCTGGTGATCCAAACATTCCCCCGCTGAACGGAAATCTTTGGGTCTTCAATCTTTGTTGACGCAATGGGCCTGGCACGGGAGGCTGTAGGGCCTCAGGAGGATTCGCTGCAAAGATTGAAGGTCCGAACTCAGCCTCCGCATCGGGAAGCCATGCCGCAATCGTTTGCCCGTCATCCAGGGCCAGACCGGCAATAATGTTTGTATGTACTTCGTCAGTAAGGTTGGACGCGTCCTCGAGTCTCGCAATCGCTTCAACCTGTTGCTCGGATCGAAGCAGCATGCGAAACATCTTTAATCCGTTGAGACGGTGCACAATTGTTACAACCTGAGGAGCGCTCGTTGCCTCGCGGGGTGTAACCGCGGGATTGGGCCGTGTGGGCCGCTTAACAGGCTGAGGCTGTTGCGCAGAAGCCAAGCTCACCAGGCACACAAAGCAAACGATGCAAATTGCTGATTTACTGAAAGTGCGAGCCAACATTGCGTTTCATCACCTGGACTACCAAACACCTTTCGGTGCAAACGAAGTTGAAGTTGGAACGACGCGTTGAGATCCGAACGTAACCGTTGGCACGGAGATCATTTTCCTGTTACCACGGCCATCGAGCAGCGAGACTTTTAGTGACTGCTGCGAAGCGTCAACCGGGAAACCTGGATCACTCGAAGTTACTGTTTGAGATCCTTGAATCACCGGAGCCTGAAGACTGCTGAAATCCGCTGCAACCGTGTTTCGCTTGTTTCGAGGTGTGCCTGCGAGCGTTCGCCTGTTTACTACAGTTCCAGTCGGAGTAGGCTCGACATTTGAAGCATTATGTTCTTCTCGTACGGCTACCTGGGTTGGATTTTCTTTAGGTACAGCAACAGACGCCGGCGTTGGTGCTTGATTGAATTCGGCAACTTTTGGCGGTTCAGTATTCCGCTTGACACGTTGACTCACAAGAATCGCCCCACCAATCAAAAGCAATAACACCGTAGCCACTGCGGCACTCCGTTGACTCAGAGACCACAAGTTAATGAAGTGCGTCCTTGAAGCGTTATTGTCACGCGCGAGACGAGAACGAAGCCGGATGTCAAAATCGGGGGGCGCCGACACCGTCCCGAGGCTTCCAACGATCTCTCGCAACTTCGTCTGCTTCTGGTGATAGTCACGACACTCGTCACACTGAGCTAAATGCTCGAAAGAGGCAACGCTACAATCGTCGCCCAACGACATCTCGTCGAGCTCAAGCTGAATTGTCGTACAGATTGATTTACTCATAACCCTCATACTCAAAGATAAGCCGTCATTTTTTCGCGTAGAAAACCACGCGCGCGACTGATTCTGGACTTTACAGTGCCCTCACTTGTTTCCAGTATTCTGGCGATCTCATCGTAGCTGCGACCGTCAACGTCACGCAGGATCAGTGGCGCTCGATATTTTTCAGGGAGAGTTCCAATTGCCCTCTGCACTGCATTGCGCCTTTCCGTGTCTACTAATTCGCAATCTTGAAGCGGACGTTCATCCGGCGGATTGAACTCCCTCGCTTCTGTCCCATCCGTCGACTGGAAGAATCCTGTCAGGGACACGAGCTTCCGTCGTTTACGCTTTCGCAACTCACTGATCGCCAGATTGGTGGCAATGCGATAAATGTAGGTTGAGAAGGCGTAGCTTCGTTGGTATCTATCGGCAGCTTTGTACACTCTGACGAAAGTTTCCTGAGCAAGATCCACCGCCCCGTCATAGTCATTCGTCATTCGGTAGATGTAACTTGTAATCTGATTCCTGTACCTGCCCACTAATTCCGCAAATGCATCCTGATCACCCGTACGCGTGGCTTCCAGCAGCGCGTGATCGGAGGTGGTGTCCTCCAATGCTTCCTGCTGTAAAGCGTGGGCAAAGCCCAACTCATCGATAGAGGTCAGGGTATTCATTTGGGCAGGCAGGCTCGCTATCTGACTCACGGAACCACGTCTCGGATAGAGAGTTTACTCGTCTCTCATGGGCTCACAATGAGCGGAGCACTGGCAATCGATTATACCCACACCGGTGACCGCCCGCAGGTATACACGCGACGCATGTGGCTTGGTTCCGGAATTGTCGAGGAGGGTCCAGGGAAGTTAGGAATCGACAAGCTAAAGTGCTTGTCGAGCATTTAGGCTTCGGGACTGCCGAAGATCGACTCGTCGACTTTTGCGCCGTAGGTAATCGTTAATACCTGGACTTCCTGTGTCTGACGACCGTCTTCAAGAAGAATGCTGTGGTAAGGGACAAGCGTCTGCTGCACTCCGCGGTAGTCCAGAAACCTTCTCGTGTACTTTACCGGGGTCGTGCCGCCTGCGCTTGGAACATCTTCATACTCCAGCCAGAGTATTCGCAGCGTACGGGTGCTGATGTAGTAACGCGTTTTGCGTTTGTCTTTATCCGTAAGTTCCACTACGTAAAGCTCAAGTCCTTTTTGCTGTTCCTTTCCGATCAGGGTGACCGTGGAACCGCTCTCTTTGTAGCGAAGCAATGAGTCGATACTACGAAGGTGATCGGAAAGGAAGGTCGCGGCTGTGTCCTGCCGCGGTGTAAAAGCCGCTCCATTGATCATTCCCCAAACCTTACCGCCACCGTAGATGAGCGAGTACTCCATGCTAGACATCTTCTGATCAAGTCTGATCTTGTCTTTCTCGAGACTCTCTCCTCTCACAAACCGCCTCTCATAGTTTGCTTCCTCTGGAGCTCCCTGTGCGTTGAACCGGGTTATCTTGCCGCGTTCGATTCCGTTGCGACGGATGTGTTCCAAGGCCGGCCTGGTGCCATAAACAAGGATCACAGACTCTACGACTTGCTCAACAGTGAATGTTTTGTCATCGGCAGAGGAAGATCGAGCAGGTACCGCGGAGGGAAGGATGAAAAGCGCACAGGTTATTACGAGGGCTGACAATAGACGAAACAAATACAAATTCTCCTTGGATTCAGATATGCGGTTACGTCACCGCAAGCCGGGGAAAGCTTTGTTAGAGTTTGAATTGTAACACACGAAGCTGCAAAACTAATTGAGGCGGCGCCGCAAACTGATGGATGCAATTAAGTCGTATCACGGATGCCCACAACTTTTAGTTCGCGGTTTGACAACACCATGACCCGCTAGTATTTTGCTTCGTTTTCGCCGAGCCGAGATTCTCTTCAAGGAATGAATCATTAGTACGGCAGGCTTCATGAGCCAGATGGACTGGCTCGCAACCGCAGGAAAGGACATCTTGAAGATATGAAGCGCGTAGGAGTTTTAGTAGGCCGGGAAAAAACCTTTCCCGAAGCAATCATCAAGGGCATAAACGAGCGCGGTAACGGCGCAGTGATAGCCGAATACATCAAGCTCGGGGGCATTGATTACGATGCGCCGCCCAAATACGACCTGGTTATTGATCGCATCTCACACGAAGTGCCGTTCTATCGAGCGACCCTCAAGCGCATGGCCCTGGAGGGAACGATCATTATCAACAATCCATTTTGGTGGTCTGCGGACGACAAGTTCTTCAACTACTCATTGGGTCGAAAATTGGGCGTGGCGATTCCGAAGACCGTGCTACTACCACAGAAAGACTACATGGAAGGTATCATCAGCGAGAGCCTACGGAATCTTGAATTCCCGCTCGACTGGCAGGGCATCATTGATTACGTGGGCTTGCCGGCCTTTCTGAAACCCTTCGACGGGGGCGGTTGGAAAAATGTCTCAAAGATAAACTCCCTCGAAGAACTTTGGGCAGAGTTCGATAAGAGCGGCACACTCTGCATGACACTGCAAGAGTCGATCGATTTTGATCAATTCGTTCGTTGTTACTGCGTAGGTCAGGAAGAAGTGATGATCATGGCTTACGATCCGCGTAAGCCGTACTTATCTGGTGAGCAGTATGTGCACAATCCGAACTACCTTGAGCCGAAACTGGCGGAGCGCGTCAGAAATGATGTTCGCACACTTTGCAGTGCGCTTGGTTACGACATCAACACCGTCGAATTTGCTATCAAAGACGGAGTGCCTTACGCAATTGACTTCATGAATCCAGCGCCTGACGCTGAATTAGCATCAGTAGGTGAGTTCTATCATCAATGGATCACGCACGCCGTCGTTCAATTAGTTTTCAAACGACTGGGTGAATCCGCTGATCGTCCCAGATATCGTTGGGATGCACTGCTGAATCCTGAACCCTTTCGGGCTTTTGCTGTCGCATCAGCGACTGAACAATCTAATCGGACGATCACACCTCAACCTGTTGCAAGCTCCGACAAAGTGTCAGCGGCGTCGGTAGAGACAAACAAGAAGCCCGTCTCAACCGCTACTAAACGTGTACCGGCAAAAAGAAAAAAGAACTAAGTAACGATCTATAGTAAGGGAAAAGGTAGGCCAGCGGTTTCCTGCTGCCTACCTTTTGTTTCGACCGCCCTCGTCTGTTAGGCCAACGAACCAGACTTGGACCGATTAAATAGTAGTCGTGTTCCTAGTAAAGCAAGCAACCAGAGGATCAAGGCAGATGAGGCGAGTGACCATCCAACACCGACCAGCATAGGATCGAGAAAACCACCGACCAGCGCCAAAAGTATTCCGCCATTAATCACACGCGGCGAAAGTCGTCGCACACGTGCGACATGTTGCAGCCAGTTTATTCTCCGCAGTTCAGTGGCGAGATATTCTTCGTCGTTATTGAGAAGCATGTAGTAGTCACTCTCACGTCTTGCGTATCGAGCGAGGGCTTGCTCTGTCGTGACTCTGGCCGCCTCCTGGTAGTGATGAATCACATGTGCCAGCTTGCCTTCCCGAAGAGCAATATCTGCGAGGCCAAGTCGTGCTTTGAAGTTGCCACTGTCGAGATCGACGATCTTCTGTAATGTATGACGCGCCTGACGCGAGTCGCCGCACTCCAGAAGACTTTCGCCAATCAACGGTAACAGCACCGGATCATTCTGCGCTCTTATTGAGGCAAGCCGAAGCGCAGCGCGAGCTCTGAGCAGTAACCTTGCATCAGCCTGGGCACTTGCCTGCGATCGAAGCAGACGAGCAAAATCGTAAATGAGCCACGCGCCGTCGGGAGTCACATTCAAAGCCCGTCTGAACGCTTCACCTGCCTCGCGCAAGCGGCCGGAGACCCGCAACTCATTTCCGAGACGTCGTAGCAAATGAGCCCTCTCGAGATCCTTTGGCGATGTTGGAACTTCACGTGAATCGTTCCGATTGATTGGTTTTCCACCAACTCTAAAATCGTCTTTCACCTCGTCCAGTATCTCTTCCGATGCCAACTGAGACATTTCAGTCTTGCGCTTTACAAACCCCGGATCTGCCAAATAGTCGCGAAGATCCCGACTTCGATTATCAAGCTTATCTTCGTGCACCAACGGAAATAGCTCACGAACTAGCTTGCGATATGCGTCGCCTCCTGACGCGATAATAAAGTCTTTACCTTTTCCACTTATCTGAGTTCGATAGCGATATCTGACACTGCCCCGCCGGCGAAGTGTGCGAACGGCGTTCGTCTCAACTGTCTCAAAATCGGAAACTGATAATTGCCTATGTCGTCCAAGGAGGGCACGAAGCAGAAAATGCATTGGACTCTGCCGACGGATCGCAACTCCATCGAATACGATTCGATCGGCAAATGCCAAAATAGGTATGACAAACAATGCAACACCGATTAGCAGCAATGCCAACAGATCATACTCAGAACGAAGCAAGAGAGCTGCTAGAAAAGCGCTCACGCTTGCGACCGCAAGGTAGGGTCCAGGCGACACACGAACCCACGCTACTAGTTGTCGCCTTTTGCCGGCCTCCGTCGCTTCGGCGAGGGCCGAGAGGCTCTCAAGTTCTTTGCTCTCGTTCATCGGTTAACCGTTGGGGTGTCTGAACAATCGACAGGTAGCTCAAGCGTAAAGGTGCCACGCGAGGTTCCTGGCTCAGTGTAACGTAAGTCAGCGACTTGAAGGAATGTTTGCGAAGTGCAGTCCTCGTCTGAAAGTTTCGCTACTGGAAACCGCGCGAAACCGAGGAATATCTGAGTTCTCCGATCTTCTGAAACTTCCTTGAGAACTCTAGCGAGTGGACCTGTTGGTTTTTCGTATCTGACAGTTCTCGACACGCGCGACTCAGCTCCGAGTGTGAGGTGAAAACGATAGGTTGCCTTGTCGGTTTCGAATACGCAGTCCCAGCCAAAGGGATTTGCAAGGGTTGGCATTGCAGCCAAACGAGAAATTTTCTCGTCCTTCCCCGCCACTACTGTCGCTTGTTCGAGGGCGCGCCCTTCAGCTCTGGAATGCGCAAACATCAAGACGCCCCAATAAACTACAACCACCACGAGCGAAGTCATAGCCAACTTTGGTCCCAACCGATCGCCGACGTTCTTGATAAAAAGCAAGACAAGTCCGAGCATCGTCATCAGCCAAATCGCTCGAAGTGCCCACGGGTACGGAAAATTTCCCCCACGTGGATTCAACACAATGAAAAGCGTCAAGACTACTCCCAGAAACAGCCAAACAAGTCGGAGAAACCTGGTGCGGGTGGTTAAAAGAAAGCAGGCACTACCGAGTATTAACCAGATGAAGGGATCCACGATGAAGACGAAGTCGCCATAAAACCACTTCGAACTCCAGGGTAGTAAAGGACGAATGCCGTAGTTGTTAGTCCAGTCGAGGAGTGGATGCGTGAACGTTACGAGGAGGGAAACAATTAGCAAAGGAACGAATCTTACCTGCAACCGCCTCTTTCTTATTCTTGAAATGATGAAGTCGCCGGCAAGAAACAAGACGGGGAGGAGAATACCTAGAACAACCGTTCCAACTAATGCATGCGTAATCCCGCGGTGGTGTTGAAGAAAGCTCCAGCGATCCCTGAACAGTAGAACCACTATGTCAGCGTCTGGAGAGTTTGCGGCGAGAACGCAAAGCGCCGTAGCACCCGGCGACAACCTTTCCAAGCCAGACTTGGCTGCGGCAAGTCCAACTAGTGAGTGAGTAAGGTTGTCCATTTACAGGAGTGAACCACCTTATTCGTCTGTGCCGCTAACCAAGGATTGGGGACTCTGGAGGAAGCTGTGCGTAACGATCCGGATCAAGCTTTTGCAACTCAGTTGCAGCTTCGCGCGCTGCTGATGACGCCGGTAGAGGTTTGTCATCTTTGCCTTTGGCTTTTCGCGAGGCATCTACAAGGTTGAAGAGAAGGTCAACGGCCTCTTTTTTCTTACCTTGCTTCTCGTAAACCTTAGCCAGGCGCAGATTGGCGGTTTCGGGTGACACGGCGAGGTTGTTTAGTTTCGCAACATCGGTATAGATTTGAGCTGCCTCATCCAGCTTTCCATCACTCTCTTTAGCCTGAGCCAGCGCAAACTTAGCCAGAGTTGAAACCTCAGAAGGGGCTTCATTCGCCAAGGCAGACAGCTCAGAAATTCCTTTCTCACGATCAATAGCCAGCCGATTCGTGGCGATGAAATAGCGCGCTTCAGAGCGATAAGGATCCCCGTATTTTGCGGCGACCTTTTCAAATTCTGCGATGGCGCTTCTAGCCCGGTCTTGTTCGCTTGGGAATGTAATTCCGGACGAACCTGTAGCAGGCGTAGTTGAGATAGTTGCTGTTGAAAGGTCTATTCCCCGCCCAAGTGCTTCGCGAGCTTCATCTCCTTTGCGTGCATTCCATTTGACTAAAACAACGACGAGCAACCCAACCAACAACACGCCCCCGAATCCATACAGGATCGTTCGACCCTTGCCTTCCAGGGAGTTTCCGAGCCGATCCAGTAGACCCATCGCTGTATCCCGGAAACGGTCGTGTTGAAGTTCTCTTGCTCGCTTCTTTTTATATTTCGCCACGTACTTTCCTCTCGCAAGTCCTCATACTGAACTACGTTCTTTTAGGTGTATGATAAATGAAAATGTCACTCTAATGGCGGGTACGAAATGTTGTCAAGCAAGGGTTCTGATGAGGTTTCGCCGACCAAGTTCGTGACTGATGAAGCGCCTGACTCTGTCAAATTGCATCTCACACGTATGAAATTTTTTTGGGAACAAATCTCGTTTCGCCGGTGTCCAATGCGATGCCTGTCCGGGATTGGGCAGAAATTGCGAGCTCGAATTCCCGCCCCAGGGGGTAAATAGTGAGCTACGGAGAGCCCATCGCCCTCCGAGGGCAAATGGAATTGGAGCAGGTCGCAGAAGCGACCCCAATTGACGCTCGTCCAAATTCCGAGGCGCTGTTCATTGAAAGATTACAACGCGGGGACTCTGTCGCATTCGAGCAACTCGTTAACGAACGGTCTGGAGAGATTTTTGGCCTGCTTTACCGGCTCACTGAGAACCGCGAAGAAGCAAGAGATTTAACACAGGAAACTTTTCTTCGTGCGTTTCAGAGTATTAACGGCTTTCGAGGTGAGGCTGACCTTAGAACGTGGATTTATCGCATCGCCATTAATCAGGCCAGAAATCGATGGCGCTGGTGGCGAAGACGCCGTCGAGACTCTACCCTCTCTCTTGATAGTACTGACGATGCCGGACATCAAGCGGTGATTACGAGGTTGAAATCAGACAGCTCTGACCCTGAACGGGACGCACTCGCACGGGAACGAGAGCGAATGTTGAGCAAAGCACTAAAGGGACTTCGCCGCGTTTATCGGGAAGCAGTGATCCTACGTGACATTGAGGGATTTGCTTACGAAGAAATAGCAGTTGCTTTGGACATAAGCGTGGGTACGGTCAAATCACGACTGGCGCGAGGGCGTCATGAACTCCGGCGAAAGCTGGAAGGATCTTTGTAATTATCGGAAATCACTGGATGGCTGTCCCGCCCCGGCTCACGAAACTCGGTGCCAAATGGGTCGAAGTGAGGAAACGGCGGGCTAGGCTTCCAAGCGGCCTAGTGAGCGTATTTGAAAACGTGGCCAGCAACACCCGTTGGATTTCGCTCACACGAGCCTCAAGGGGTTGTCCTAAACTTGTCGCAGTTGCTTCTTTCAACCAAAAGGAAGCAGCCGGGGTTGGTCAGCCATCCAGTAACGTCATCGTCGACGGTTAACTAACAAATTGACAATCGGGAATTCTGATTATGTTGTGCGAAGAAACTAAACAATCGCTATCGCCTTACATCGACGATTGTGTTTCATTGCCAACCCGAGTGGCAATTGATGAACACTTGGATCGATGCCCTGTCTGCCGTGATGAAGTTGCTCAGTTGCGATCCTTGCGACGCAGACTCAGCAGCTTGCCACGACCGACCCTGCCTCCCGATCTGGCGTCAACAATAACCGATGCATTAATAATTGAGTCAGCAGCACGTCGCCAGGCACCCAATCCTTCCTGGACGTATCGTATTGCTCGCTTCTTGCAGCCGCGTGTAATGCCTTACACAATCGGATCATTTGCCTCCGTAATTTTGTTCGCCCTCATGTTCGCCGCGCTTCGTCCGCATTTTGTCGCTTTGCGCGAAGCTGCAATTCAGAACAGTGGAGTAATTGTCCTACAAACTCCCAATATTGGTTACGATCTGAACAAGCCGGTTACTCCTGAAGACTTTGCCGCAAGTAGAGCTCCGTTCGCCGAACAATCCCCAAGCCTGAACCCTGGCGGCGCTCTCGCAGCCCTAACTCGTGCATACTCTCGTACTCGTACTGACTATCAGGACTCGGATGACATGATTGTGGTAACAGACGTATTCAGTAATGGAGCCGCGTCGTTGGCTGATGTGGTCCAGGCACCGCGCAACAAGCGTATGTTGGATGAGTTTGAATCTGCGCTTCGACAAGATGCCGCCTTTGTTCCAGCATCACTGGACCGTCGTCCCGATACGATGAGGGTTGTGTTTGCCGTTCAGAAAGTTGACGTCGACGACAGAAATTTCTGAGTCGAACATAAGTTATCGAAGAAAGACGCTCCGAATATCTCGGAGCGTTTTTCTTTGGTCAGTACCAAGTCGCGGTAGCGATGGGTTCCGAGTTTTTTGATTGCCCTACACTCGCGTTTCCCTAGTCGGTTAGGGTCGCGCACTTACCTGCTACCCCGCGAGTGGTTTGACCTGATTCGCGTATCCAAGTCTGGATCTTTTCGTGATCAAAGCTGACTTATGTACTCGCTTGACGCACCGCACGTCGCATGCTAGTTTGCGGCTTCACCTTTATTTGTGATCCACTCAACGTAAGACTCACGATCGAGTCCACGTGGTGAATAAATTGACCGCACCTGCGCCACAACTAAGACGAACGCCACTCAACCGATTACACCGCGACCTCGGAGGACGAATGGTGGACTTCGGCGGCTGGGATATGCCTGTTCAATATCCAGCTGGCACCATCGAAGAACATCTGCGAACGAGAACTCATTGTGGACTGTTTGATGTGTCGCACATGGGGGAGATTGAAGTCAGAGGCACCGACGCAATTCCTTTCGTCAACCGGATCACATCCAATGATGTTACCAAGTTAATCGACGGCCAGGCTCAGTACTCCGCACTAACAACCCCCAACGGGACAGTAGTTGATGATCTTCTCGTTTATCGTTTCGCTCCAAATCATCTGTTGTTGGTGGTCAACGCAGGAACCACGGAGAAGGACTGGGATTGGATCTCTTCACACCATGATGGTGAGTCAGCCAAACTGAAAAATGTGAGCGCTGACTATTGCCAACTTGCTATTCAAGGACCAGACGCATTGGCCCTTCTGCAGAAACTGACTTCTGTTCCACTGGCCGAAATAAAGTACTACCACTTCACTCAAGGCGACGTTGATGGCGTACCAAGCATCGTTTCGCGTACGGGCTACACTGGTGAAGACGGCTTTGAAGTCTACGCAGCTTCGGACAAAGCTGAGCGACTCTGGAACAAAATGCTTGACGTAGGCGCCGTCGGCACTGACAACGGGGTATTGCCGTGTGGATTAGCTGCACGCAATACGTTAAGACTTGAAGCTGGAATGTCGCTCTACGGTCATGAAATCGACGAAACTACGACCTTGTTCGAAGCCAACCTTGGTTGGATTTGCAAACTCGATAAGGGTGAATTCGTCGGTCGAGAGACGTTGGCCCGGCAGAAAGAAGAAGGCGTGCAACGACGACTAGTCGGATTTGAAGTAACGGATCGAGGAATCGCGCGAGATGATCAGGAAGTTGTCGTCGCGGAAAAGCGCGTGGGAAAAGTAACGTCGGGGAGTCCCGCCCCCTTTTTGAAGAAGAACATCGGCTTCGCGTACGTGCCGACCGAGCTGGCAACAGTTGGAGGAGAGATAAAGATCGACGTTAGAGGTCGACTTGTTGGCGCGCAGATCGTTAAGACTCCCTTCTACAAACGCGCTCGCTGAAGACGATTTATTCTGCTGACAGTTTTTGAAACTAAATGCAGTTGGAGGAAGCATGGCAAACGTTCCGGAAGACCTGCACTACAGCAAAGACCATGAGTGGGTAAGAGTTGAAGGTGACGAAGCAATAATTGGAATCACTGACTATGCCCAGGACTCGCTCGGTGATGTGGTGTACGTCGAGTTGCCAAAGCCGGGTGAGGAATTCGCAACCAATGAGTCGTTTGGATCAGTGGAATCAGTGAAAGCTGTGTCCGAAGTCTTCACGCCTGTGTCTGGCAAAGTGACCTCAATAAACGAGGCGCTTGCCGATGAACCCGAAACCGTGAACTCAGATCCGTATGGCGCGGGTTGGATGATTCGTGTCCGCATGACGAATCCAGGTGAGGTCGACAGTCTCCTTACCGCTGCTGAATACGAAGACTTCACGAAAGCTGAGAAAGAATAACCTTGCGCTACATTCCAAACTCGCCGGAAGAGCGCGTGGAGATGCTCCAATCGATTGGCCTCAGTTCGGCAGACGATCTGTTTAGTTCAATTCCTGAAGACTTACGTTTGCGGCGACCTCTTAATACTCCGGCCGCACTTGCCGAAACGGAACTACTAACTCGTTTCGAACGCATGGGCGAAAAAAATGCCGGGGCTCGGAGGATAAGTTTTCTCGGCGGCGGCGCGTACGCGCACTATATTCCGACGATTGTCGATCACATTCTGTCTCGGTCCGAGTTTTTCACGGCTTACACGCCCTACCAACCCGAAATCTCTCAAGGCACACTGCAAACCATCTTTGAGTTTCAGACGCTGGTTTGCCAGCTAACCGGAATGGAAGTAGCGAACGCGTCGATGTACGACGGGTCAACAGCCCTTGCGGAAGCGGTCCTGATGGCAGAGCGCGTAACGAAGCGTTCAAAAGTAATCGCGGCAGCATCGATACATCCGCAGTATCTCGAAGTTGTCCGGACTTATGTGCAGCATGCAGGCATCGATTTGGACGTAGGCACATACGATCAAGCAACCGGTCAAGCCTCATCCTTGCCTTCTTCAGTTGATGATCAAACAGCAGCACTTGTCGTTCAATCGCCGAACTTCTTCGGCTGTGTCGAGGACCTCGCAGCTCTTGCCGAAGCAGCACATGCAAAAGGGGCGTTGCTGATCGTCGCTGTAACTGAAGCGATGTCACTTGGACTTTTAAAATCGCCAGGCGCCTGCGGCGCAGACATCGTCATCGCCGAAGGTCAGTCGTTCGGCGTGCCGTTGTCCTTTGGTGGCCCTTATGTTGGCTTGTTCGCCACTCGCGAAAAGTATGCGCGCCAGATTCCCGGCAGATTAGTCGGCGAGGCTTTCGACAAGAAAGGGCGTCGCGGTTTTGTGTTGACTCTGGCTACACGCGAACAACACATTCGTCGAGAGAAAGCGACATCGAACATCTGTACCAACGAAGGCTTAATTGCATTGGCGGCCACTGTCTACATGGAAACGATGGGGCGAAAAGGCATTCAGGAAGCCGCCCGACAATGTATTCAGAAAGCGGCTTATGCTGCGCGGAAGATTTCGGCGCTTCAAGGATTTTCACTTCCCTTCAGTGGACCGCGCTTTAATGAGTTTGTAGTTCGGGGTCCGGCAGGTGCAGTCGACCTACTGTCGCGACTTGCACGTGAAAAAGGAATTGACGGAGGTCTCGCTCTGTCGCGATTTCTTCCAGATCATCCCCATGATTTTCTTGTTTGCGTCACAGAGACCAACACGCGAGATCAGATTGACGCACTCGTTGCCGGTTTAGCTGAATTATCAAATACAAACTAGCCGTATGACCTCAGGAATCACAAAAGTCACCAGTCACATTAGTCCAAACGAACAACTTATCTTTGAACGATCTCAAGCAGGTCGAATCGGATATCGATTGCCCGCACTGGATGTCGACGAGCAGCCTCTTGACTCGCTCCTTCCAAAAGGTTTTCAGCGAAACGACGACCTCGACGGTGTTCCTGAAGTTAGTGAAGTAGATGTCATTCGTCACTTCGTCCGCATGTCAACGTGGAACTATTCGATTGACCTCGGCATGTATCCGCTCGGCTCGTGCACTATGAAATACAATTCGCGCCTTAACGAGCGCGTCGCACGCATCGCTGGCTTTGCCAATCTTCATCCACTGACCGAGGAACACGACGCTCAAGGTGCCCTGGAGGTAATCTGCGAACTGCAACAACATCTGGTTGAGATAACTGGCTTGCCCGGTATCTCGTTGCAACCAGCAGCGGGAGCTCACGGAGAAATGACGGGCATTATGATCATTCGCGCATTTCTTGATGCGCGTGACGGTGCCGCCGGTTCCGCCAGACGAACCATGCTCATTCCCGACTCGGCACACGGTACCAACCCCGCGTCTGCACACCTCTCGGGCTTCTCAGTCAAAACAATCCGATCAACTTCGGAAGGTTTGACCGACTTGGATCACCTGCGTGAATTGTGTGCACATGGCGATGTCGCTGGCCTGATGTTAACTAATCCAAATACGCTCGGACTCTTTGAGCGAAACATCAAAGAGATATGTGACATCGTCCATCAAGCTGGAGGACTGGTCTACATGGACGGCGCGAATATGAACGCGCTGGTGGGCGTGGCACGGCCTGGCGACATGGGCGTAGACGTCATCCACCTGAATCTCCATAAGACTTTCTCGACGCCGCATGGCGGTGGTGGGCCTGGCTGCGGACCGTGTTGCTGCACGAAGGATCTAGAACCGTTCTTGCCGGTTCCACGAGTTGTAAAGGTCGCTGCTGCCGATGGGCAATCAACGTTTCGACTTGACTACGATCAGCCCAAATCTATTGGTCGAGTAAAAGCGTTCTTCGGAAACTATGGAATGATGTTGCGGGCGTTGTCGTACACGTTGACCCATGGGAACGATGGTCTGCGTGAGGCAACGGAGGCAGCTGTCCTAAACGCGCGTTATATTGCACACGGCCTCACTTCCGATTACGACAAACCGTTCGACAGTCCACCAATGCATGAAGTCGTGTTCACCGACAAACGTCAGACTCGCAAAGGCGTTCACACGCTGGACATCGCCAAGCGGCTCATTGATTACGGCTTTCACCCGATGACAATCTATTTCCCGTTGATCGTTCAAGGCGCAATGTTAATTGAACCTACTGAATCAGTCGGCAGGCAAGAGTTGGATCAGTTTATCGAGGCTATGCGATCAATCGCGAAGGAAGCTGTCGAAAATCCCGAATTGGTTCTTAACGCTCCACACCACACGAGAATTGGAAGATTGGATGAAGCAGCGGCAGCACGAAAGCCAGTCTTGCGATGGAAACCTAAGGAAGCAGCTACAGCGGGTTGAGCTACGCGTCCCAGTCCCCCGAGTCTTTTGTAGAAGTACACTTTTCCACAGCGGGTACTTTCAACAACGCGAGCCTCTCAACTACTCGCCCGTTGACCAAGTGTTCCTCAACAATTTCGGCTACGTCTGAAGCTCGCACCTGCGCATACCAAACGCCATCCGGATAGACCATTACTGCGGCGCCTATCGCGCAGAAACCAACAGAACCGCACTCGGTCAGAACCACACTCCCTTTCGGGTTACGACCTTTCTTCTCAGCACCGAACTGCATTTCTCGCGACTTTAGTTCCTGCTCAAAGGCCGCTTTGACCTCTGCACTGTCGACCGCAGAACAGGACTTTCCAGTGCATACAAAAACGTGGTGCTTGATGGGAGCCGTTGCAACTGGAGCTAGTTCAGCCAATCTCTCGCAATCATCGATGAATTCCGCTTTAGGCATAAGACACCGTCAGAGTTGAATGCTAGCACGACAGGGACGAAAAGAGGGGTGGTCGACGCGGAAGCCACGATTGACTTGAAGTAGCCAATCCTTAAGACGATCTTGTTAACTGTTTCTTTCAACTTCATTGTAGAATGAGTTCAAGCATCGAAACTTTGACCATGAGTGATGATGATAATGAGGTCAGCCCGGTGCCTGATTTAGTGTTTTGTCAGTAACTCTTGTATGGCAACCGGCCTGGTTATTCACATCTCCTCGGGCGCAGACCGGCACACTGAAATCCTCACGGACGAACGCGTGCGCATCGGCAATTCCGAAGGTTCTGACCTACGACTGAGGTCCACTTCCCTTCCCAAGAACTCGAATGGCTACCTGCTCGAGCTAGTGCGTCGCAACGGCAACTACGAAGTAGCCGCTTTCGATACATCGCTGGAAGTAACTAAAAACAGCGAAGCGTTTACAGTAGGTTCGGAGATCGAGGATGGAGACGAGATTCGGGTAGTGGGTTCGGATCTGATTCTCCAGTTCTTTCCAATTCGATCGCTTCCTGCCGTGGTCCCCACAGGCTCGAAGGAAACCCATGTAGCACCGTTTATCGAGGCCGCGGCAATCGAATCAGCGGCAACAGCTCGACGCGATGACGCGAAGGTGTTTCTGCGGGAATTTACCCGCGAACTCGTACGCGAGATTAATCCCAGCACAAAACTAATAACCCTTGCCATTGCCATTGCCCTGGTCGGTGGCGTGCTTTACATCGGTTTCGCGATGTACAAGGAACTTCAACGGAGCCGTCGGTTGATAGGGGATCAAGGAGCGCAACTCGATCAACTAAAACAGCAGTCGTCGACTCTCAACGAACTTCTTTCCGCACAAGCACGGTCCAACAAGGAAATTCGTGACAGCCTTTCGCTCGCGGTAAAGCTTCGCAGCGAATATGGTCGGGGTGTTTGTTTGATCTCGGGATCGTTCTACTTTGTTGAGGCAGGCACCGGTCGTCCCCTTCGTTATCCGGAAGCGCAAACAAACGAAAGCGGCGCTGCGGTGCAGAACAGCGATCAGCCTCAGGCACTGACTCCTGAAGGCCATGCCTCGATTGCAGAGTATGAATTTGTGGGAACTGGCTTCTACGTTGGGAACGGTTTTGTGCTGACGAATCGTCACATCGCTCAACCTTGGTTGGCGGACGATCGCGCTCAAAGTCTTACGGGTGTCAGAAGCCAACCCCGACTCAAGAAACTCACAGCTTACTTTCCGGATTACCCTCAGGCGATCTCTCTCAAGTTTCTCGCGGTGGCTCAAAAAGATGACTTGTCTGTTTGCTCCCTCGAAATCGCAGAGGTGCCTCAGACCATACCAGTGCTACCCCTTGAGACGGACCCCGATGCGGTTGCTGTTGGAAAATCAGTCGTAATGATGGGTTATCCATCCGGACCTGATCGACTGTTGGCTTTGCTCGATGACGCTGAATCACGCGGGATCCAGCAACGCTACGGCACGTTGGACGCACTGCTTGGATTTCTTGCTGAGACGAAACGAATTCAGCCATTAACCACTCAAGGCAATATTACGGACCTCGACGTCAGGCGCATTGCGTATGATGCCCGTACGGCCGAAGGCGGATCAGGTGCACCGCTTTTCGGTCCCTCCGGCCGAGTAATTGGCGTTAACTTCGCAGTCTTCACCGAAAATCAGGCATCAAACTTCGCAGTGCCCATTCGCTTCAGCGTGCCTCTGCTTGAGCGAACGGGCTGGCAAGCCCCCGTCCCCAAAGAAGGAAAAGA
>DATEXA010000127.1:0-4016 GCA_035257465.1 Pyrinomonadaceae bacterium | reverse complement strand
CGTGGCTCACGGGCGAGATCAAGGTTTGGCCCAAGCACCTGATGACCGCCACGGGCCCTTGTCTCCTGAGCTGCTGCGGTAAAAACCTTCGTTACGAGATCAGGATCCCAACTACTAGCCAATGAGATTGGTTGTGGAAAGCTGGTGCTGCCTTGTGCCATGTGGCCGTGAAGAATCTCGTCATGAAACATTGCAGGTATCCCCAGGCGAGTGTTCTCGATTAGCCATTTCTGAATGGAGTTGGCGAACGCTGCTCCTTCGCGAGGTCCTTTGCGTTCTCGTTGCCTGGCAAATTGGCCGATGCCGTACTTCATAACCTGCTGAGCTTTTTCCGACGACAGTTCACCGCGATCGTTTGCGAAATCAGTTTGCGGGTTGACTTGAGGTCGCTGTGCCCAGAGACAAGTTAGCTGCGCTACTTTTTCTTCGACAGTCATCCGCTTCAACAGATCGGCAACACGGGCGTCGACGCTAAGTGATGGATTCTTGTAGTCGGGGTTTGAAGTTTGTGAATGAGTAGTTTGAAACGAGAAGGGAAGTAAGAGCGCAGCAATGGTTATCAAACAGATAACGAGGTTGCGAATAACCCGAGAAGAGCGTTGAAACATACAGAGTTTGTGCTCCAGCGAGATTTTGTTTCCGAGAGCTTTTCGACGCTTAGCGTCGGATGAATTTAGCCCAGCGTTTCAACGCTGGGTATCGCGGGACCTAAAGATCAACGATCGATTCACAGCAAATCGTTTCCGGCCATCCCAACCCACTTGCGGAAATTGCCAGACAACAATCGAGTGACGTCGCGAGATATTTCTTTTTGCATCACAGGTCGGCCGCTATCCAACAGTCGCGCGTACATTTCGTAAAGCGATTGCGCGATTACAACTCGCGCGTGCTGCCATTTATAAATCAACTGTTCCAGGACACGAGCGTCCGAATGTTGCGGAACAAAACTGGGCCCAAGAAGTTCCATACGTTCTGCTGTGATCTCGGAAACGATCGATGGATTGTTTAAGAACCACCAGCAGCCAAACGGCATCAGGTTATTGAATTTGCGCGCTGCGACGCAGAGTTCGTGTTGATTTTCGCGCGAGAGAAATGTAGCCAGAAATTTGACGTCATGATATTCCACGCACATACGTTCCAGAGCCGTCATGTCGGCCTTGCCTACCCCATCACCTGCTGAACGCAGCGCTGGATTGACGCTGCGACGAACACCGATCATCAGTGCCAGCGACAAACCGTGTTCGCGTGCAGTTGGCAAAACAGCTCCTCTCAACAACTGAGTGCGCTCGTCTTCAGCCGGATATTGGAAGTCCGCCGGAAGTGAGACCGCCAGGTACACTGGCCGCATTCTTAAGATCCACTTGTCCAAAAACCTTCGGATTTCGATCAGTGTCTTCTCGTCAAGGTTTGAACTGACTTTGAAATCCTGGCTTGCCAGAATTTCCCGAGCGTTGGGCCAGTCGTTCAATAGGGTGTCGAGACGCAAGGACGCATGAAAGCGCTCGTCCGGGACAATTCCATTTTGCCAATCCGGTGCTTCCTGATCACTGAAAGGATCGTTGGTCATCACAACATCACTAACCGACGACATAGTGAGCACGCGATCGAGGTGCGCATCAGCTTTCTGTGAGCTGAAGAAGGCACGTGCTTCATCAAGATTAGGTGCTCGCGTATCGAGATTGAACGCACTGAGTATTGTGATAATGCCGCGAGCCGCTTCCGAGAGCGGAGTGCTGTCAACGAAGAGCGTCTTCCAGACAAAGTCTGCGCGTTCTGATTTTGACATTCGCCAAAAGCACGCATGAGTCAGGTCGGATGAGCGCAGCGTTTCCGCAATCAGGTAATGATAAGTAAGCAGATCGTCGATACCAGACAAATACAATCCATCAAATTCAGGTGGATGCACGTGAGTGTGAACGTCAATTGCCGGCGTCCTGTAAACGGCGAGTTCCACTTGTTGCCGGAGTTTTTCCTTGTCGGTTAGTAACTCCGATTGCAGTACTTGGTTTTCCACCAGACTAATCATCTCTCGTCCCTTTCTCGTTCTTAAAGGTGGATGTTTGGCGTCCGCGAGTCGCGCGGATCGGCCCAACGATCGTTTGGAATTGTCGGTACCCAACCGGGTCTAAGCGGATCCTGGTCATAAGGATATGAACCCAGGCGACGATACAGTTCTTTGTATCCGGTCAGTTTGTCGTAATCGAGTTTTACTCCGAGACCTGGTGCCTTGGGCACATCGATTTGTCCGTCTTTGTATTCAAACTTGCCACCTTCGATCACGTCGTCCGTTAAGTGGTGATAATGTGCATCACCCGCAAAGGAAAGGTTCGGGATCACCGACGCTAGATGCAACATTGTCGCCAGCTGGATACCGAGTTCGCCGGACGAATGCATTGCGACACCGAGCTGAAACGTCTCACAAACATTTGCCGCCTTGATGCATTGTCTGATGCCGCCCCAGAACGTTGTATCCAGAAGGATGACGTCGACGCCAATGTCGAGGATGTTTTCCGCAAGTTGCTCGAAGTTCACGACTACCGTGTTAGTTGCAAGAGGCATGCGAACTTTCTCTCGAACACGTCTCATCCCGTTTAGCCCGAAGACTGGATCTTCAAGATAGTCGTTCCTGATGCTTTCGATTTCCTGTCCGAACCAGATGGCCGTCTCGGTTGACCACACGGCGTTTGGATCAAAACGAAATCGATCGTCCTTGAATTCACTTGCCAGGGCGCGGTAACACTCGAGTTCGTATTGAGGAGGAAACACACCGCCCTTCAACTTATGCGATGTGAACCCGTATCGATCCTTCAAAGTGCGCGCGTGGTGTACTAGTTGTTCTGCTGTTCGTATCTCGTCGACATCTGCGCGCGGATTGGCATAACGAAAGAAGAGATACGATGCAAATGGTATTCGTTCGCGTAAACGACCACCTAGAATTTCCGAAACGGGTACACCCCAGCGTTGGCCGATGATGTCGAGACAAGCGAATTCCAGAGCCGCGAGAATCTGAGTTCGATTGTTGTAAAGCGATGCAGTCGGATTCGCGATTAAGAAACGCATCTCTTCCAGTCTGGCCGGATCGTGTCCAACGAGATAGTTCTTCATTGCACGAATACTGGCCTCGGCTGACTCGCCACCGCCACCCATCTCACCGAGTCCGATTAGTCCGTCATCTGTTTCGACTTCAACAATAGTGCGAACGAAGCGTCCCCAATGGCAGCCGTTGGCGTGACGCAAAGGTGCTTCTAACGGAACGGTGACTGTTGTGGGCCGGATGTCGACTATACGCATGTTTTAGTTTAAGGAAGCCTTTATCATTGGTCAGTTATCATTTGACAGTTATCAGTTATCAGTTATCAGTTATTGCGGTAAGGTCCAGAATAGCCGAACGACAAATCATTTTGATGACTTTGTCTTCAATAGAAATGAAAAATTTAAATGACAACTGAAAACTGTCAAATGATAACGGACAAATGATTATTGCCAATCCAGACTCTTTGCCTTGTACTCGTTAAGCGTATGCGTCGCCTTTTCGACGCCTTCAGGCAATGGTCTTATCGAGAAACTCTGAAAATAAAGTAGGCATGCGTCTCGCCACCACACGGCGTCGCGCTCTTGTATTTCAAGTTTCCTCGAAACATCAGCATAACGTTCAGGATCGATCTGACTCGCGACTGCCTCCCACTTCTTTCTCGTCAAACGCACCCAGTCAACTCCGCGTTGATAGTGCAAAGCAAGCTCGTCCCAAAGCGTCTTACCTGATTTCATCCGGTAGTCCCACGGAACATGGTGGAACCAGAGCAGGAATTCTTCGGGACATGTGTCGAGGTTTGTCATCAATGCTCGTAGTTCCGGGTGATACTGCGCAACGGTGTTGCTTCCGGATTCGGTTCGGTCAAACCCAATTCCCTTATCATCGGCTCGGTGGTAGTAAACGGGATTCCAGTCGTCGCGAGAAAATGAATTCCACCACGGCGCCGGGCCGTAATGATGATTGCCCCACATGATGTGATGAA
>DATEXA010000126.1:0-10447 GCA_035257465.1 Pyrinomonadaceae bacterium | reverse complement strand
ACTCTGGGAGGTCGTCAGAGTCAAAGACGGCGGCCTCCCTTTTTCATGCGGGGTGCAATTCATATGTCATTAAGCGAAATATCATTGAGTGAACAGAAGAACCAAAATAGTTCGACCGACGACATTTACGACGACGGCTATTTGCGAGTCGAACACAAGAACTATTACGTCGCTTGCGGCGGCACCCCGCTAAAACTGCCGCGCACGGAGTTTTTGATTTTCTCCAGGCTGACACGTACCCCCGATCGAATCGTCACGGCCGGCGACCTATGGGAATCTGTTTGGGGCGTGGACAAGCCACTGAATACTGAAAGCCTCCACGTTTACATTTATCGCCTTCGGGCAAAGTTGACCGCGTTTGGTCTTCAGATAGAGACGATGGTCAATGTCGGTTACAGACTCCTGACGGCCCCAAATCACTGAGACGCGCCATAATTGCCGTTAACCAAGAATTCAGGTGAAGTTCAGTCAGATGTAACAACCGAAACCTAGATTTGTCCCTACAACTTTGCTCTGAATTACCTCAAATCAGCTTAGGAGACGCTAAATGTTTGCTTGGATAAGAAGCTTTCAACTGGTCGTGTCACTGGCGGTTCTCTCGTTCTTACTGGTCCTGGGTGGATGTGTGTCGGGGGGAGGTGGAGCGGATTCAGGTCCCATACAGCTACAGGGGGCTGGAGCAACTTTTCCCAATCCGCTTTATCAGAAGTGGCTCAGCGAATATGGAAAGCTTCATACCAATGTAAAAATTGATTACCAATCTATCGGGTCGGGCGGCGGCATAAAACAAATCCAGGCTCAAACAGTTGATTTTGGCGCTTCTGATACGCCAATGAAAGATGAAGATCTTAAAGCGGCGCCAGCTGAACTTCTCCACATCCCAACTGTTCTCGGTGCAGTAGTAATTACTTATAACCTTGAAGGCACGCCGACGTTGCATTTTTCGCCGGAAGTTATAGCCGACATTTTTCTGGGAAAGATCAAGAAGTGGAACGATCCGAAAATTGCTGCTGACAATGGCGGCGCCAAACTTCCAGCTGCAGATATCACTGTCGTACATCGCTCGGATGGAAGTGGCACTTCGGCAGTCTTTACGGATTACCTTTCCAAGGTCAGTAGTGAGTGGAAGGAGAAAGTTGGAACTGGTCCTTCACCAAGTTGGCCAGTAGGTATTGGCGGTAAAGGAAACGAAGGTGTCACTGGCCAGGTGAAGAACACGCCAAACACGATCGGTTACGTGGAACTGATCTATGCTGTGCAAAACAAACTTCCGGTGGCCCAAGTAAAAAATGCGGCAGGTGTTTTTATTGAACCGACGGTTGACTCTGTGATTGCCGCCGCAGCTGCATCAGCTTCCAGTGTTCCTGACGATCTTCGCGTCTCAATCACTAATGCTCAGGGAGCTCAGGTTTATCCGATCTCAAGCTTTACATACGTTCTCATTTACAAGAATCAGAAAGACGCCAAAAAAGGAAAGGCACTGGTTGATTTTCTCTGGTGGGGAATTCATGACGGTGAGAACGACGCTAAACAACTCCAATACGCGCCGCTTCCGCCAGACATCGTTAAGCGAGCTGAGGCAAAGCTCAACTCAATAACAGCTGGAGGAACTCCGCTGAGATAGTTCAACGAACATCGCATGAGCGCAACGACCCCTGGGAACACGGCTTACACAGAAAAGCACTCGGACTGGCGCCGGGTGCTTTCGCCTACTGGCAACACGGGTGACGCAATCTTTCGTTTGCTGATGTTGGGAGTCGGGTTGTTTGTAGTTTCGATTGTGATCGCGATGGTGGTAGCACTCGCGTCAGATTCTATCCTGTCGATTCGACGGTTCGGATGGGGCTTTCTCACAAGTAGTCACTGGAATCCAATCCAAGGTGAGTTTGGTGCGTTGCCGTTCGTTTACGGAACGATAGTCTCATCGTTGATTGCGCTGTTGGTAAGCGTTCCATTCTCGTTGGGGATTGCAGTTTTTCTTGTCGAACAGGCACCGCACTACGTCAGTCGGCCTGTTGGTTTTCTTGTCGATCTGCTGGCTGCGATTCCTTCAGTGGTCTATGGAGTGTGGGGCATTTTCGTACTGGCTCCGTTTCTGCGCGTTTACGTTGAACCGCCTCTCGCGAAGTGGTTTGGCTGGATGCCGCTGTTTCAGGGGCCAATCACCGGAATCGGATTGTTCACTGGGGGAATCATTCTCGCAATTATGGTCACGCCGATCATCTCAGCTGTCGTTCGCGATGTCCTTGCTGCAGTGCCGGATTCGCAGCGTGAAGCTGCATTGGCGTTGGGCGCAACGAAGTGGGAAATGATTCGCGTAGTTTTGGTGAATGGTGCACCTGGGATTGCAGGAGCTGTAATTCTCGGATTGGGTCGTGCGCTCGGCGAAACAATGGCCGTCACGATGGTAATTGGCAACCGTCCGGAGATTAGTGCGTCACTATTTGAACCGTCTTACACAATTGCCTCCGCGATTGCTAACGAATTTACTGAGGCCACGCAAGATCTTTATCTCAGTGCCCTCGTCGAGTTGGGACTTATCCTTTTCCTCGTTACATTCATTATCAACGGCATCGCCCGTATCTTAGTTTGGAATGTAACGAGAAAGACCGGCGGCGTTGGAAGCGCAGCATAATGGCACTCATGAGACACGCTGATCGAATCCGACGCGCAACAAGTGCGTTTATGACGAGCCTCACAGCGATCTGCACGTTATTGGCCGTTGGAATTTTACTGGTCATACTGGCGTACATCGCTTTTCAGGGAATCGGATCCTTAAGTTTTAGGTTTTTGATAGATAGTCCTCGCCCCGTCGGCGAAGGTGGAGGAATAGGCAACGCAATTCTCGGTTCTCTGGTGTTGCTTGGTCTTTCTTCTGCCTTCGGGTTGCCGCTGGGAATCTCGGTTGGAATTTACCTCTCGGAAGTCGGTAAGGGACGTTTTGCTGGTGTAGTGCGATTCATTGTCGATGCCTTGACCGGGGTACCCTCGATCGTAACCGGTGTCTTTGTCTACGCAATTCTGGTCCTGCCGATGAAGCACTTTTCTGCGTTTGCTGGCGGAGTAGCACTTGCATTGATAATGATCCCAATCGTTGCTCGCACGACTGAAGAGATGCTCAAGCTCGTTCCTCACAGTCTGCGCGAAGGCGCATTGGCTCTGGGTGCACCGCAATGGCGAGTCACATTGGGAGTGATTCTCCCAGCAGCGGCCTCGGGAATTGCCACCGGTGCAATGCTCGCAATCGCACGTGTGTCCGGTGAAACAGCACCACTATTGTTTACAGCTTTTGGTAGTAGGTTTTTTAGTACGTATCTCGACCGCCCAATCGCATCATTGACAGTGCAGATTTACAACTACGCACTCTCTCCCTACGACGAGTGGCACGCGCAAGCCTGGGCGGCTACACTCGTTTTAATGACGCTGATTCTCGGAATCAACATCATCGTTAGGTTTCTAACGCGTAAAAGGTTCTAAGTAATGTCTAGGGTCAGGATGACCAAAATGCCGGTTCAAACAGTGCCTAAAATCGAAGTTCGAGAACGACTACAGTCGACATCAACTTCGCAAGCTGACACGTCGAAGACGAAAGTTGCTGTTCGCGAGCTCAATTTCTTTTACGGTCGTACGCAGGCGCTCCACAATATCTCAATCGAGATTCCTGAGCGTGTCGTCATGGCTTTCATTGGCCCGTCGGGATGCGGTAAGTCAACGTTCCTGCGCACTCTGAACAGGATGAACGATGTAATTCCCGCGACCCGAGTAGAAGGGCAGGTGTTAATTGATGACAATGACATTTATG
This sequence comes from Pyrinomonadaceae bacterium, assembly GCA_035257465.1. Taxonomy (GTDB): domain Bacteria; phylum Acidobacteriota; class Blastocatellia; order Pyrinomonadales; family Pyrinomonadaceae; genus PSRF01. Next base: position 6,645 of record DATEXA010000126.1, on the reverse strand, counting down.
CGGCTGGAACAGACGTTGTCGCACTAAGACGGCGAGTTGGGATGGTATTTCAGAAGTCTAATCCGTTTCCAAAATCCATCTTCGACAATGTGGCCTACGGGCTTAGGATCAATCGACTGACCTCGAGAGGTAGTGAACTTGCCGGTCGAGTCGAGGAGGCATTGAAAGATGCGGCGCTTTGGAATGAAGTGAAAGATCGCTTGAAAACCTCAGCCCTTAGTTTGTCAGGTGGTCAACAGCAGCGTTTATGCATTGCCAGGGCACTGGCGATTCGTCCTGAGGTACTATTGATGGACGAACCGGCATCAGCGCTCGATCCAATTGCAACCTCGAAGATTGAAGAGTTAGTGTTTGATTTGAAGAAGCAATACACGATCGTGATAGTTACACATAACATGCAACAAGCAGCACGAGTGTCTGACACGACGGCGTTCTTCCTGCTGGGCAAGTTGATTGAAGTGAACCCAACGGAGAAGATGTTTACAGCTCCGAATGAGAAATTGACTGAGGACTACATTACGGGAAGGTTTGGATGAGACGAGGGTCTCGGGTTTTTGGTCTTGGTCTTTGGTAATCTCATAGTAAACAATACCAAAGACCAAAGACCAAATCAGCAATCAGAAATCAGCAATCGACAATGCCTATGGAATCCCACCGTCATCTTGACGACGAACTGAGTTCATTGCTCGACCGAGTATTGCTACTGGGCGGCGAGGCTGAGCGGGCGCTTGAACGCGCCATGTACGCCCTGGGTGAGCGCGATAACGAGGTCGCACGCGAGGTACTTGAAAATGACGATCGAGTCGATCGGCTCGAAGTAGAAATCGATCGCCAATGCATCGATATTATTGCGCTTCGTCAACCAGCTGCGCGCGATCTACGCTTTGTCATTTCGGTAGCCAAGATGGCGCCAGTTCTTGAACGAATTGCTGATCATGCTTGCAACATCGCACGTGCTGCGATCGATCTAAACAATGAGCCCGAACTCAAATCGGTTTTGGATCTCCGACGGATGGCGGATCATGCTCTACTGATGCTTCGCGGTGCGTTGGATGCTTTCACGTCCGGAGATGCTCTCGCCGCTCGCGAGATAATCGAAAGCGATCGTGACATCAACGATCTCTACAACCAGACTTTTCGCCGTCTCATCGAAATGATGGTTACTGAGCCTGCCACTGCCACTCGCGATGCCAGATTACTCTTCGTCGCAAAACATCTTGAGCGCATTGGAGACTACGTTACCGACATCTGTGAACTGACCGTCTATATGGCCGAAGCGGCATTTATCAAGCACAGCAACTAATCATGACACGTCCGGTACTGATAATTGAGGATGACGCAGACATTTCCGAAAGCTTGAAGTACAACTTCGAGCGCGAAGGTTTAGTCGCGATCATTGCACCAACAGGTGAAGCAGGTTTGAGTGCGGCCCTTAACGAACGGGATCCTCCACGTTTAATCATTCTTGATTTGATGTTGCCTGGAATGAGCGGCATTGAGTTGTGTCGGAGACTGAGAAGGGAGCCAGCGACACGACGAACTCCCATTATCATGCTGACGGCAAAAGCTTCCGAATCTGATCGGGTCGCGGGTCTTGATCTCGGAGCCGATGATTACATAACGAAACCCTTTTCTGTGCGCGAATTGCTGGCGCGCGTGCGCGCGGTGATGCGACGGGCAGATGAAACGATGGGCAAGACGTACGAGGACGACCATTTGACCATCGACTTCGACGACATCCGCGTCGTTTGCGACGGCACTAAAGTGAAACTCACCAACAAAGAGTTTACGTTGCTTTCAGTTTTGGCTCGAAGTGCCGACCGCGTAGTTACTCGTCAGCAGTTACTCGATAGCGTCTGGGGCTACAGCTACTATGGCGATGCGCGCACACTCGATGTTCATATTCGTCGTTTGCGACAGAAGCTCGAGAAGTGTGGCGACTGCATTGAAACCGTTGTCGGCGTCGGTTATCGTTTTGTTGGTTGTTCCACCCAGGCTGCCGAATCGCAATAAGTTTGAAGGAAAGTTAGTGTCGAAGCGCCAAACTCTTTTCACTGCTGCTGGTTTGATTCTCACCTCGGTTCTTTTAGTCCTCTCTTCATCTACTACACGCCTTGGATTTGCCCTGTTAATTCTGATTGCCACTTCTGTTTGGTTGATTAGGACCTTTCTGAGCTCATCGCAAAGTGATCTCGCTTATTTGAATACTGCGGACTCCGATCAGACAGAGTCGCCTGAAGTGTTTGCCGTCAGCCAACTTTTTGAAGCCACGCTAGGTGGGATGCGCGAAGGTCTCCTCGTTGTGAACAAGGACATGCGCGTCGTAGCGGCAAATCGAGCTGCGCAGAGGCTCTTCAATCCCACTTTGCCCAAACTGGAGTCCCAGAGACTTACAGAGCTCACACGAAATCCAGCAATCTACGGTGCATTTCTCGATGCACTCAAAGGTGAAGAACGAAGCGAAGTGAAAGTAGAAACTCATGGTCCTGAACGGCAGGTGTTTGACCTTCGTGTTGTCCCGCTCGCGTCAAACGGCAGCGGCCCGCAAGGAGCTCTCGGAGTCTTCTTCGATATCACTCGAACGGAACGTCTCGAGGTGGTTCGACAAGAGTTTCTTTCCAATGTTTCGCACGAGTTGCGCACGCCGCTGACCTCAATCCTCGCGTTTGTGGAGACGCTGCAAAATGGAGCATTGGAAGATAAGGAGAGTAGCCAGCGATTTCTTTCAATCATTGGCAAGAATGCGTCCCGTATGCATGGATTGATCGACGACATTCTTGAGTTGACTGCGATCGAAGGTGGCAACGTGCAACTTAGATTGGCTCCGGTTAGGTTAACGGAGCTCGTAAATGACGTGATTGCTTCGCTTAACAGCAAGGCATTGCCACACCAGATTATGTTGGTCAACACAGTTCCTGCTGAAGTTAGCGTGCATGCTGATGGGCGTCGTCTAGAAAGAATGATTACAAATCTCATCGATAACGGCATCAAGTTCGGCAGTGAAGGAGGGACTGTGACCGTGAGGCATGAGTCGAAGGAGCGCGACGAGATCATCGTTGAAGACAACGGCGAGGGAATTCCGGCTCAGCATCTCGAGCGCCTCTTTGAGCGTTTCTATCGCGTCGATCGCGCGCGTTCAAGAGACATGGGTGGTACCGGTTTAGGTTTGGCTATAGTCAAGCATCTCGCCTTGCTGCACGGTGGCGAAGTCACTGTCGCGTCGGAGTTGGGTAAGGGAACCAGGTTTACCATTCACCTACCGAAATAGACTCCCAATGTCCGATATGCTTTAGCTTGTCGGAGGACGGGAAGTTATGCGGACTCACCAACCGACAAGCTGATGAAGCATATCGGACAAAAAAGCCCTCGCTAGGTTTCTCGCGCAATCTTTGGCAGAATGCGTCGCTGAAGACGGAACTAATTCGAATCATGCAGGGAGTTGCAAGAAAGTTTTTGATACGAGGTGAAGTGCAGGGAGTTGGTTATCGATTCTTTGCACAGCGCGCCGCAGCTCGACATCAGGTTGTTGGTTATGTTCGCAACTGCCCTGATGGCACGGTTGAGGCGTTTGCGGAAGGTCCTGCAAACAACGTCGAAGCCTTTAAGCACGATCTTGCAACCGGACCACAGTGGGCGGTTGTGCAACATCTGGAAGAGATAAGTTTCGAACCGACAGGGCGCTTCTCAGGCTTTAGAATTGAGAGATAGTGGATCTTTGGCCTTCGGCCTTTGGTCTTTATCGTTGCCTTCTATCCAAACATACCCAACAAATACCCAAGACCGAAGACCAAAAGTCCGAAAACCAAAAATGGATCAACTCAAAAGACTAATCCGCGAAGTCCCTGACTTTCCCAAAGCTGGAATCAATTTTTACGACATCACAACTCTTCTCAAACATCCGGATGGCTTGCGTCAAACCGTCGACGCGCTTGCGTCAGAGTTTGAAGGGCAGAAGGTTGATTCTGTTATTGGCGTTGAAGCACGTGGCTTTATTTTCGCGCCCGCGCTCGCGTACCACCTGGGCGCAGGCTTTGTGCCTGTGCGAAAGCCGAAGAAGCTGCCGGCCGACTGCGCGTCCATTTCTTACGATCTTGAGTATGGTCAGGATACCTTAGAGATTCATCGCGACGCCGTTGGCGATGGGCACCGCGTGATCATTGCCGATGACTTGTTGGCAACTGGGGGAACAGCGCGCGCCGTTGTTGATCTCGTGGAACAACTTGGCGGTACAGTCGTTGGTTTGGTATTTGTTGTCGAACTCGAATTCCTGCCGGGCAGAGAAAAGCTGGCAGGTTACGATGTCAGATCGTTGATAAAGTATTCATCGTAAGAGAGTCAGTAATCAGCTGGTGAGCAGCGAGAAAATCTAACCAGATTCTAATTCCTCGGACCACTGACTACTGACTACTTTGTGCTCCCGTAGCTCAGCTGCATAGAGCGCTCGCCTCCTAAGCGAGAGGTCGCGCGTTGGAATCGCGCCGGGGGCACCATTTTCTAAGCACATCAGCACCTCATCTTCCTTATAGCAGGCTTTGTCCCGAGCTGAAGGAAGTCCTGTTTAAATGGAAATAAGACTGGTCAACGAATCTCGAGCGAGTATTTCGATAACGCGCTATTCCTAAAGTGTTGACCAGATCGCTGACGCCAAACCTGGGCATCCGTTATCCCCATGTGTCGAATCCAGTCTTAAGGTTGCGAAATTCACGACATGTTAACTGGACAGTAACAAGCCCTAAATAAATTAAACCATCCCCTACACTTAATGCGGACCTTGCTTGTTCGCTTCCAGATCGGCTCGTAATGAAATTTCATTATTCAGCTAGCTGCCCTACTTATTTAGACAATCGCCAAACGAAGGAGACGCCATGTCAAAAAGAGAGATCAGACTCTCTATAATTCTCTTTGCCACTCTTCTAGGCACAGTGTTTGTAGAGGCTGTGACTTCGGGACAAGAATTGGCACGAACGACGTCGAAGGTCTCGCTGCCTACGGAGAAGGGACAAGAAAACTGGACCGGTTCAACCAGCGACAAAATTGCGGAACCTTCGGGTGACGACAGCAAGAAGGTCAAATCCGGTTCTTCAGCTGAAATAGGCGATCGGCTCCGTACTCTCGAAGAGAAACTTGATGAACTGCAGATGACCATTGCCACTCAACAGCAGACAATTAAGGCACTCTCAGACAAGTTGGCCAAGAACGACGTCGACGCGTTCGCTGCACAATCTGAGGTTTCCAAGGCTGCTGTTGTAACAGCTGAGCAAACACAGACACCACCGCCAATCGAAGATCGCGTCAAGAAACTCGAATCCGATGCACTAAGAATCGGGCCTCTCAAATTGAGTGGAGATTTTCGCTTGCGATTTGACGGAATCTTTCGGAGTGCTGATCCCAATCCGCCACCAGGTCTCCCGGAAGTTACTCATCAGCAGAACGCGCGCATGCGTTATAGGTTCAGGTTGAATCTGGACACGGAACTGGATTCTAAGCTTAGCTTTCACGGTCAACTAGCGACTGGTCCAATTAACAATCCGCTTACCAACGATCAGGATTTTGGTGAGACGACGACGCGCCATCCATTCTTCGTCAACGAAGCGTGGATCGACTATCACCCAAGTAAAGCGCTTCAGTTGCAGGCGGGTCGCGTTCAGGAGGTTTTGGCCGACACCTCGCGCTTTCTCTTTGACGATGATATCCGTTTCAATGGTTTCAACGAAAAGTACACCTGGAGTTTGAAGAAAACATTTGCAGACATCACAAGTATTGAAGCGCGGGCGGGGCAGTACTTTTTTAGCAACCCTAACGTGGCGATCGTTACTTCTGGCAGCCCCCTCGCTCAAGCTGACGCGGTTGTCGGTTCCACTGGCCGTGCCTCAAATCTCTTTCATCAAGGACTCCTCTTCAACCAGAAGTACAACGAAAAGTGGAATGGCCAGTTTGGTGGCGACGTTCAGCTTTACCGCAACCCAAACCAGATCCAATTAGCGTCAACGGCGAACGGCGTAGGTTTAATTGTACAAAACGGACTCGGCCTTGCTTTGTCTGGACCAATTGCAGGCACTGGAAACGCCACGACGACAAATGGTGGAGCTATCTACACCGCACGAAATTTTCAAATCGCGCGATTTACGTATCGCCTAAACTGGGCGGGATTCAAGCAGGGCGACCACGTCTTTCCTGTTGCCTTTAACGTCCAGGGATCCCGCAATGTTGGCGTTGGCATAAATGAACGCGATGCAATGTTGACCGCTCTACAAGTCGGGAGGATCACTAAACGAGGAGACACCTCCTACCTCTACATCTTCGCAATCAAGGGCGCTAACTCCTTAATCTCACAACTCACGGATGATGACATCGGCACAAACAGCGGCGTCAATATTCGTACTCACGTATTTCGTTTTGAGTTGGGCCTGGCTAAAAAAGTAACCTGGCAGAGTTTGCTCTTCATCCAGAACGAACTCCGCAATAGCGGACAGTTTCCGAACTTTTTCGTGCCCCTCAATGGTTTTACTCCGCGCCAGTATCGGCTGCAGGAACAACTAGTGTTCACATTCTGAGGAACGAATTATCGGAAGTCGCTAGGTCTGTCACGTTGGTGCTTCATAAGTCCGGCGAACGTGAAGCCGCTGATATCTATCACTCACAAAA
>DATEXA010000125.1:0-5069 GCA_035257465.1 Pyrinomonadaceae bacterium | reverse complement strand
TACTGTTTCAAAAGTCTCAGGAACCAGGTCTTCGTCTTTGAGTGTAATGTAATGGTTTCCCTCTAGAAAAACAACAATCTCAGCAATATTGATTGAATCAATCAATCTTGACTGAACCAATGAGTCTGAGTCATTAAGCTGTCGACTTTGGTCGTCTATTAGGCTTAAAATAAAATTCCTAACGGATGTTTTTTGCTCGTTTGAGAGAGAAGACATTAACAAAACTATAAAACAGAAGGGTCGTTAAATTGATTTGGACTTTAAACTGCTTTGCTAGCCTTTAAGTATGAAAAACATATTTAAAATACTAACTTTAAACCTCGTTGTATTTTCATTTGCACAGCGGGCGCCCCTGTAGCACCGGCTCTGATTGTCAATGTTATCGCCCCAGGTGTCGAGCTGAAGCAGGACACGGTTAACGGAACCAGTAGCAGCTTGATTCTACTGTTACTATTGAGACTGCGGGACTCTAGCCTGAAATGATCAGCCGAGCAGATACCGCTACACGCCACAAGCGCGAGCACAGTCATCATGGCTTTTTGTTTATGCTTCATCGGCCAAGCCACGTTTTATGGGTTACACGGAAGATTTCTTTGGTTGGTGAGCCATTGCTTAGCTTAGGTCTTTCTCCGGAAACTGCAAGGCGAAGTTCTCGAAAAACATCCGGTTCCTGAATGAGTCAAGGACGCCGCAGCGGATTCGCCTGTGGGAGATTTGCCAGTTGGCCATTGTCTACAGTCTCGCGGGCGCAGGTGTGAGAGTCGCGACGTTACGCCGCCTAGAGCTAAGTCGGTAAGCGCCTTGGGCGAGAATGTAGCAAACTCCTTAACTTCGAGGTTAGCGTGCTGACCAACGCACCGGGTAAACTTGCCGCCCCGTTTAAAGCCGGAGTTTAGGCACGCCCGAAGGTCCTTGGTGTCATCATCCTTGCCGTTGCCGCGAAACACGTTGTCAATTTCGTCATAAAGCAGTGTGGGCTGGTCTATCTCTATACGACGGAACAGCGCGGCCACAGACACTGACTTTGGTCCAGGTCCGACCGGTGACTTAACTTAGCGGTAGCTGGCAAGGCAACGTTTCACCCGCGCGATATACCTATGCTTTCCAAACTTTGCCAGATCCTAGGCGTGTCCCTGCCATTCCGTTTAAGAATTTGAACTTTCTTAGCGTCAACATCCAACCCCAAGACATTCAGACACGAGCGAGCAAATTGGATCGACAAAGGCAGACCTCATAACCAATACCTACAATCCTACAATGGCGATTTTCATGCCAATGGAATCAATGTGATGGTTGCCCTGCGGTCGCGGTCGCGACCTGCCAGCCGACAGACCCATCGGTCGTTTCATTGTATTCATCATCTGGTAGAGATCGAAGATCTCCTCAGAACCTACAAGGGTGGGCCGTGCCCAAAGAAACTTTTGTTTAAGGCGAAGCGCGCCGGATTTTCCGATCGCCAATTGGGCTCGTATCCAGTAGCTCTTTCATTTGTGACGAGCTTGGCAATTCGCGATACGGCCCTGCGAAGCATTCGAACCATTTGGCGAGAGGAATTGCGGCGAGTATTGCCACAAAAGGTATCAAGGGAATGGAATACCGAGCCTTTGCAATTATGAACAGGTGCGGGATCATGAAAACTACGGTGATCAGAAAGAACTGAAAGACCTCCTTTCCCGTTTTCATACCAACTCCAAGTCCAATCCCAAAGAGGACGAGCAACGGCAGCGTCAGAATTGCGTTGAACATCGTACTCCTGTGCGTTTTTCCTCCCACCCAGAAAGCACAGGCATTGTAACCGACACTTCGCAAAATCAGTTCGGGCTCTCGCCTGTAATCATCTACCGCGCGCCTTCCCAACTCTCGATAAAACGAAACTTCATCCTCGACCCTAGTAAACGCGGGGAAATATCGCCCATGAGTTTGCAGCCCCATTGCATTCGCAATCGCGTTCTGCTCATCAACCGCACGATTCTCCATTTCGACATAGTCGAGATTTGAATCCAGATGCTTGATGACATACGCGCCCGTAAATGCCGACATTCCGCTAACAGTCATTGTCGGACGAAACTCCCCGGATAGTCGATAGTTGCGCACCACCCAGGGCGTCATTACGAGAACGGTGGCTAATCCGCTAATTGCCATACCAGCAAAAAGTTTTCTTCGCACCATCCTGTCAGAGGTCCTCCATATACGATAGAGGAACAATACAGGCAACACAGGAGCCACTGAAGGCTTGACCAGTATCGTGATCCCATAAATAACCCCTGCCATGGCAAAGCTCGGCCATTTCTGGCGCTCCATTGCGATGACCGCCAAAAGCACTGACGCCGCTAGACATAGCGTCAACATGCACTCTAGAGCCCCGCGACTTTCCGCGATCAGTAAGCCCGGATGGAAAAAAAAGATCAGTGCGGCGATAGTGGCCGCGGTAGATGATAGACCCGCCTTGCGGGACAATATTTGAGTCAGAACCGCTGTGATACTGGAAAACACCAAGTTCACAATCTGAACTGCTACAAGACTTTTCCCAAAGACGGCAAAAATCAAGGAAAGCAGCAACACAAATCCAGGAGTTCGCAGCATCGTCAAACTGGTGTCAGGGAACATCCGGTATCCGTTTCCCTGCGCGAGATTCCAGGCAATGAGCTGGTAACTGTCTCCAAAGCTCCCTGCAGAGTAGTCTTGAGGAAATTGCGCATGGAAATAAGGGAACAGTCCAAAAAGCAAGATAGCCTTGACAACGACAGCAAGGAATGCAATGGCCCACAATCGTCCTCTCAAAAAGGGTCTCTGGTTTGCTCCACTTACGCCGGAGTAATCGCTTTTGAGCTTTGATTGATGCTGTTTTCGTGTTTCGAGACTCATGGAGTGCTTGCTCGGACATTCCTTGTGCAATCCGAGAAAGTCAAAAATTGGTGCAGGTTACTCACGTCGGTCGCAAAGCTAACTGCCAGATTTTTGGAATCATGGATAACCGGATGTGACGGAGGGTTCCGCCGCAACCGAAGCAATTGTAGGCCAGGGCTTTGCTTGCCTGGCTATAAACCTGGCAAGCCGTGCGCTCACCAGACAAGAGCTGCTCGTGCTGCCTGGGAATTTGCGCAAGCCGCAAAAGCTTTCATCGATAGTAGCGCACGTAACCCCGTGTTAGCGAGCGGCCTGAAAAGCTCGTGGCGTCTTTTCCTGAGGTGATGATACCGACGGATAAAAGAAGAACCTCGCGTAGATGTAAGCAATGCTCTCGCCTATAACTTCTCGAACACCATCGCTGTAACGCCACCATTGCGTCAGGTCATAATCCGGGTTAGAGACTGCAATTATACCCACCGTTACGTTCCTTCCGAACGCCTTCTGATAGAGAAGGCACGTCCGTCGCGCGTGGGCGTCCACTGTCAAAACATTGATACTATGCACCGGCGTGTTGTGTTCGCGAAACCAATCTCTTAATGCGACCGCTGAGCTGTATGTTCTGTCGCGGTCGATTACGTGTGAGGGAACCATCTGAACGAAGTCACCCGGAACGCCAAGCTTCTTTAAGATCTCCGCGCCCACGCTGGCCGAGGTGTTGTAATCATTCGTGTAGCCGCCGTTGCCATTCTCGGGTCCGCCGGTCGTGAAGATACGCTCATAAGAACCGTTTTTGAACTCTTCCACGCCTCCGCGAATAGCATATCGTGGTATCCATCCCTCGACGACGAGAACTTTTGTATTCACGCGATGAGTTACGGCCAGAAATGGATGAACATTCAAAAACGTGAAATACGCAGCCATTAGACCGGCCAATGTGACAAGCAGCCAACCGCGCCACGACAACCCCCAACGTTCCTTCCGTATAAAGATTCCCCAGAGTTTTTGGGACAAGTGGTCACCAGGACGCATCGCATAATCTCGCGTAATCGTTGGCGGCATTTGGGCTAGTTCAGTAAAGCTGGGTAACTTACTTGAAATTGATTCACTGTTCTTTCAACCCTTCAGCGAGGCGCTCGTCCACCTTTGACATGCGATCTCTCTCCTCGCTAAAGCGCTTTTGCGGTGGCCTCTATCCTTTAACTTGTGCTCGTTGGAGATTTGAAGATTGCCTTTGCCGCTCATGTCTGATCCAATCCACGACAAACGTCGGCAGAACAGCCTTGGCCATGGTTCTAACCTTTGGCTTGGATCGGACGAAGAGGCGCTGGAGGAAAGTACCAGTATCCGCGCCGATACAGCACAAGGCGCCAACAGCATTAGAGACTTTACTAGGCCGCAACTCTTCGTCGCTCATGCCCAAACCTGCTAGGAGCGAGTAGCCGTAATTGGCAATGCGGGATTCGTACTTCATGGCAATGTAGCGATAGTAAGTTTTAAACGGGGACTTGGTCATAAGATGGCGCCACCGGTCCAAGTACTTTTGATTGTAGGCGACGCTTGTTTCTTCCATTGCGCGTTCGGGAACACGCCGACCCATTGGGTTACGCCACTGCGCCACATTACGAAACGTATCCTCTTTGGGCACTTCAGGAACATGCGTACCGATAAAGCGAGCGATCTCGTGATTGTACTTATCTGGGTTTTCCACGTAATCCTCGTACCGCAATTCGTATACATGCTTCAAATATTTCTTGTCTTCCTCGAAAAGCTCGTGACAGTGCAGCCAGTGTTCAAACATTCTATAAAGCGAGGTTACATTCACTTTCCACCGCTGACCGGCTATGCTCACCGGCACGGGATGACGTCTAACAATAACGAAGTACGAATTGGGAAAGGCCGCCTGAAGGAATCGGGTCATCAGAAGATTTTCAGGAGTTTTTTCCACGAAGATCGTTTTAGTGTTGTCCCAGTAGGCATGCCAACTCGCCCGCAGTCTCCGTATGTTCTCCTGTGTCAGGAGGTCCGATGTTTCCGTCCGGTGCGCGCGTGGATCGAATCCGCATCTGCTTGAGCCCCCATAGGCAGACGCCGTAAGATAAACATCTTGCAGAAACTGTCCTTCGTCCTCGTAAACCCCGGTATTCTTGAAGCCTGTGCAGCCCTCGAGGCGCGCAATATTGCGGCCCAGCAGACTGGTCCCACTTCGGGCCAGGCCGCAC
>DATEXA010000124.1:0-25169 GCA_035257465.1 Pyrinomonadaceae bacterium | reverse complement strand
TTTCCTTCAAAAGGTCGTTGCAGCGGTCCGAATCCGCAAGGGAATGGACGAGTCCAGCTTGGAATCCCATGTTGCCTATTCTGCTGGCCAACCGAAGACCCCGGCGATTGCAACCGGCGCGGCAGCTGTTGTTGACATTCTCCGAGCTGCAGAGCTTCTCAAGGAAGAAGGCGGAAATCTTGTCGCTATTGCGCCTGAACCGATCACAAATGTTGAGGAAGACAAGGAGTCCTTACAGCAGACGCAGACTCCACACGGCTCCTCAGTTCGCGTGTCTCAATTACGAAGCACATGGTCCACTTTCCCAAGAGCCGAGGGGGTCTCGCTCAATATCGACATTCGAATCCAGTGCACGGCTGAAGACATCGAAGAGCTTGGTCCAAAAATCAGGAAGATGATCAGCGAACTGAATCGTCCCGAAGCAGACGATCGACCACCTTAGAACCGGGCGAAAATCAGTAGGATCCGTCAGAATGCCTCTCGCCTCTCCAACCACCGCGGAACACGTTATGGGTGCGGTAGAAGTCGTCGTAGCTAACGGCGGAGAAGCACCTGCTGATCTCGTTGCCGAATTTCTTGAGACAACTCAATCTCGAGCTACGGCAGCATTGGATCTGGCTGTCGATTTGGGCCTGCTATCCTCACAGGCTGCCGTGTACAAGGCTGCAAGTCCTTTGTGCCGCTTTACGCTAACACCCGATCAAAAAGCCGCTGTGCTGCGCATTGTGATTGAGGCATATAGGCCATTTGTTATCTTTCGAGAGCGCTTGCTCTCCACTTCAGATGTCACCCTCGCATCAAAGCAGACTAAGACTTTATGCTCTCTGCCAGCACACACTGACGAAGTGCGGGATACACTTGTCAGCCTTGGAACCTATGCGCACGCACTCGTGACAGAAGGAGGGGGGAACTACCAACTTGAAGCGGGACCAGCCGACAATAGCCTACAAGTGCTAGCCGTTGCTTGTACTGATATGGCATCAGCTGAGACCCGCATCAGAAGCCAACTTGGTCCAGCGGCTGAAACCGCACTGACGCAGTTACGCGATACGGTAATTTTACCGCTTAGAGATGCGTTGCTGCGGGCAAAAAACCGCGATGGTTCTGGCGCAATACAAGCGGCTGGAAATGCAGTCGAAGCTCATATCGATGCACTTGCTGCACGAATGAGTGTTTCGCTTGTTGGCGCTTCCGGAATTATAAGCAAGCTTGCTAAGTTCAATCCGAATCGACGTCTTCCAAGGAAGTTAGTTCAGGTTGGTGAATACTTGGGTTCAATCAGGAACGCCGCCGATCATGGAACTGATAGCGACATTAACAATTCAGCTTGGCAGATTCGTGACTCCACTGCAATCGAATACGTCTTCGTTGCCTGCTCTTTCATTGCCTCAACAATCAGTATAGAGCGAAACGACCCACCTGAAATTTGATCCTGCGCTCGAAAACACCCACTCCTAAACTGCCGCCCTTCTTGCTGTATAGCAGGCTTTCCAGCTTTCTGGTGATGTGGCCTCCTGCATCGTTGGCAAGACGTGAGAATAAGTGTCGAGAGTGAGCGTAACTGAACCCAAAATCTCGATCCTGAGTGGACATTCGAGACTCAGCTCCCCTTTAGCCACTCATTCATTATTGTGCGGATCGATTGCTCGTTGACGCCAACCGGCCGGGCAATCAATCCGGGCAGTTCCGCAATGCGAAACGCCCTTCCAGAGTGTTCGCTCCAGGAAACCAGCGCGCGAAGTGAATCACGTAGTCGGTTACGTCCCTGCGTTTGCTTGCGAATCGAATCGTCCATTGCCGCCGCCATCAGCGCTCCCTTACAGAACAGAGTTTGACCAATGCGAAAGTCCTCGCTGTACATCGATGAGCCAACCCTTGACAGTTCCACGAGCGACATCGAGCGAATAAACCCCGGCATTGAATCAATGAGCTTCCTGTAGCTGTCGAGACGTTGTTGGCGAAACTTCTTTGCCTCAGCAACAGGCAGCGCATCAGCGAGTGCTTCTATGGCGACGTAGCGAGCGAAACCTTCGTTGAACCAGATGGTGTCAATCTGTGGCGCTAACTCCCAAAGGAACGGCATGTAGCCGGTTCCATAGACGTGTTTTGGAATCCACGAGTGTGTTACATGATGGGCGAAATTGAATCGCTCCAATTCAAGTTGCTGCGGTGACGTATTAGCATCGATGGCACGAGTGACTCCAAGAAAGTAGGTGCTGCTGGTCAAGTGCTCCATGCTAAACCCATAGTCGTGGCGTTCAGACAGAGGTTTGAGAATTTCGATGTAAGCCGTGTAGTGGTCGAATGGACCAATCGAGAAATATGCGAGCACCTTCATAAAAGCATCGGCAAAAATTTCACCGTGCTTCTTTATGTCTGTCGGCACCTCGGAGTAGATCGCGAGAAATAGTGGCACCGGAGTCGGAAGTCGTCGCAACTCGAGTTTTGGTCCCATTGCTATCTGTGAATCCGCCAACTCATAGAAGTTCCTGGCTTCGGTGAGTGTCTTCGTAGTGTCGCACGGAACTTTTGGAGTAAGCGTCGTGAACACAGGCCAACCTTGAGGTGCATCCACTTCCAGATGAACAGGCAGATTTTCAAACCCTTCCAGGTAACCAAGAACGGAATAGCCGAGCAGTCCGACATATTCTGGACGGACCTTCGAAGCCGCCGAGGCGTCAAAGATTTCCTGCTCGAGACGGGCTACATCAACCTCGTATTCTATTTTTGTCAGGCCGGGCTGTTCGACGCGCCATCTTGGTCCATCCTGTTTCTTTGGTGGCGTTTCTGATGAAGTTGTTGCTTTTACCTGATCGACGTAGCGATCGTAGAACTGTTGAGCATAACCGCTTGGAATTGCTCGCGGCATCACAAGCGTCACTGGTGAGTTGATTGGACTTGCTGGTGCGATCTGAACATGAATGCGGCCAGAGTGCTCGCTTGAGTATTGAACTATGTATGTCAACTTCTGCTGAGCCGTGACCAATGAGGAAAGCAGGAAGAGAAGGGCAACGAGACAAAACATCGGTAGGAGTCTTCTCATTAGCTTGTGGGAGAGGTTGCGAACTTGCGTTTGCCTTTGTTGGGAGATGGACATTGTCGACGTTATGTCCGATATGATCTTTTCGTATTCCTTCTTCGCTTCGCTCAGAATTGGAATGTGTTCCGAAATTGGTTGTGGGAGTCAAGCGGGCGGAGTCTAGTTCGTTTTGAGCGGCGAAGGCAACCTTTTGTTTCGTGCGCTCCTTCGCTGTAGCAGCGAAGGTCAACTTCGAAAATGGGGAGTAATCAAACCGGAGACTTGGAGGTTCCGCTTTCATGTACGCATTCGATAAAAATAAAGGCTAGCCCATGCACGTTGTCCCCTTCAACGAAAGCGCACACAAAAAGAGCAATCTGATGGCTGGTCCACTTCTTACCGTGTAGCGGACAAGTGCACCTTTCAAGCCACCACTTCTCAAACGCGTTGAAAGCGCCACTGGCGCGGCCCGCCGAAGTTCGCTTTCTTTGCTTCCCCAGCGTGCCACCGAGTAGATTATCAAATGATCTTTCGCGGGACCGAAGTTCATAAGGTCGACGCATCATTCTGCGTCCATCCATGCCTTGCTGCACTTCTGAGTGCTTAAAGGTCTCGGTACTCAACCCAAGTGTCGTGGCGCGTAAGGAGTGAAGGGTGTCAGCGCAGCACTGCCCTGGTTTTTACCTGGGCAAGTAATGCCTCAAGATAACATGCAAGGCGATGCAGCAGGTCAGCACATCTCTCTTCCTTGTTAAGAGCTTCAATGACCTGTCCTGCTAGCGATTCGTAATCGTCCCAGTCTCTGTACGTAAGCCAGTGCATACCGTTTTCCCGAAACAAGACTAACTTTCTAATGATGTGCTGGGCGCTGTTGAGGTCACTAACGGCAACGACATCAATCAGGGCAGCAAGTTCTCTGCAGAGAAGCATCGATCGTTCACGTCTAATCCACAGATCCTCGTACAGTTGTGAACAGGAAGAATTTTGATCGAACACTTGCATCAAATCAATTAAGCAGTGTTGAAAGCAGTTTTTTAGTACGCCTTGAGCATGAATGAGTGCCGCCTTTACATCTCTACTTCGCATATCAAGTGTTGAACGCATAGATTCAGAGCCAAAGATTTGTTTGAGCTCAAGACTTATCGCGTAGGCGCTGCTGTCGAGAGCTTCTCGGACAACATCGTCCAAACCTTCCAACTGCATAGCATTATCTTCAATGAACGACACAAGCGACCGTGCATCGGCTGCGGCTGCCTCCAGCATCCACAGTGTTTTTTCAAGCTCATCTCCCGGTGAACAGTCTTCACCGATGAGGCTTAACCAATCCAAGATGAAGACAAGATCGCCCAGAATCCTTTCCACGATGACGCGCAACCCTGGGTCACTTATTGAGTTAATTACCAGAGTTATCTGCGACTGCAGATTTGGAGTTTGAGTTCGTGTGTCGTCTGGTTTGGCTTGAGCCAGGTGTGAGGAGTCAAAGCTGGCCGTCGGTTGAAGGAGTTCATCCATATCTTTGTTCGTTGGAAATGAACGCTCTGCTATGAGCGAAGGTTTTTGTACGACATCTGCGGGGCACATCAAGCCCTGCAGATTTGCCCACATTTGCACGAGTTGTGCCGGAAGTGAAGTCCCAAGAAAAACCCGGTCTACGCACCGAGTCATGTCAGGTTCTCGCAGATTGGGCGCTTGCTCACGCAGATTGATGAAATCAACAGGTCAGATTGAAAGTGTTGACTGGTTTCTATTGAATTTTAGAGTCCAGAGTTAAGTTCAAGACAAAGCGACTTTGCCAGTTGCAAGATCGTAAACTCCCGCCGCCACCTTGACGGTGCCCGACTTGCTGGCATCTCGGATGACAGTCGATGAGGTACGCAACAACTCGGCCTGCAATCTGGCATTGCTTTCGATTGCCTTGTCGAGATTCCCAGCGGACAGTTCCACTGCTGGACGAAGATGTGGATACAAAGAGCTAATTTGTCCCGGGACGTTGTCGGCTTTCATTGCGGCCTTGAGTGCGCCACAGCTTCGATGGCCAAGCACCAGCAGAGCGCGAATCTGCAGGACTGCAACAGCGTACTCAAGGCTGGCAATAATCTCGGGCGTCACCATATTTCCCGCAACACGTGTGACGAAGATATGACCGATCGTCTGGTCAAACACTAACTCAACCGGTACACGCGAATCAGCGCAGGCCAACACGGCCGCAAACGGCTCCTGCTTATCTACTGTGTGTTCTTTCAGAATCTTCAGATCGTGCTCAATAGACGTTAACCGGTTGGCGGCGAAGCGCTGATTACCCGCGAGCAGTTCCTCGAACGCGGCCTCGGGTGTCAGAGTCGCCTGCGCATTGGTAGCGGAAGCCAACCAGATTCCTGATGTAGCAGTAACTCCAACCACTGCACCTGTGACCGATCTCTGAAGAAACTTTCTGCGGTCCATACCCACAGCCGTGCATTCATCATTTGGCATTTAGAGCTAACCTCCTTCATGTTTGAAATAAGTGGAGTAATTGGGCCAGATACAGAGTCCGTCTCGCCATGCAGACGTCCGCCCAACAAAGATTTTAGTTATCACTCACGTCTTTCTTAAGTAAGTCATTAAGTGAGTTCGAAAGGATAGCGGGTTGCCTTTAAAAAACCGAAAGGCCAGCATTGGAGCTGGCCCTTGTATCGGTTGGCGGAGGCATTCAGCCTCACTGTGATAATGTCCTCACCCCACCATCACGACGCCATGTTGCTGTGCATTCTAGTCGAATAGCCCGCTAAGTCAAATCAGTAACCATCAAATTTCTCTGAAAGAGCTCCCTTGATAGGGTTCGCCGCAAGGTGTACAGTTTAATTTGCTCAATAACGATATGCAGCGCATGAGTTATTGCTGGCATCTTCTAGGTGGATTCACCTACGCCGAGTGCGAGTTCTCCCTCAGTTAGATCGACATTTCTCCCTCAGTTACATCGATGTCAGTTTCTGTGCTCGAGTGGGCACGGCATATGGGGGTGCAGAAAAGATGTTACGGCAAATTAGAGAGTTGGGAACTTATAGGCTTCACGCGATGGACGGAGACATAGGTCATCTGGAGCAATTCTATTTCGATGATCGTGATTGGAAGATCACATACTTCGTAGTGGACATTGGCACTTGGTTGCACGGTAAGAAAGTACTCATGTCGCCCTCTGCAATCATCGGAGTGGACGCATCTACCAAGACCATTAACGCGGCATTCACCAAACAACAGGTCCAAGAAAGCGATGACGTTGGCCGGCATAAGCCTGAGGGCCTCGAACAACCACATGACTACTCTCTCTACCTCGGCTGGCCGTACTACCTTGGACTGAATGCCTGGAATGACTCTGAAGCATACGATGACCATTTACGAAGCTCGAAAGTGGTGAGTCGCTATCACGTCATGGCCGTGGATGGCGAAATTGGTCAGATTGAAGATGGCATTGTGGAAGATCAGACATGGTCCATTCAATACGTGGCGTCAACCATAGGGAATTGGTGGTCAGCAAAGAAAGTACTGCTGCCTACGGAATGGATCTTATGGGTAAGTGCGGCGGAGTCGAATGTCTACGTGAGCCTCACGCGGAACAATATTGCTACTGCGCCTGCGTTTGATCCTGAGAAACCGCTGACGCGTGATCTTGAGATTGCCCTTTACAACCACTACCGCGAATACAGTCAGAGATCCGATTCAAGTCGTCGCTCAAACGCGTCTTTGCCCCGGCTTGATTCTGAGCACCCTATTTCCGTTGTTAGTTTGCTTGAGACTTTAGATGGGTTGAACTATCGAAGTCACAGAAAGTAATCGGAAACAAAGATCAGACTTGGCGCGTTGGTGTCCGATATCCTTTAGCTTGTCGGAATAGGATCAAAATGAACGAAGCAGAAAGAAGACCGACAAGCAAAAGCATATCGGACATCTATTTGAACTTTTCGTATTCCTTCTTCGCTTCGATGAGAACTGGGATATCTGAGTCTGCATCTTTCCACAACGCGAAGAAGTCTTCGTAAGCCTTGCGTGCTTTTGCAGTGTCGTTTTGCAACGTAGCAGCACGTGCCAATCCAAGTTGCGCCAGCGGAAACAACGGTGACATCGGAGCATACCCACGATGGTCGAGTATCTTCTGAAACTCAACCGCGGCCTCTGCCCCTTTGCTGAGTTTCAGATTAGCGAGTCCACGCACATACTGCGGCCAGAATTCTCCAGCTGCTTCGTAACGACTCGCACCCTCCAACTCAATAACAGCCTGCGCAGCGTTACCGTGATCCAGTTCCAGCGCCGCACGCGTGGGAGGCAGCCAAATGCCGTTAACCTGTGTGAACGTGGGATACTCTTTATTCAGCTCAGCCACGAGTGGCTGTGTTTCATTGACTTCATTGCACAGCGCAAGTGCAAGACCACTGCGCGTTAGCGACACTTGATTATGTTGGAATGAGAGCGACTGCGCTGCCGCCGACTTCGCCTCCGCACACTCACCGAAAGCTGCAGCACGCAACGCTTCCTCAGCCGCATACTGTGCCGCGACCTCTTTTGCTTTGCTTTGTGAGGCAAGGTCAATTGAGCGACGCGAAAAATCCTGGACCAACTTCCACTGACCATTGAAAGCCGATGAGTTGGTCTGCCAATCTATCGCTATGTATTCGTTTGGCTTTCCACCCATCGTTTCCACTTCATGCTTTATCGACGCCGCATCGCCGCGAATGAATGCCATGCTATAAACCCAGATGTGGAGAATTTCGCTGTCAAGCTTGTATTGCTTAAACGCTCGATCAAGTACGGCTATCGATTCATCGTAACGTTGCAGCCGCATTAAAGCGCGGGCGAGGTTCGAATGGGGAGCAACGGTGTTGGGATTTATACGAATCGCTTCACCAGCAGCTTCCGCCGATTTTTCCCATTGGCCAATACGGTCGTAAGCAACTGATAAGCTGACATAACCTCTGTCGTCGCGAGGGTAAGTGTTCTTATAGAGCTCCAGGTTTTCAATGTATTTGTCGAACTCACCGGTTACAGTGAAGTAGTAGAAACCGATGACGCGAAGTCTCTCGCGTTCACTTACCCGATCACGCAGTGCATAAGCTTTGGCTGTGTATTCTGCAGCCAGTTTCGGTTGACCAGTGTTGGCATAACAAACTGCGATTCCGTAGTACGCGGCTTCAAAATTCGGATCCAATTCGAGTGCGTGTGTGTGTTGTTGGATGGACTCGAGCCATTTGCCACGATTAGCCTCATCAACGGCGAGGGAGTAGGCCTTTAGCGCTTCGAGCGAAGAGGTTGTGGCCTCGAGCGGCGCATCAAATCTTTGAAGAGAACTGAGCGACTCACCCAGTCGCTCACGAAGTTTGGCAGCCACTTCAGTGAGCGTCTTCAAGACCTGCTCTTTACTGTCGGCTTCGCCCTGTTCATTCGCCAGCACCTCACCGCTCTGACTGTTGATCGCCTCCAGTGTGAGCACGTAATGGGAGCCAAGTGATGCAATCGAGCCTGTGATCAGAGCTTTGAGTCCCTGACGCTGGCAAATCTCTCTTCCGATCTCTGTAGTCACCCTGTCATCAGGTGAATGGCCCATCAGCCGCAACGTCTGTCGTATCCGGGCATCAGGAAACAGATTCAAGAAGGGCGACTGTCCAAGTTGAACAGCGAGTCCCTGCTTGAGCGTGCCATCAAAAACGCCGTCGCCGGTGGTGTTGACGAAATCTGTGAGCAGAATAGTGTCTCTGTCAGTTAAACCCGCATGACGACGGACGAAGAGGAAGTAGCCCACAGTCGCCAATACCAGTGCAAATACAACCGCACCGGTAAGTGCGAAGCCTTTCCTGTGTCTTTTGATTTCGCTGACGATGTACTCAGCACTCGTTATCTGATGAGTGACTTGACTGCTTGGGGTAGCGCTCGCCGCGGCAGTGACTTGCCCTGATGTAGCGACTCTGTGAGCGCCAGTCCCGCTGAGCGATCTATAGTCTGGCGGAGCTGTCCGCTCAATCTCGGCTTCAAGGTCTTGTTGCCGTTTCAGTCTCTTGAGATCAACCAGAAGGTCTCTAGCTGTTTGATAACGCTCATCGAGATCCTTCGTGAGTGCCTTCATTACAATGCGATCGAGTTCTGCGGGTGCATCCCGATCGAAACGGGCCAGTGGCAGTGGCTCTTTGTTGAGTATTAAGCCAATCACTTCGCTGGAGGTCTCGGCTTCGAAAGGAGCGTGGCCCGCGACCAACTCGTAAATCACCGCACCGAGACTCCACAGATCAGTGCGACCATCAACGTACTTTCCTTTTGCCTGCTCTGGCGACATATACGTCGCAGTTCCCAGGACGGTACCAGCATCCGTGTTCACCAACGTCTTCGTCCGCGCTTCGGGATCGGGTGTCGAGCCTTCTGCTTCGGTGAGCTTTGCCAGTCCAAAATCGAGCACTTTGATATAGCCATCACGCCTGACCATGATGTTCTCAGGCTTGATGTCACGATGGACGATGCCAGCTTCATGAGCTGCAGCTAGTGCGCTCGCGGCTTGAATTGAAACTTCGAGAACGTCATTTAGCTTCGAGTGCCCACGCCTTATCTGCTGGCGTAACGTCTGCCCGTCAATAAATTCTGTGGCGATGAAGTGACGTGAGTCGGATTCGCCAACCTCGTGGATAGTGATGATGTTTGGATGATTGAGCGCCGACGCCGCCTTGGCTTCCTGGACAAAACGGCGCATTCGTTCATGATTTGAGGCCACATCAGAAGGCAGAAGTTTCAGCGCCACCTTGCGATCAAGGTTTGTGTCCTGGGCAAGATAGACCTCGCCCATTCCGCCTGCCCCGATCTTGCTGAGGACCGTGTAATGGCCAAGCGTGGTGTTTGGGGGAATCGCGTCGCTCACAGTATTAGTTGCTCGGGTTAAGATCTATTTACTCGGTCACATTATTGAACCGAGCAAAACGAAATGTTCTCTTCTTTGGCGGTCACTAACTCGTGACGAAATCGATTCTGGGAATCGTCTTCATACGCACGCATCCGGGTAGTGAAGGGATGAATATATCGAGTTAGCGGCTAGATAATACCAGACTCAGTAAGACGTATACAGGTTTACAAGACGTAACACTGAGCCGTTTCGATGTTAAGGCAAGCTAGTGTTTATAACGGTACGATACTCAGTGACGGTAGGTCTGAACCCTTGCGGGAACAGGACTACTCTGCAATCTTCTGGCGCAGCCTTACTGCAACTTCAGAAAATAGTCTCCCGGATCGAATGGGGATAGAATGTAGCCCGTCTCATTAGCCCACTCGAAATTCCCCCGACAACAGGCGATATGCGTATCGCTAAAAGCACGCGACTTGGTACCTACGAAATTATCTCCGCGTTGGGCTCCGGCGGCATGGGCGAAGTCTATCTGGCGGAAGACAACAGGTTGCATCGCAAGGTGGCGCTAAAGATCCTGCCTGCCGAGCTCGCCGCTGACAGCACTCGCATGAGTCGCTTTAACCAGGAAGCGATGGCGGCCGCAGCACTAAATCATCCTCATATTGCTCACATCTACGAGGTTGGAACGGCCGAAGGCGTGCATTTCATCGCCATGGAATACATCGATGGCGATACCCTGCGATATCGGGTAGGCAAAGGGATGAAACTAACCGACATCCTTGAGATCGCGAGTCAGGCATCCAGCGCGCTTGTAGCCGCGCACGCAATGGGCATCATTCATCGTGACATCAAACCTGAAAACATCATGGTCAGACGCGATGGCTACATTAAGTTGCTCGATTTCGGCCTTGCGAAACTGAGCGAGCCTGAGGCTATGACTAGCGACACCGACGCGCCGACTAAAGCCATGGTGAATACAACAGCGGGCACGGTGATGGGGACGGCGATTTACATGTCACCCGAACAGGCTAAGGGAATACAGCTAGATCCACGTACCGACTTGTGGAGTCTCGGCGTGGTGCTCTACGAGTTGGTGACAGGCCACGTGCCGTTTGCCGGCGAGAGTTCTGCCGAAAGCATTTCGCTAATTCTTCAACGTGAGCCGGCACCGCTAACCCGCTTTGCGCAGGAGATACCAGCTGAACTGGAGCGGATCGTTACGAAGGCCCTGACAAAAGATCGTGAGGAGCGTTACCAGACCGCAAAGGACATGTTGATTGATCTGCGCAATTTGAAACGCAAACTCGAAGTGGATGCCGAGCTTGAACGCACCGGTGCACCTCACGGTCAGCAGTCTTCAACGAGCAGCAGCCATGGTCCTTCGGCAACTACTTCTGGCGACGTTCTCACAACCTTGCCCGCCAACAGCGCACCTGTCGCGTCCAGCACTGCGTCCTTCGTCGCGAGTATCGAGCACCACAAGTTCCTGGCCGCGATGACTGTGCTCGCGATTGTTATTGCTATCCTTGGTCTTAATCTTTATCCTCGTTTTTATCCACGTCCTCCCAAACCAGGCGTTACGATTGACTCGATCGCTATTCTTCCATTCGTTAACCAGAACAACGATCCGAACACTGAATACCTCGCAGACGGAATTCCCGAAAGCATCATCAATACTCTCGCGCAGTTGCCCAATCTCAAGGTGATGTCGCGCAACTCGGTGTTCCATTACAAAGGAAAGGACATCAATGCGCAGGCTGTCGCAAAAGAGTTAAATGTGCAGGCAGTGCTGATCGGCCGGGTGACGCAACTTGGTGACGGTCTCTCTATCAATGCAGAACTTATTAACGCGCAAGACAACAGTGACATCTGGGGCGAGCAGTACAACAATCGAAAGCTCTCTGACGTGTTCGCGGTGCAGGAAGAGATCGCGAAAAAGATTTCAGATAAGCTGCGCTTGAGGCTGAGTGGGACCGAACAACAGCAGCTTGCAAAGCGTTCGACGGAGAATCTCAAAGCTTTTCAATACTACACGCAAGGACAGTCGTACGCCCAACGCCGTACGCGTGAAGATCTATTGACGGCTGTCCGGTATTACGAGAATGCAATCAACGAAGATCCTAACTATGCGCTCGCTTATGCGGGCCTGGCCGACGCCTATGAACAACTTGCAATTCGAATTTATATCGAACCCCGGGAGGGTCGGCGCAAATCAGAGGAATATGCGCGAAAAGCGCTCGCGCTCGATGAAAATCTGGCCGAAGCTCACGCAGCTGTTGGCCAGAATTACGTGACCTTTGCCCCGTACAATTTCCGGCTTGGCGATCCGGAACTGCGGCATGCGATCGAACTCAGCCCGAGCTTGGCACTGGCCCATCAATATTTGGGGCTTTCTCTGGTGCGACAGGGACGTCTTGATGAGAGTTTAGTGGAAATGCTGAAAGCTCGCGAACTCGATCCCCTCTCATCAATTATAGCGCGGCAAGTTGTCCTCCCTTATTACGTCAAGCGAGATAACGTGCGGGCACTTGAATTGCTGCGACAGGCCAATCAACTAGGCCCACCTTTTACCACCTTCACTGAAATTGGAATTTACATCCAGAACGGATCACTCAACGAGGCGCTCACGGAATTGGCTAAGGCTAAACGAGAGAGAAAGAATGATGCGACTTTGATTTACAGTACTGGGATGGTCTACGCAGCGCAGCGGAAGCGGGCGGAAGCGCTTGAAATCATAAAGGAACTTGAAGAGATGTCTGGGTCGACTTGGGACCAAGCCTACTTGATTGCCAAGATCTACGTGACTCTGAACGAGAAGGAACAGGCCTTGACGTGGCTGGAACGTGGTTTAACAACTGGAGCGATCGGAATCTTTATTAAAGACGACCCGGTGTGGGATCCCATCCGCAACGACCCGCGCTTCATCGACCTGGTGCGACGCATGGTCATTCAGTCGTGAGATCTCGCTGTTCGATTGACACAAGATGAAAGAATCGACTGAGCCTGACAAGACTATTTCCCATTAGCGCAACCTTGGAGGGCCCGTTTCAGAGAGTCGGAACTCAATCAAAGGAGCATGACATGAAAATAAAAGATCACAATAGGCAGAAAGGGATCGTATTACTCATTGTGTTGGTAGAACTCACGCTTTTCGGTATAGCTGGTATTTCTTTTACCTTCTACGCTGCCGACACTCAGTGCGAGCGTAACCCTACCGTTGAAATGAGCGACAACAGATGCACTAAAACGATTGGTAATACGAAAGATCCAAGGCCATAGCTTGGGTGGTGTCCCAAGATGAGTCCGAAGTCAGATGTCCGCTTCGAGCGCAGAGGAGCACCTTATGGTTATTCTATCGATGAAGTTCCGCAGCACGCTGCCGCCGGAAAGAGTCCGCGCCATTATGGGTGAGAGGTCGGTGCAGTTCCGAGCACTCCCCGGACTCCGCCAGAAGTACTACACGCAAGATGAAAGCACCGGCGAGTGGTGTGGCATCTACCTGTGGGAATCGGCTGAAGCGCTCGAGGCGTTTCGGGCGTCAGAGCTGGCCCGCAGTATCGCCACCGCTTATCAGGTAGTAGGCACGCCGCGTGTTGAAATCCTAATTGTGCACTTTACATTGCGCGAGGACACTCAAGTTACAGTTTGACCCAGCGTGCCGACTGAATCTATGAGCGACGCGTGCTGGTAAACTAAGTAGCGCATTCAGCGGTTCTTGATGCAATAAACTTTTCTTGACTTTACCTGTCTGCTGATGAGCAAAGTTGGTCTTACGCAGTGAGCCTAAACACCGGCGCCATTCGAATACAACCTGATAGAATCGAGCAACAATGGAAGATGTAAGCCAAAAGCATTTCCCTGATACAGTGCGCGATGTGCCGCTGTTCGATGGAGAGGGGATCGACCACGTCGGCATTCGCTATCAAGATCTGAAGAAGGCATTGGGCTGGTTCCGAGACACTCTTGGCCTGCCCGTCGATCACGAGACATTGACGATGGCGTTTGTGCGTGTCGGCAGCGATGGCTCACACCTGGCGTTGTTTCAAGCTCAGGCTGACGAACCGCTAAGGCAGCCACACCATGTCGCGTTGCGTGTGCCCGATACGGGCGCGGCGGAGGGGGCGTTACGCACTGCGGGCATACCGCTTAGTCGCTTCGGGCCCAACTGGGGCTTCCAAGATCCGGAGGGAAACGTCTTCCACTTTGTGTCATCGCGCTAGCGCCCACGCATCGACATTTTATAGGTTTATGCATTCGACCCGCCGGCTGGATCCCAGCAAATAGGATCCACTTCATTCGAAGCAGGAACGCCAACGCGTGTACTTACTCAGTATGCATCTATTTCGCCAGTTCGTTATAGCCGCGCTAGTGACTCCCGTCCTCTTCACGATCTCGATTGGACAACAAGAGGCGCGGCCGGTGAAACAACCCGAAGAAGTAGTTAAGGCCTATCGTGTCTGTGAACAATTTCAGCGAGTTCTTAGTCAGAATCTGGACTTCAATGCAGCTTTCGAAGCTACATTCACGACGAACAAAGCACGACAACGGGCGATCGCCATTAAAGACGGGGAGTTCGGCGACCTCGACTTTGCCAACATTGATGATCAGACTCTAATCAACGCTTACAAAGCTCGTATGCAGCTTTTGTATCTGATGTTTCCGCTCGCAAGTCCGGGTGACAATGAGGAAGCAATCTTCTTCCCGCCTCACATCAAGGCGATGTTTACCAGAAAAGGACCAGACACAGCCGCAGAGTTTGCTGCATTCGCGTCGCAAATCGATAAGGACACTAAAGAGTTTCGCTCACATCTCGATAACCTTGCAGCTAAGTATCCGAGCGTCGCTGAACGGATTCGAAAGTTTAAGACTGATTTGACTACCGGCGATTTTCAACCACCGAAGTCCAGGGTTGTTGAACCAATGAAGTATGACGGAGGCGGAACCGTCTTAAGTAAGAACGAATCGTACTATCAAGTCGAAGGCTACACTGTTGTGCGTGAAGGCGGTGAGATGAAGATCGCGAGAATCAAATTCTTCACGCGGATGTTTTAACGGAAATTAACCTTCAGAGATAAACGCGTTCGGCGGCACGTATGGTCCGGTAGCGGGCGAAGGCCTTTCGCTGATCCTCCAATCCTAAAAACGATTTCAGTGTGCTGCCGCGATACGTGTGCGCAAACATCCGATGTGCGTTGCGCAACACGAACCGTGGATTCCGCAAAAAGGCCGCCGGCATGTGCCGAGCCTTCATCCCTCGTTCAGCCTTCCAACGCATGTACTCAACCTCTTCTGCCGGCACATGTTCGGTTCTTACAACGGCGGTCGTGCCATCATAATCTGCAAGCTGCTCATTGGTTATTAATCCGCGATCGCGAAAGTCTTGCGTCATGGGAGTGCGCGGGTACGGTGTCGGGTGTTGAATGTAGGGCCAGTCGATATACCTTCTGGCGAACTCCAGATTGGCCTCTATTGACTCGCGAGTATCGTCCGGATTACCGACGATGAGACCTCCAACAACGTACATCTTGTTCCGATGGATGTAATTAATTGCCTTGATCGTTGCGTTACCAACTGTGCGACCGTTTTCACGCGCTGCGTTCTTCGAACTCGCCCGCAGGAATTGCAGATCGTCCTCAAGGATGTTCTCAATGCCGAGAAACACATAACGGAATCCCGCCTCACGCATTAGTGGGGCGAGCCGCTTCCCGTAATTTGCAATTGCTGACGTCATCGCCTGCACGGTGTACTCGATTGAGTTTAAGCGCGCGTCGATGATTGCTTCACAAAGCGCCTCGAATCGTTTGACGTTTAGACTGATGTTGTCGTCAACAATAAAGATTGAGCGAGCGCCGAAATCGTAAGCGTCTTGAATATCGGCAAGCACGCGGTCGAAGCTATAGGTGTGAAAGTTGCGCCCGCGCATCTCGATTATGGAGCAGAAGCTGCAATCGAATGTGCATCCACGCGAAGTCTCTATAACGTCAACGACTCTTCCCATCATTGTGTAATCGCGAAGCAAACGAGCATTGCGATTGGGAGGCCGTATAGCGCCACTTTCGAGTCTGCTCACTGTGCGATTCTCGTTATCGCAGAAACCTTCGCCGTTGCGATATGACAAGCCGGCTATACGTTCATAGCCGCCATTAGTTTCGATAGCACGCAGAAGTTCACGGAAGGTAATTTCACCTTCGCCACGAACAATAAAATCAACAGCTGGAATCTCGGTATATGCGTGAGGCGCGAGGCTCGCATCATAGCCACCTACAACTATGCGCGTCATTGGAGCGAGTGAGCGAACCAGATTGATGATCTTCATCGCAGTCTTTCGTTGGAACGTCATTACAGACAATCCAACTACATCGGGTTTGAACTCACGCACGAACCGTTCGACAGTTTCGCGCACATGTCGCTGTACCAGGATGAGATCTGCAACGACAACCTGGTGATGTGGATCAACATTTCCGGCCAGAGAAGCAAGCGCGCCATTAGGCATGCGTACTACGAGCGAGGGCATGTGCTCAAAAGAGTCTGGCATGGAGAGCAGCAGGACGCGCATAGCGGGTTAAGTGATGGGGGAATGGTCGGAATTGCTAACTGAGTATAGACCGCGGGGTAGTTCCTTTCCAGCTAGTAACTTCTGGATGGAGTAGCCTTGATCTGACTTCTCTCCGTGTTCTCTGCGTTCTCTGATGCGTCTCTGAGGTGAAGAGATAAGGGCCAATTCCACCACAGAGCTGCGCTGCTTGCCCAAGACACGCAGATAACAAAATGAAACTTCAAATCGAACAAGTTTCTAAGAGAGGACGCAAATGAAAGCGCGGAGAAGAACTCAAATTAGGACACTACTTTGGATGGCTGATGCAAGCCAATTGGATGTTAGGATTGCGTAACAGAGTCATAGTGCCTTCCTCTTAGTGACGCAACCGCTCAAGCGCGTCTTTTGACGGCAACGTGAAGTCTACGTGCTAAAACCTCTAGGAGAAATCTAATGGTCCGCACTGTTCCATCGGCCAGCCACCCATCTGCAAATAGACGAGTAGCTCTGGTTTCACTCCTGTCACCCCGTCTGAGACGACAGATCTCATCGGTAATACTCTTGCTATCAGTGATCTGCGCGCCCGTCAGTGGCATTTCGCAAACGAAACAAACGGATAAAAGAGGGCTTGGGATCCCGTCCGGTCCGACGCAAACACCCGCGTCTGTTCCACCCGCCACTACGGGCGGTAAACCGGAGTTGATTCTGCAAACCGGTCATACGAGATCCGTGAACGCAGTAGTCTTCAGCCCCGACAATCGCTGGTTGGCTTCGGGCGGCAAGGATAACGTCATAAAAATTTGGGACCTGGCAACGGGAAACATCTTACGAACTCTTTACGGTCATACAGCCAATGTTAACGCCCTCGTCGTGAGCCCCGATGGAAAACTCTTAGCCTCGGGGAGTGGAGATATTAATGACAAGAGAGATCTAGGAGCGTTCACTCTGGGAGGAGTTGTTGGCGGGGCGGAAGATAACACCGTAAGGATCTGGAGCGTTCAGACGGGACAACAGCTGCAGGTTCTGCGCGGACACGAACTGCCAGTAGCTGCCTTAGCGTTCAGTACCGACGGACGGACATTAACAAGCGTAAGCGGCGATGCAATCAAAGTCTGGAACGTTTCGGCAGGCACCGAGTTGCGTTCGCAAAAAACACAGTATGGGAAAAGTGGCATGGAGAAACTCAACTCCATAAGCTCGATTGGCTGTGTTATGGGTTGTGGGAACAAAGAGCGGAAACAAGAGGAGCAACGCTTAAAGAACTTCAAAATGTCGGCGTCGAAAATAGCGGTTAGCTCCAATGGGCAAATCGCAGCGGTGGGACAACCCGATAAAGCAATAAAGATTTATGACGCACAAAGCGACCGCGAGATTCGGGAACTGTCATTTAACGCGACCCCTGAAGCGGAAAACTCGAGCCTCGCGTTTAGCGCTGATGCGCGTCTCGTCGCCTTCGCCAAAACGAGAGAGGCGGTGAGCGTCCAGGAGACGGTGACGGGCCGCGAGCTCTATAGCATCAACACAGGATTGAGTAAGACGCCTCAGCGGGTGCAATTCAGCACCGACGGACGTCTCCTGTTTACTGCCACTGATAACAACTCGGGTGCCTCGATGAAGGTGTGCGACGCCATAACGGGTCAACTGATGCGCGAGCTAAAAGCCAGTGGAGATGCGCTCACGGGCGCGCGAGTTATTACTTTCAATCTCGACGGCAGCTTGATTGCTGTGGTTGCAGCGGGAGCTAAGGCAATCAGAATCTTTGAGTCCGGAACGGGAAACGAATCTCGCTCTCTCCAAACCGGATCGACGAACGATGTGACGCGAGCCGAGCAAGCTGCGTTCATTAAGACGATCGATCCTAAGACAATTGTGATGCTTCAGAAGCGCGACATCACTACGCCTGAACAAATCATTGAGGCTGTGGAAACGATGGCAACTATTTCCAGCGAAAAGCTTCAGGCTGGCGGTGCTGTAAGTTTCAGCGTCGACGGTCGCTTCCTGATTTCAACTCATGTGCTTTTGAAAAATCTGACGACGGAAGTTTGGGACACTGCTGCGGGAATGCTCGTGCGTGGAAACGACGACTCAGCGCTGCGAAACCGTGGCAAGCCTTTCTTTAGTCCGGACGGACGCTTCAGATCAGCTCCTTTCTTCGGGATGAAGAGTTTCTACACTACTGCCAACGGAATTAATGTGTTCAGCGATGTCTATAAAGATGTGTACAAACAAAAGATAGATCTCTATGACGGAGAGTCCGACAAACGTCTGCAGGAGCTGGACGGAGGAAAGGCCCCCGAGATGGGCGTCGTTCCGGCGGCGGGTTTTAGCTTTGACGGCAAACTCATTGCGATGACCGGCTTTGAGAAGAAAGACCGTTCCATAATGATTTACGAAACAGAAACCGGGCGCAAGGTTAATAGTCTTCCGATCAATGACGATGACCAGAGCGGGGCGGTAACAACGCTTGGTTTAAGCGCAGATGCGCGCCTGCTTGCCGCAGGGTACGCCACTAAGATCGACATATTTGAAGTAACCTCAGGAAAAACACTGCGCACGTTGCCACATGCCGGAAGGATCATCTCGATAACCTTCAGCCCAGACGGACGTTTTCTCGTAGCGCTCGGCGAAAACAACGATAAGTATGTTTGGGACGCCACGACAGGAGAAAAGCTTGCTACCCTTGTAAATCTCAGCGGCGCTTTCAGCAGCCGCGGAAGCGATTGGCTAGTCGTTACTCCCGATGGTCTATTCGACGGCTCACCCACCGCATGGAAGCAAATCCTCTGGCAATTTGGCGGCAACACATTTGACGTTGCACCTGCGGAGACTTTCTTCAACGAATTTTACTATCCGGGATTACTAGCCGATGTGATGGCCGGCAAAAAGCCGCACGCTCCGAAAAATATCTCACTGCTGGACCGTCGCCAACCTGAATTAAAATTGATGACTCAGAAGGGAGAGAACGGCGAAGGAGCTACGTCAGAACGCAAGTTAGTATTGAAGCTTGAAGTAACTGAGAAGCCAGCCGACCAGGATCACAACGCGGGAAGCGGAGCGCGCGATGTTAGGCTATTCCGAAACGGCTCGCTTGTAAAAGTTTGGCGCGGCGATGTTCTGAACGGTCAAGCTTCAGTAACTTTAGATACCAACATTGCTGTCGTTGCCGGTGAAAATAAGTTTGTCGCATACGCGTTCAATCGCGATAACGTTAAGAGTAAGGACGCTGCACTCGTTCTCACGGGAGCGAACAGTCTCAAGCGACCGGGTACCGCTTATGTTCTGGCAATTGGCGTCAACACTTATTCCAATCAGCAATACAATCTCAAGTACGCTCTTGCAGACGCAACGGCATTTGGCGATGAAGTGCAGCGCGCACAACAGCAGATCGCGAACTACGAGCGCATAGAAGTCGCATCGCTCGTGGATGAGCAGGCTACGAAAGCAAACATTTTGAGAGCCTTAAGATTGCTTGCCGGAAGTCAGGAAGCGCTAACTGCTGATGTGCCTTCGGCGCTTCAAAAGCTGAAAGCGACGCAACCAGAAGATGCAGTCTTCATCTACTACGCGGGACATGGAACGGCCCATGGGCAGCGCTTTTACTTGTTGCCGCACGACCTCGGCTACACGGGAGACCGAACGTCGCTTGACGTCGCAGGTTTGCAGACGATCCTCGAACATGGCATCTCGGATGAGGAGTTGGAGCAGGCAGTTGAAGGAATCGATGCCGACAAATTTCTGATGGTCATCGATGCCTGCAATTCCGGGCAGGCCCTGGAAGCCGAGGAACGGCGCCGCGGACCAATGAATTCCAAGGGTTTGGCCCAGCTAGCTTACGAGAAAGGAATGTACATTCTGACCGCAGCGCAGAGTTACCAGGCTGCACAAGAGGCATCACAATTGGGGCACGGACTGCTGACTTACGCCCTTATCGAGGAAGGACTGAAGCAAACCGCGGCAGATAATGATCCGAAAGACGGTCTCGTATGGGTGCGTGAATGGTTCGACTATGCGAGCGCGCGCGTACCCAACATGCAACTCGAGAAAATGAAACAAGCACGTGGCCTGGGCCACAATCTTTCCTTCGGCGCAAGCGAGGAACGCGTTCCAGATTCGGAGCGACTCGTGACCCAGACGCCGCGAGTCTTTTACCGGCGCGAATCAGAAGCACGGCCTTTAGTCGTCGCAAAAGGAAGTCGATGAATGGTAGGCAACAGATTCAGCCGTAGTTTGTAAATGATTGGCCGGTGCTCCGAACCGCTCTAAGATCCATGACTCAAAGCGGTTCGGCACACCAAAACCGGACTACTGTTGACGGCCCGGCGGCGGAACAGAAACAAGCGATCCAAAAAGCCCGTGGTCCTCACCAAAAGGTCCAGCCGTAAAGAACAGCGTGGTTGTCGTCCCATTCGCACTGGTCGCGCTAGTGCCCTTACCGAATTGGAGTGACCAAAGTCCATCAATCTGAACCGGTTTGCCCGCATCGGAATGCATCAGTCCAATGGCTTCGAACTCACCGTCGGATGTCAGCGTTGTCGGATCAAATACATGAATGCGACCATTCCCGAAGTTGCCGACGAGTAAGTCGCCACTGAACCTCCCAAAATCTTCAGGTGCCAGTGCCAATCCCCAGGGCGAATTGAGTTCTCCCATCGACGCAACACGGCGAATTAAGTTCCCAGAAAGGTCGTAGGCATCCACGAACCCGTTTCCCGGTCCCGCTACGTCGTCATGCCGATCCGCATCCTGAAGCGCGTAAGTTACGTAGAGAGTGCCGCCAATGTCCTGGATTCCAAACGGCGCAAAGCCTGGAGGAAGATTTGGATCAGTGAAGTTCCCGGATAACGTGACCAAGTGAAACGAGCTATCAAAAACATCCACTTTGCCGTTATGGAAATCAGTCGCATACAGATGCTGACCTGCAGTACGACTGTCGATGGCGAGACCTTTATAGACAGCATCATGAGCCAGGGCATTCGCATTCGGGACGACAGTCACAATAGGGTTTCCCCTGAATGCTGAGATTGTCCCGTCCTCGCTAGAAAAGATAAACCGTGCCGCACTCGAGCCGACTCCATTGTTAACCACAAATCCGGAACCGCCGTTAAAGATGAGGCCAGTAGGATTCCCTTGAGCCCCACCCGCTCCGGGAACCGTAAAGAACGAGGTGGCTCCGGTACTGATGTTGAAGAGCGTTGTTTTGCCGCTACCATTATCGGCAATCCACCATGGGGTCGTGTCACCGGCGTCGAGTCCCCAGGCGTTGACAACGTTAGAATCGGTGTGGTCCGCCAACCCCGGGATATCCGACACAATATTGTGCTGCGCATAGAACTGAGACGGACCAGGCACCACGACGGCAGCGTGCGCCGTCAATGAAGCCCCCACAAGTGTTCGTTGACTAACTATTGCCACGGCGATCAACCCGAAGAATGAGACCACCACGATCGTGGGAATCAATTTTGATCTGATTATCATTTCGTCACTCCTTCGTACCACGCACTCAATCCAAACGTTTGCGCGCGTTCACACACCAATATTCCAACTTCGTTAGGGGATTACTTTGCAACGTCTGGCTTGAGACGTTCTCAAGTGGATTTATGAATTGGGGATTGTTGCGGCAACGTAGGCTGATTGACTGGGATTGTCAAGAAAATAAAGTTCGCACGCGGATTAAATTTATGTTGCGATTGAGTATGAAGTTTTCAGGTGAACTGCGCGACAGTGTTTTCATTTACGATCAGCGAATCGTCAGCACAAGTCTTGCCGTTGCTCGCTGTGAAACCAGTGATGTTGGGCTGACGCCGAAGTTAGCCGATTGGTAGTGTGAGGTTTACTGGCGATATGTCGCGTTCGACACTACAGACGACGCACGGTAAAGCGGTCACTAACCTAACGAACAATCGGGAGGCAGAAGGCGAGGACGCCTGCGCTCCCAGCATCTATGGCCCAACTCGAATAATCCCGGAGTTGCTTAACTGGCCGTGCGCTTTCACCTGGACCGTACAGTCGCCGGAGAACAACGTATCGGGTAGCCTGAACGTTACCTGGGCAAAACCTGTAACGCGTTCAGGGCGTACGTCCTCAGCCGGTACGTCGTAGCTTTGGTTGTTACTATCGATCAGATTCACTACCACTGCAGAACTTGATTCCCCTTGGTTCAATTGCAGATTCGCCACGAACAGCAACACCCTCGTATTGAGATCGGGGCCAAGGTTGTACCACGTGCCGAGTCTGTTGATTGGGAATGGATCTCGGAGTAATAACAAAGAATCAAGCGCCGCAGCCTGGTTCGGATTAGGACCGAGCTCATCCAGGATCAGTATCAGTGTTGATTTATCTGTAACAACCTGCCCACCTGTCAGCAGACCGGTACCACCACTGAAATTTGTATCTCCACTGTACACCGCCGAGATCGCGTGAGTACCAGTGGTTAAAGTTGTGGACGAAAATTGTGCCGTACAAGTATTTCCCGTCGCAGCAACACAGTTGAGAGCCGCGCCGAGATTATTAGCTCCATCCTTGAACTGCACTGTACCGGTTGGTGAGTTTGTGTTCACCGACGGTGTAACGGTCGCTGTGAATACAACATTCTGTCCTATGTCCGACGGATTGGTTGATGCCAACACATTTATGGTAGGCACCTCCTTCGAGATACTAAATGACTGCGACACATTCGTCGCCGAGTTGTAGTTTCCATCACCGCCCTGCGACGCGGTGATCGTGCACGAGCCGACTCCCGTAATGTGAACTGTTCCCGGTGAAGGACTGGTGACCGTGCAATTCCCGACAGCTGCCAGGGTAGCTGGTAAGCCCGAAGATGCGTTGGCGGTAACAATGAAGTCAGCATCACCGAATACCTTGTTTGGCAAAGCGCCGAAGCTGATAGTTTGATCTGCTTTCAAAACGTTAATCGCGGCTGTGGCTGTACCTCCTGTGATCGGCACAGGGTTTCCGCTACCGGCAATATAAGTAGCAGACACGTTTCCACTGATATTGTTTTTAGTTCCCAGGCTCGTTCCAGTTACATCAACAGAAAAAGTGCAGGAACTAGAAGCGACCAGGTTCAAAGCCGTGATGCCAATCGTATTGCTGCCCGCATTAGCCGTAATCGTTGCAGTGCAATTGCCACTCAGATGGTTGGGGGTAGCAACCACCAGGCCGGCAGGTAACGTGTCACTCGCGGACACGTTCATCAGCGTCACGGTGGAGTTTGGATTCGCCAATGTGAAAGTTAGCGACGTGGTTCCATTGAGTGGGATAGTGGCTGTGCCGAAGCTCTTGGCAATCGAGGGGGCAACAGGAGGCGCGATCACCGTCAGACTCGCCGTATTGCTTGTGGCGCCCGATCCGGTTTCGTTAGCGGAGATTGGTCCAGTGGTGTTGTTCAGCGTTCCCAACGTGTTTTGCGCCATCACCTTCACGGAAATAGCGCAAGTCGCCAGCAACGGATTCGAACCTGGACCCAACATACCGCCGGCCAAACTGATGGAGGATGAACCTGCGATTGCCGTAACTGTTCCACCGCAGCCATTGGTAAGCTCGTTGGGTGAAGCTAGTACGAGTCCTCCTGGCAGATTATCGGTGAAGGAAATTCCGGTTAGCGATGTGTTTGGATTCGGATTGCTAATCGTAAAGCTCAATAAGGTGGTCCCATTCTGAACCACGGTGTTTGGCTGAAAAATCTTACTAATCGTGGGCGGTGCTATTACGGTCAAGGTAGCTGACGCCGAGTTGCCGGTACCGCCGTTGATGGAACTCACCGCATTGGTGTTGTTGACGTAAAAACCGCCGACGGAACTCGTAACCATCACACTCATCGTGCAAGAGCTGTTGACTGGAATAGTGCCGCCACTCAGCGAGAGAGTCCCGGAGCCAGGTGTTGCGGTTGCCGTTCCTCCGCAAGTGTTGGTCAGACTGCCAGGATTCGCAACGACAAGGTTGACCGGCAAGTTATCCGTGAACGCGACCCCGTTGAGTTGAACGGTATTCGATCCGGGATTTGAGATATTGACGGTAAGGGTCGTGACTCCGCCCGGGGCGATCGTCGTCGGACTAAATGATTTGGTTATCGCCGGGGGCGCTATAACTTCCAACGCCGCGGTATTACTGGTTGCTCCAGTACCTACTTCGGTCGAGGCTATTGCGCTTGTTGTGTTGAGCTTTGTGCCCGCAGTTGTTCCTCTTACGGCTACAGTGAAGGTGCAAGACGATCCGGCCGCGGGCGAGGCTGTCAGTGTTCCACCGGACAGGCTCACGCTGCTGCTGCCTGCAGTTGCAGTGATAGCTCCGGCGCCGCACGAACCCGTCACACTTGGTGTAGCTGCCACCACTAAACCCGCAGGCAGATTGTCAACAAACCCTACTCCGCTCAGACCACTGGTCGTATTCGGATTATTAATCGTAAAGCTCAGAGTGCTATTGGAATTCAACGGAATGTTCGTCGGATTAAACGACTTGATGATCGTCGGACTCACCGGAAGCGGATTCACCGTAACGATAGTCGCGGCCGAAGGCGTGCTGGTGCAGCCACTAGCAGTGGCTGTAACGGTGTAGTTGCCCGAGGCGTTCGCAATGTACTGTTGATTCGTTGCGCCGCCAATCGGATTCCCATTCAGATACCACTGATTCCCCGTAGCGCTGCTTGACGTCAAAGTAACGCTCCCACCTTCGAGGAAGGTTGTCGGCCCTCCAGGCGTGATCGTCGGTTTTGGTGGAGTCGGATTTACTGTAACTACTGTCGCAGCAGAAGGTGTACTGCTGCA
>DATEXA010000123.1:0-18210 GCA_035257465.1 Pyrinomonadaceae bacterium | reverse complement strand
AAACACACCAGCTCCACGTACGCGTCCAGTTCCCGAGTCGATATTGAAGTAGCCGCCAAACTTCTCGTAGCCAGGTCTCGGGTTCTCAAATGATCCGAAATGTTCTTTCACGTACGCTATCGATCCCAGCAATCCTTCCTCTTCACCACTCCAGAGCGCAACGCGAATCGTGCGCCGGGGCTTCACACCCAACGTCTTCAGAATTCGCGCTGCTTCCATCATGATCGCGCAGCCGATTGCGTTGTCAGTTGCGCCTGTCGCAGCGTGCCAGGAATCAAGATGACCACCGAGCATGATTACTTCATCAGCTTTGTCTGTCCCGGGGATCTCGGCAACAGTGTTATAGGACGTGGTTCCTTCCGGATAGACGCGATTGACGATATTGAACTCCAATGTGACCTCAGTGGCATCGGCAAGAATGCGTGTGATGCGTCCGAAGTCTTCATTACTCATTACCACGGTCGGTACTGCCTTTGCGACGTCGAATGTCCGGTTGTTGAAAGCGCGAATCTGTCGAAACTCTCGGCCGGCATCATTGACGCGAACAAGAGCACCATTGTCACGCAGGAACAAATCGAGTTGCTCAGCGATCTGAGCGTTGGTTAGAGGCTTCGGTGCGTTTGGATCCGGAGTTGGAGTTGGCGATGGTGTCGGAAACACAAAGGGGCGTGCATTGGGACCGAAACGTTGTTGGATCTGTTCGTCGCTCGTGCGCTTGGGCGGAGGATTCAGGTTAACCGGGACAATCGTTTGTTTGCCCATAAGAACGATTCGATTGCGCACACGCGTTTTTTGGCCCGCGAAGAAGATGTTTAGTTGCTCCTGCGACGGCCGTTCCGGCAATACGACCTGTACCGCCTTCGCTTGAACGGTCCCTCTAGTGCTCGGAGTCCAGGCGAGAACCTCGCAAACCAACGGATCCTTAACGGGAGAGATGATGTGCGCTGTCAACCGTTCATTAAGCCAGCCTGGATGTCCAAAAACCCACGGCTCCAGATGTCCATTCGAAAGTCCCCACGCTGTCATTTGTTTGATCGCCCACTCAGCAGCATTCTTATGATTTGGTGAACCAGTCAAACGTGGGCCGTAAACGTCTGTCAGCATATGCATCGTCTTCATGATCTGCGAACGATCCATAGCTTCTTTTCGAATGCGAGCAAGTAGGTCTGTATCTCCACCGTTCTGTGCTAGAACAGGAAGGCTAACGAGAGAGAGAATCAAGAATAAAGCGACAACTCTGCGAGTGGGCATCAATTGGTCTCCGTGAACTTCAGGTGTGATCGCGAACGGCGCGAATTATACTGAGACGATGCATTGTTAGCCAAAGATTCAGCCGATTGGATGAGAGTCGCTTTGAATTTCTTTCTCTGCGTAACCTCGGCGTTCTCTGCGCCTCTGCGGTTATATGGCGCGAATACCAAACACCGCCAAGACGCGGAGGGCGAAGATGGCGCTGAGAAGTTGAAATTGACTATTATCAGCCGGCCAACTGACTTGCATCAAAGCCGCGATGCTCGACGTGGGTTGGTTTATAAATCCGCGTAATCTGTGTAATCTGTGGCTATCTCTCCATGGCAGTTCGCTGAAATTCTTGAGGTTGGAAATCTTATGAGCAGTGCCATTCAAACTATAAAGCCAGACGCTGACACGCAATTACCAAATTCGCGTCGAGTCTATGTCGATGGTGAACAGTCGGGTGTTCATGTGCCGTTTCGTGAAATCACACAAACCCCGACTCGCAACTTCGATGGAACGTTAATTGAGAATCCACCAGTTCGCGTTTACGACACTAGCGGTCCCTGGGGCGATCCGTCGATCAGTTGCGATGTAACTGAGGGTTTGCCTGCTTTGCGCCGTGAATGGATTCTCGCGCGAGGCGACGTCAAAGAGTATGAGGGACGTGAGCCTAGCCCAATCGATGATGGTTATCTGACCTTTGAAGCAGCTAATCGAGCGCGCGTTAAGGATGTTGGCAAACTGGAAGATTTTCCTGCGCTGAAACGCTCACCGCTGCGGGCAAAGTCTGGTGCCTGTGTGACTCAGTTGCACTACGCGCGACGTGGAATCACCACTCCTGAGATGGAGTTCATCGCAATTCGCGAGAATCTCGGACGGATGAGCCAGATGGCTGCGAGTGACGACCGCTCTTCACTCCTTCATCAACATCCTGGGCAGTCGTTCGGTGCCGCAATACCGCAATTTGTTAGCGCTGAGTTTGTGCGAGAAGAAGTTGCTCGTGGTCGCGCGATCATTCCGGCAAACATCAATCATCCTGAATCGGAACCGATGATCATCGGGCGTAATTTTCTCGTGAAGATCAACGCCAATATCGGAAACTCCGCAGTTGCGTCCTCCATCGATGAAGAAGTAGACAAGATGCGTTGGTCGGTTCGTTGCGGTTCCGACACGGTGATGGATCTGTCTACCGGGAAGAACATTCATGCGACACGCGAGTGGATTCTTCGCAATTCTCCTGTGCCGATTGGAACGGTCCCGATCTATCAGGCGCTTGAGAAAGTTGGCGGCAAAGCTGAAGAATTAACCTGGGAGATCTTTCGCGACACATTGATTGAACAAGCGGAACAAGGCGTCGACTACTTCACCATCCATGCGGGGGTTCGTTTGGCGTATGTTCCGTTGACCGCCAAAAGAACAACCGGAATTGTGAGTCGCGGTGGATCGATAATGGCGAAGTGGTGTCTCGCACATCACGAAGAGAGTTTTCTCTACACTCACTTTCGAGAGATCTGCGAGATCATGGCGGCCTACGACGTTTCGTTTTCTCTCGGAGATGGGCTGCGTCCCGGATCGATAGCCGACGCAAACGATGAAGCACAGTTCGCTGAACTGGAAACGCTCGGTGAACTAACCAGGATCGCATGGGAGTATGACTGCCAGGTAATGATCGAGGGGCCCGGTCATGTGCCGATGCACTTGATCAAAGAGAACATGGACAAGCAACTCGAGACTTGTCATGAAGCACCCTTCTACACCCTGGGCCCACTTACCACTGACATCGCTCCCGGCTACGACCACATTACTTCCGCAATTGGTGCGGCAATGATCGGATGGTTTGGTACCGCGATGCTTTGTTACGTCACGCCAAAGGAGCATCTTGGTTTACCGAATAAGAAGGACGTGAAAGATGGAGTGATTGCCTACAAGCTCGCTGCACACGCAGCCGACCTCGCGAAGGGGCATCCCGGCGCGCAGCATCGCGACAATGCGTTATCAAAGGCTCGTTTTGAGTTTCGTTGGGAAGATCAATTCAACCTATCACTTGATCCCGAAGTTGCGCGTGAGTATCACGACGAGACCTTGCCACAGGAAGGCGCAAAGTTAGCGCACTTCTGTTCTATGTGTGGACCGCATTTCTGTTCGATGAAGATCACGCAGGATGTCCGGGAGTACGCTGCTCAGAAGGAGATCGATGAGCAGAAGGCCTTGGAGGTGGGAATGAAGGAAAAGGCGGAAGAGTTTGTCGCTACGGGTGGGGAGATATATCAGTAGAGGCGATACGAATAGGGGGCTCTATTCCGGCGCGATCCAGCACGCATTGCGCGAATCTCTCGTTTGGAATCCGACATTGACATGATTTCAAGACTTACAAGATAGCGGAAGGGTTTAGTTAAGGGGCGTCTAGCTATCTAAGGGAGCCAAACAGAAAGCTGTACATTTTGTTCGTTCTGTCAACCAACATTCCTTTTCTCACTGGAGGATCCGTAGAGATCAACGACCTCACGCACAGAATTTTGAAACCCTGTACATTTTGTCCGTCCTGTCAACCAACATTCCTTTTCTCACTAGAGGATGCCGTGGAACTCAACGACCTCACGCACTCAATCATAGGTTGTGCCCACAAAGTTCATAATTACTCTGCTTAACATTCAAAACAGAAATCCTTTACATTTTGTTGGTCCTGTCAAACAACATTCCTTTTTTCACTGGAGGATGCCGTGGAGATCAACGACCTCACGCACACAATCATCGGCTGTGCCTACAAAGTTCATAACGTTCTCGGATTCGGGTTTCTCGAACGCGTTTATGAAAACGCACTTAGAATCGAACTCGAAAAACTCGGGATTCGTGTCTTGCAGCAACAAGAACTCAACGTCTGGTATGACAATCAGATCGTAGGGGATTACGTTCCAGACCTTTGGCTTCCTGAAAAGCTTATTATCGAAGTAAAGTCAGTTCAGAACCTGGCGAAGGAACACGAAGTAAAATTGATCCATTACCTCGCGGCTACAAAGATCGACGACG
The DNA here is from genome assembly GCA_035257465.1 of Pyrinomonadaceae bacterium. Taxonomy (GTDB): domain Bacteria; phylum Acidobacteriota; class Blastocatellia; order Pyrinomonadales; family Pyrinomonadaceae; genus PSRF01. The sequence continues at coordinate 13,947 of DATEXA010000123.1, read as the reverse complement.
GATTGCTGATCAACTTCGGCCCGTCCGTGCAGGTTAAGCGTAAGTTTCGCCAGTACAAACCTAAGGGTTCCCTATTAGAATCCATCTTGTAAGTTTTGACTCGTTGTTAATGAAAGCCAATCGAAAGGCAGATCCAACTCAATGATCAAAACTACTATTGTGCCCGTTATAACTGGAGACTATTTTGCCTGAGTTATCCATCCGTAACGCAACGATCGCCGACGCTAAACTTTTAGCGGAACTTGGCGCACGCACATTTTGGGAAACGTTTGCAGCCGACAACACTGCCAAGGACATGAAGGCTTATCTCGCCGAGTCATTTCATCCCGACCAACAAGCCGCCGAACTCTCAGATCACGACACTTATTTTAAGATCGCGGAAGTAGAAGGTGTGGCCGTTGGCTATGCGATGTTGCGAGCTGGAGCGGCCGAGGAATCGATCAGTGGTGAAAAACCAATCGAGTTAGTTCGACTCTACGTTTCAAAAGATAGTATCGGCAGTGGCGTTGGTGCGGCTTTAATGCGGGAGTGCTTGAGGGAGTCTGCTGCCCTTGGACATGCAACGCTCTGGCTCGGCGTGTGGGAGCACAACCATCGAGCACAAGCGTTTTATCGCAAGTGGGATTTTGTTGAAACCGGCACACACGTCTTCAATTTAGGAGATGACCCGCAGAGAGACTTGCTGATGTGTCGTTCCCTCGTTCCTTCGTCTTCAATCTGAGAGCCAAAATCTGAGATCTGAGATTATCTGAGACCTGAAAATCTGCGATCTGAGATCTGAAATCGTTAGCCTTCCCCCATAAGCGCTTTTACCTTTGCCGACTCTTCACCCAACCATCCCGGATTTTGCGCCGTTCCGTCGAATATTGAAGTCGTCTTGAATGGTTCAAATTCTCCCTTCGCTGCGGCATCCGACGTTTTCGCCAACAACGCCTGGATCTCCGCCGATGATAACGGATGAAAAGTACGTACTGCTTCAAAAGCCTGATCCAGCACTTTCATGCTGTCGATACCAGTGATCACAACTGAGGTAGGAAGATTCAATGCGTAGTGCAGGCACTCTATCGGCGTGACAGTTTTCGACTTCAACAGAATGCCGTTGGCCATACTCTTCATTCCAAGTACTGCAATCTTGTTCTTAGCCAGTTCGGGCAGAACTTGTTTTTCAAAACTTCGGTAGTGAGCATCCATAACATTGAGCGGCATCTGCACTGCATCAAATCGAAAACCGTTGCGCGCGGCTACTTCAAGCATGTAGAGATGAATACGCGGATCCTTGTGACCGGTGAAACCAATGTACTTTAGCTTGCCCGCTTGCCTGGCCTCGATGAGCGCCGCATGAGCACCGTCCTCGTTAAAGATTCGATGTGGATCCTCGAAGCGAAGTATCTCGTGGTGCTGAACCATGTCGATCATGTCGACCTTAAGGCGTTTGAGTGATTCGTTAAGTTGTCGCGTCGCTTCTTTTTTCGAGCGCCCGTCTATTTTGGTCATCAGAAAAACCTTTTCCCGATAGCCGTCACTCAGGGCCTTTCCCATTCGTGTCTCGCTCACGCCCTCGTTATAGTCCCAGCAGTTGTCCATGAATGTGATACCACGGTCAATGGCGCTGCGGACTATGCGCACGCTCAAAGGTGCATCGACGTGTTTCAAACTAAGGTGCCAGCCACCGACGCCAATGGCGGAAACTTGTAAACCAGTGCTACCAAGATTTCGATAAATCATTTCGCTTTTGTCAGGCATGTGGACCTCCGATACGTCAGTACCACCCTAGGAATGCATCCGCAGATTACGCAGATTCATTTTAGGACGGTTGGGCTTATTACACTCTCTTCGAAAAGAAAGCTGCGTAATCTGTGGATAGCATTCTGAGTTTTTGACACAATTGATTTGATGAACTCTTCTCTAATTGAAACCGAGCGTCTAACACTTCGAGAACTCACTGTAGATGATGCGTCATTCATTCTTCGACTAGTTAACGAACCTTCGTTTCTGCAGTTCATCGGCGATAAGGGCGTTCGCAATCTTGAAGATGCGCGACAGTATATTCTCAATGGTCCAGTTGCAAGTTACGCGCAAAATGGTTTCGGCCTCTTTCTCGTTCATCTAAAAGCCAACCAGGCGCCGCTGGGAATGTGTGGCCTCTTAAAACGCGAGACGCTCGAAGATGTCGATATCGGCTTTGCCTTCCTTCCTGAATTCTGGAATAAGGGCTACGCCTTTGAAGCGGCCGCTGGCGTGTTGTCTTACGCGAAAGATGTCTTAAAACTGCCGCGAATTGTTGCTATCACTAACAAAGATAACGACGCTTCAGGTAAACTTCTTGAAAAACTCGGATTGTATTTCGATCGTTTAGTCACACTGTCCGGCGATAAGGCAGAACTTAAACTCTTCGTCTCTCGAGCACTCCAGAAATGAAACTTGATCGCTTACACCAAATTGCCGTCTACGCACGTGATCTGGAAGAGGCTATCAACTTCTACCAGGGAACTCTCGAAGCCACATACCTCGCGAAGTTTGATCCTCCGGGACTGGCTTTCTTTGATTTTTCCGGTACACGTATTCTTTTGGAAAAGACAGCGCCAAAGGCGACTGTCTATTTTCGAGTCGCGGATATTGAAAGCGCTTACGTCGAGCTGCTTGATAAAGGCGTGAAGTTCATCGCCGAGCCACAACTGATTTTTCGCGACGATCAGGGAATGTTTGGCCCGGCGGGTGAGGAGGAGTGGATGGCATTCTTCTCGGACCCTTCAGACAACATTCTTGCGCTCGCGAGTCGAACACGTAGTAAAGACTAAATGCCCAAGCCAACTCTTAAGGCTACCGTGCCCAGGTCTTCAAAAGCTCCCAAGCTTTCCGGGGCGAAGCATGTTGAGCGTGTACGCAAGTTGTGTCTGAACCTCCCGGAAGCGGCGGAGAAACTCTCGCACGGCGAGCCGACGTTTTTCGTTCGCAAGCGCGTCTTCGCCATGTGCTCAATCGATCACCACCACGATGGCCACATCGCTGTCGTCATCCCGGCAGCCATCGGTGTTCAGGCTGCACTCATTGAAGCATCACCAAAGAAATTCTATCGACCACCTTACGTTGGTCATGCGGGCTGGGTAGGAATCGAACTGCCACGGATCAGCGACAGAGAATTAGCAGCACATCTAACAGAGGCCTGGAAATTAATAGCGCCCGAAAAACTTCACGCAATGTTGTAGGCCCTTGGCGTTCGCGTTGAGCAAATTACCGGATCAACCAATTATGCCAAAATTCGTAGCTTTCCTCCGCGCCATAAACGTCGGCAATCATACCGTCAAGATGGATCAGCTTGGGAGTTTGTTTGAGGAGCTTGGCTTCGCAAACGTCGAGACGTTTATCGCCAGTGGCAATGTCATCTTCGATTCGAAAGCGACAAACGTTAAGTTGTTGGAGAGAAAGATCGAAAAGCATTTGGAAGAATCACTCGGCTATGCGGTGACTACGTTCCTCAGGAGCATTGCTGAAATTGCGGAGATTGCTCGCTACGAACCTTTCGCTAAAGAGGAACTAAATGGCGAGGGAAACACATTGTTCGTTTGCTTTGTCGCTGACGCGCCAACACGAGATGTAGCAAAGAAGTTGTTGGGGCTCGCATCACCGATTGACGGTTTCAGCCTTAACCAGCGCGAAGTGTACTGGCTTTACCGACGCAACAACGGGGAGTCAAAATTCTATGGCCCGCCTTTGGAAAGAGTTCTCGGTTGCCAGACGACTGTCCGGAACGTGAATACGATCCGACGAATCGCGGCAAAGTATGGTGAAGTGAATCGATCATCGAAGTCGCGAAAGACTTAAAACACGCTATCCGCAGGTTACGCAGACTGGTAACCACTAACGTTACTAAATTCTAGTTAGCAGGCCGGACGCCTGCGGTCCCAGTACCAATGTCACATAACCGATCAATTGACGACGTGGAAGTTCGCGAATCCGGGATTCAGGGTCGAGGACTTTACGCACTACGCGAATTCAACGCCGGCGAGATTGTTCTTCACTGGGATCTTTCGCACACCATCCCCAACGAACAGGTAGCCTCATTGACTGAGGCTGAACGACGATACACACACCCACTCGACGGTAAGCGAACCCTCATCGTTCAGCCACCGGAACGTTTCGTCAATCACAACTGCAGAAACAATACCCAGGTGCGTGACTTCTGCGACGTCGCGCTCAGACGGATCGACGTTGGGGAAGAAATAACGAGCGACTATGGCTCAGATGGATCTGGTGTGCGCTTTGATTGTTTGTGTGGCAGTGACAATTGTCGCGGACAGATTGGATAGAGAACCGGACCCGGGTCTCAAATTAGTCCGGACTATTGCTCTAAAACGAACGTTCGTGCTATATACCTTCACAATGACCACGGCTCAATTGAGAAAAGCTGTCAGGGAAGTTGCTACCAAAGGTCGGAAGGCCCAGGGTGAACGTACGCGCAAAGCCATCCTCGAAGCCGCGGTTCACATTGCCTCCGCTGAAGGACTCGAAGGTCTCACTATCGGTCGCCTTGCACTCGAACTCTCAATGAGCAAGAGCGGACTCTTCGCACACTTTGGCTCGAAGGAAGATCTTCAGGTTGCTACTGTTGAAGCAGCTCGCGCAATTTTCATCAACGAGGTAATCAAACCCGCGTTCGAAACCGCACAGGGAATGCTTCGTCTCTGGAAACTCTGCGATATCTGGTTGGCTTACGTGCAAAAAGGTGTCTTTCGTGGCGGCTGTTTCTTCGCTGCAGCTGCTGCCGAGTTTGACAGCAGACCCGGCCCGGTCAGAGATCGGATCGCCGAGATCATGAAGGAATGGCTAGCAACTCTGCGCAGCACAATCATTGAAGCTCAAAACGCGGGCCAACTGGCAAAAGAGATTGACCCGATGCAATTAGCCTTCGAGTTTAATTCGCTTGAGCTAGGCGCGAATTGGGCGTTTCAACTTCACGGAGACCTGCGTGCATTTACACGAGCACGCCAGGCGATCCGCGAGCGTTTAGGCCGCTACGCGACTGCCGCAGGCGCAGGGATACTTGCGCTGCCAAAATCAAAACGGCCTCGAGCATAAGCTGGTGACAAGTCATGGAACCGTTCTCCCAAACGAACTCGACATCGCCGGTTGTGTTCAAGCGTAAAGCCACCTGGGATGGAATTCGCCTCGAACACGTGCGTCTCAATGCTGGTGACCTACCAACACACTGTCACGCTGAACATGTTGTGCTCATTTCGTTAACTGACGGTTGTAAGGGCGAGTTGACGACCGGAAGTGGCCTCGGAATTCGCGGCATCCAGACACGTGATAGCATCTGTGTGTTGCCCGCCGGCCTCGAACACAAGGCAAGCATGGAAGATACTTCTGACCATCTCGCTTTGTATGTAGATCCGAAACTCATTGACCGCGCTGCTTTGGATTCACGATTATCGGGAAACTTTCAAATCGTCGAGCGATATACGAGGCGCGACCCGATCATCAGTAATGTCGGAATGGCGTTGCTTGCTGAACTCGATTCGAGGGGTCTTAGCGGTCGTCTTTATGCCGAGTCGCTGGCGAATGTGCTGGCAGTTCATCTACTTCGTTACTACACGACCGAAGAAGTTCACTCCCCGCGTTTTCAAGGTGGCTTATCCAGCGTAAAGCTCCGGCTGGTTAACGAATTCATCGCTGAAAACTACGCCGCTGAGATCAAGCTTGTCGAACTGGCGCAGGTTGCCGGAATGAGCAGCTTTCACTTTGCGCGTGAATTCAAAAGGACTACAGGAACAACGCCGCATCAGTACTTGATTAAGTTTCGGATAGAGCAAGCAAAGGCGTTGTTGGTTGAGAACCAATTGCCTTTGGCTGAAGTTGGTTTGCGATCCGGTTTCAGTCATCAGAGTCATTTCACAAGATTATTCCGAAAGATAACCGGGACGACACCGCACCTCTACAGGCTCGGGTTGCAGAGCTAACTTAAGGGCATAGCCCGGACCAAATAAACAAAGCTTACGGAAGGGCAAGCCCATCCTCACAACAGGCGGCGAAGCCGAGGCACTGCTAAACACGACTCTTGAGTCAAAGCCTCCTCACACCAATCGGCGCCTCAACCTCTTCAGCAAGATCCGTCAACCGTTTAGCAAAAACAGGAAAGACCTGGACCAGCATAACTAACTAGACTCACTTCTCATTTCGGATAACGGAGGTGTGAAAGTGAGTATTCGGCATTTGATCCTCGTGACTGGTCTGTTAGTGGTTTTGACGTTGCCGGTGAAGGCACAGGATTCAGGTGCACTTCAGGCAATCAGATCAGGCAACGGTCTCGTCGCGCAAGGAAGGTATGAACTTGCCATAAAGCAATTTGAGAATGTCACTGCCCGAGATGGTGACGCTTACGCGCAGGCTACATACAACATCGGCGTTTGTTACTTTGAACTCTACCTCACAGATAAAGCCCTTGGGTTCTTTGAACGGGCGATCGAGTTGAATAGAGGGAATTATCCCAGGGCATCGTACGCACTCGGTGTGGCACTTGAAGAACAAAATCGACTGTCCGAGGCAGTTGAGGCATACAAGCAAGCGATGCGGTCGTCACACGGTGAGTTCGCCGCAGCAACCTTCAGACGTGGAGTCATTGCCGCTAAGGATGGACAGATCGAGAAGGCCGCCGACCTCTTCAGGGACGCAAGTAAGCATCCTGGGCCACAAGTACCGAACAGTCTTAATAATCTTGGCGTGATGCTTGCCCGGATGGGTAAACTCGATGAAGCGGAAAAGCAATTTGCAAATGCTCTTCGTCAAACTGGTGGAGCATTCGGTCAGGCCGAGCACAATTTGCAGCTTTGTCGCTCGCTGCTTGTAAGCGCAGCGAACCGAACGTTGTTTGCGGATCTGAAACTGGCATCAATTGACCCTACGCGGTGACAGGAGTAGGCATTCTCTGCGTCTCGTTTGTTAAACTTTGGCAACGCATTTTAGTGATTGAACCTATGATGCCTCTAAGAAACTACTTATGTCTCAGCGTGTTTTGCTTAGTTGTAGTTTGTTATGGCGCGGGATCGTTGGACGCCAAACCCGTTCATCATTATGTCTTCTTCAACATGGAGCGTGAACGAATAAAGGAAGCCTCATTTCTCGAAACGAAAACTCTTGAAGGAGCTCAGTTGAAGTACACGTGGCGTGAGCTCGAACCCGAAAAAGACCATTACGATTTTGAGGTGATTCGCAAAGACCTCGGCTTCCTTACCTCGAAGGGAAAGAAACTTTTTATTCAACTCCAGGATTCCTCGTTCAGTAAACGCGACATAGTCGTCCCGAAATATTTGCAGACTGACGAATACCACGGCGGCATGGCTCCGTAGTATGAAATCAAGGACGGTAATGAAGAACACGCTCAGATTGCGGGTTGGGTATCTCGCCGTTGGGATCCCGCCGTTCAATTGCGGTTCCGAAAACTGCTCGAAGCACTCGGAAAGGAGTTTGATGGAAAGATTGAAGGAATCAATCTGCCTGAAACGTCGATTGGCTTCGGCGAGACCGGAAAACTTTTTCCACAGGGCTATTCAAATGAGATCTATCGCGATGCGATAGTCACGAATATGCGTGCGCTCAAGAAAGCGTTCTCAAAGTCGGTGGTAATTCAATACGCCAACTTCATGCCCGGTGAATGGCTACCCGATAGTGATAAGTCATTTTTGCGGACCGTCTACAAAGAAGCGAGGACGATGGGTGTTGGCGTAGGTGGCCCCGACTTATTGCCGTTCAGGCGCGGTCAAAACAATCACAGCTATCCACTGATCAAAGCTGCTGCGGGTTCAGTTCCAACAGGCATTGCAGTCCAGGATGGCAACTACGCAGATGTTGATAAGAAAACCGGCAGGCGTCTTACGATCGGCGAACTGCTCGCGTTCGCAAAAGATCAGCTGATGGTTGATTATATTTTTTGGTGCACTGAGGAGCCGTATTACTCAACGGAGCTGATACCGTTTTTGAATAGACGCTAAAGCTCGGAACGTGGAGGTTTTTATTGCTAAACGCAAGGTTGGTTTTGAGCGGGGCCTTCATCTGGATCATTCTCACCTTGTCAGGCTCGCCAACAGTTGCAAGTGAACCGTCACGTCTTAAATTCGACGTCCTCCACTACAACATCACCATTGAGCCTGACATTCCCAGCAAGACACTTAGCGGAAGTGTTGTTATACGTTTCGCTTCCAATACTGCCAATCTCACGCAGGTTGAATTCGATTGCGGCAATCTTGAGGTTGAAACCGTTAAGCAAGCCGACGTATCACGCCAGTTCAGTGTGAAGGATCATCGTTTGGCGGTGACTATCCCGGCAATGAAAGCAAGGGCAGTCACTGAACTCGAAATCAAATATCACGGCGCACCGAAGTACGGGGTCAGATTCTTTCCCGATAGCTCCCAGGTTTACACAATCTTCTCAACCAGCCAGTGGACAGTGTGTGTTGATGCGCCGGAGGATCGCGCGACTCTCAGCCTGACTTTGGTTCTTCCTGCAAAGCTAACTCCGATCTCAAATGGACGCCTTGTTTCGCAGCGACCTGTGGCAGATCAAAAGACTGCCTTCACATGGAAACAGGATTCGGCTATTCCAACATACATCTTTGGTTTTGCTGCGGGTCCTTATCGGATCATTCGCGAGAAGAAATACGGCGTTGAGTTTCAATATCTCATTACGAATTTCACCGACGACGAGGCACGTCGTATTTTTCGCGACACAGCTGACATGCTGAAGTTCTACGAGGAGCGTTCCGGAGTTCGCTACGCGGATAAGACTTATGCACAGGTGCTTGCTGCGGGTGGTGTCGAACAGGAAATGAGCAGCTTCACTGCACTGAACGAAGCATACGGTAAAGGTGTTCTGGCAAATGCGCAGGACCAATGGCTAGGCGCTCACGAGTTCGCGCATCAGTGGTGGGGCAATATGGTGACCTGTCGGGATTGGAATCACTTTTGGTTGAATGAAGGGATCGCGACATTCATTGCGGCGGCGTACCTTGAACATCGCTTTGGCCGACAGGTTTATCTACGCGAGATCGAAAAATATCAAAGCAATTACGAAAAGGTTCGTGCTGCCGGTAAAGACAAGTCGTTGGTTTTTCCTGATTGGTTACATCCGACGCGCGAGGATCGGACACTCGTCTACGACAAAGGCGCATATGTGATGCATCTGTTGAGGGAAGAAATGGGTGAAGAAGCGTTCTGGAAAGGTTTGAAGATTTACACAAAGAGGTTTTTCGGAAAGTCGGTTTTGACCAGCGATTTCGAAAACGCAATGAGAGAGGCTACCACTAAAAACCTGGATCAGTTTTTTGCGAAGTGGGTTTATCTGAAGAGCGGTTGAAGCTCTGACACTCAACTACAAAAGGTTGGGAAGGGGGCAGAGCGGTAGGTTCTCTAAGCTCCACGTTGGATAAACTTAGCGCGCCCCCGCAGGTCAGCATGACATCAGAATCAAAGTGTGAAGTCAGAATCCAATCAGAGTTTATTGAACCGGCGGGCGCGCTAGGCTTGAGTAGGTAGAGTTGGAGAAACTGCCGCTCTGCCCCCTTCCCGACCTTTTGTAGTTGAGTGTCAGAGTGCTAACTCCGTCCGCGTTCGGGTGAATGGACCGGTTGCGTTAGCCTTATCGGAGATTGTGGTGTTTGCAGAACCGGATGATTAGTTAGAGGAGGCAAATGAGTCTACTTCTTAAGTATGTTGCAGCAACTACTTTTCTAGTGCTGCTGACTGTCGCACATTCGTTGGCTCAAGGAGGCGGTAAAGCCGAACCTCGTCGTATTGAGTTCACGCGCGGCACAAGCACGACGACGCTCAACGATAAAATTAAAGATGATCAGGAGGCGGAATACGTCTTAGCGGCAAAGAAGGGACAGCGACTCACGATTAAGCTGACCTCGGTTCCGCAACGTTCGTCTGTGTTTGATTTAAAAGCGCCTGACAATGCGGATCTCGGACTCGAGTACGACGCGAACTACGCTTTCGATAAGGTTCTGCCCGTAAGCGGAGACTACTTCATCACAGTGGTTCGTCCGACAAGTGCGAAAGGCGCATCTACTTATAAACTGGTGATTACGATACGGTGAGGAAAATTGCCGATTTCCCATTGCCAATTGCCGATTTAAAGCTGGGGCAACTGAGTCGCAAATCGGCAATCGGCAATCCGAAATTCCCTTTCACTTAATTCCCTTCTTCGCCAACTGTTCTTTCAGTGCCGTAGAGACTGCGACATCGAATGAGTTCTGGCCGGTACCGCCCTGTTTCTTTTGCTGTGCAGCAATGTAATCATTTCTCTGTTTCGATAGCGCCAGTATCTGATTGCGAATCTCTTTACGCTCAGCAAGTCGCTTATCGATCTCTTGCTTACGTTCAGTCGGGGACAGTTTCTTGAGATCCTCCGGTAGATCTGCTTCCGCTACCGATTCCAGCTTTACTGATCCGTTCTCGATATTCTGCAATAGGTCACCGATGTAAGCTTTCGCATTCACCGCTTTGTTGATAGATCGCAAGGCCCGAGCTTCGGCCGGCGCACTTTCGGCTACAGTTGTCTCACTGACTTCTGCTGTCTTTCTTGCGTCCGCACGGAAACGATCACCTTCTGCGCCGACGCCACCACCGTACGCCAGGTATGTGCCGCCGAGTTTCGATCCGAGCTTGCTCAAGTCTTCATCGTAAGGCGTCGCGATCGCTTGCACACCGCCCGTTTGCGGAATGGCAAAATATTGACCCTGACCACGCTGCGCAATCGATTCCCAAACCTGTTTCGTGTCGGATGCGTTGCCACACTGAATCGTGTTCACGAGGATCCCTTGTTCCACAGCCTGGCCGGCGGTTACGAGCGTGTCCTCTTCATCCTGGTAATCGTTATGCGGCGGTGCGTCACCCACGAGAAACAGAACCTGTGCGAGTCTGGATGTACTCCTGGACCAACCAGCCTTCTGTACTCCGTCTGCGAGAGCTCGGCGAACATCTTCAGGTGCGTCGCCGCCGCCAGAAGCTTCGTACTCCATCAGAGTCGTATAAACCTTATCGAGATCTTCTGTAAGCGGTAGAACCTGTGTCACGTAGCGATCACCTCTGTCCCGGTAGGCAACTAGTCCGATCTTTACCGCCGGATGAGACTGCGATTGCATCACTTCATTTACTATTCCCCAGATGCGTTGTTTGGCGCCCTCCAGTAAACCACCCATCGATCCCGTGGTGTCCAAAACAAAAACCATTTCGAGGGTCGGCGATTCGTTATTCAGGTCGACTGGATTGATGCTGGGTTCTGTTCGTTTGAAGGCCAACGCCGTTGCCAGCCCGATCCCAATGAGAAAGGTTAGAACGGCGGCACCAGCGCGGAAAGTCGTGTTCATGGAAAGCAACCTCCTTCGAGGAATGGTCAATTGTTGAAAGTTTTGTAATTAGACGCGCAACCCAACGCTTCGTTCCCGATTTCGATTAAAGAGCAAGTGCTTACTGAAAGATGAACGGACGGACCGCACTTTCTTGCGGGCCTGGCAAAAGAAAAAAGGCGAGCAAACGTGCCCGCCTTTAGCTCAAAACAATCTACCTTGGACTATGGGTTTATTTGGCCGATGTCCCTCTTCTTTACATAGACGTCGCCACGCTGAGTCATCCCGGTCTTTTCAACAAGCGATAACAGGACGGAGTGCAGTATTTGTTCGTCCAATCTGAAAGTAGTGATCCCGTTCTGCCTTGAATCGGGATCACTGTACTGCACAGTCAAGTAATGACCTTTTGTTTTTATGAATTTTGCAGGATACGTGTAAATGGTCGGAACCTGACCCGCTACCTTCGCTGCCCCAGGTTGACTCTTCTTTGAATCTGTATATGCGGAAGTGACGGCGTCGTAGGGGATGTGAATCTGTTTGGGTGTCTTTTTATCTTTAAAAAGTAACTGGCTGTTGGCATCGTCAAACGTAAGTGTGCCGTCCATCGCTTTCGTATAACCAAAAACTCCGCCTTCGTACTTTGCTTTCACACTGGTGGGCGCCGGTGCAGTCGCTGCCTTTTGCGTCGGCTCAGATTCTATGGTGCGTGGACGCTGTGCATAGGCCCCGGTGAGTAACGCCCCCAAAAGGAGCAAGCTTCCAATCAATCTCATTTCTAATTCTCCTTGATAGTACTAACGAAGACGGGAGGCGAGTCGACTATACAGACGCTGGTCGAACGAGTCGAGTTGTCTTCAGGCTACATTCATTATCGCTCAAAGTCCCTTCGCCCACATAGGCACCTTGTAAAGAATCCACCACAGCAAGAGTTGGATTATCAAGACCCCTACGCCAACAAGAACGCTCAAGTAACAAACGTTTCGCGATGGTTTATCAACTCGATAACGAAAGATACCAAAACCGCCAACCAATAATGCTCCCGGACAAAACAAAATGCCGAGGTATGGAACCAGTGAATACGTCGCAAATGCGCGAGCTGTCGAGGCTACGCTACTGGCCTGGGGAGAAGACATCACGTCTCAGGGTTTAGCAAATGGCTTCACACGCTCGATCGACTCTTTGAAATCAGTGTCCCCGGGCGCAATCGTGGAGCCGCGTTGATACGCGCCCAGAGCTTTCGTGTAGTTCTTTGTCACTTCGTAAGCATAACCAAGCTCACGATAGATATTGGGATCGTCCGGTGATTTCTTCGCCGCAGTTTCCAGGGCCGCAATTGCTTTGGGAAAGTTTGTGGCGCGAGAGTGGGCCACACCAAGCAAATAAAACGTAACGCCCGTTGCATCAGCACCAGCCGACGCTCGTTCGAGTGCCGCTGCCGCTCTCGGATATTGTTTCGAGCCAATCAATGCCTGACCAAACAGTGTCACCGCTTCAGCATCCGTCTTTACCTTTATCAATCCTTCGCCGGCTCGAACGGCGTTCAAGTAATCGGCGTCAGCTTTTGCCTGATCCTGACTGGTTGCGGCTCGACGCAGATATAAGGACGTCAATAGAGTCCACGCTCCCACCAAACGCGGATCGTTTAGTGTTGCGCGATTCAGCGAAGCGATTGCGCCGTCAACATCATTCTTAGCGATGGCGATCTGTGCGAGGTAGAACAGTGAGACGGAATCTTTTGGATTGAGCTTGACGACAGTGTTGAAGCTCTTCTCCGCATCAACGACTTTTCCAGTTTTGTATTCGGATATTCCGCGATAGTACATCATCGTTGCATCCGGTTGGCCGCCTGCTCGATCGGTTGCAGCAACGAGAAGCGGCAGCGCCTCTTGATACTTCTCGGAAAGAACATAAGCCTGACCGAGAGCGCTTTCAGTATTTGGATCTGGCTGCTTTGCCTGGCGCTGCAGGCTTACTGCTTTCTCGAGATCCTTTGTAGCGTCGGCATATTGTTTCAGATTCAGTTCAGCAAAACCTGCAATCTTCCATGCCTCAGGATCGTTGGGGTGTTGTTCGGCAAGGTTCTTCGCTTCTTTTGCCGCCGCCGCAAACTGCTTCTGCTCGAGTAGTGCGTACGCATGCTGGGTGTCAGCAGGTGCGACGCTGTTCGCGGTGGTGTTCGCGACGGTGTTCGCAACGGGCTGTACGGGTTGCACGGTCAACAGCGGATCATTCGGGCTGGTCTTCCGGGTAGCTGTTGTCGGCACTGGTTCCGGTTTCAATAAAGGGTCAGAAGCTGGCGTTTGTGAACTGCTGGTTGTTTTTTGCGTTTGTTTGCCAGTCCTTCGCGGCCTCGTCGTTTGTGCCGATACGGCGATTGCGGTCAGAAGGAAAAGTGCGCTGATGCTGGGTAACAGTCGGATTAAGATAAATCTATTCATGATGGAAGACGATTGTATTCGGGAGAGGGTTTGGTTTGAAAGATCAGAATCAGGGTTTCCCCGGGACACCTTTCGGATGCGAGGAATTGCCACTAAGTTTGCCCACAAAACAGGGAATAGGCCACAGATTTCACGGAATAAAACGGATCAAAAAAGAAGAGGGTACGTTC
>DATEXA010000122.1:0-5137 GCA_035257465.1 Pyrinomonadaceae bacterium | reverse complement strand
GCTCGTGCTGGCTCCTTGATAGTAAAAGTCGCCCTGCATTTTCCAGTTTCCAAGATTAAACGTTCGTTGCGCCCCACAATTCACACAAACTCGGTACGCCTGGCCCTGATGTGAGAATGGCCTACTCAGCTCGGAATGCCTGCAACCAAAGACTCGCGCCATCCACCCACCGACTTTGGCAATCACAGAGGATGTATCCATTTGACCGACGTTTGGTGTCGCGATAGTTAATTGGCCAGCTTGCATAGTTTCACCTCTTTCTCGAATCCCAAAACTGCCTTCACTACCTTAACGCGCAAAATTTGAGGAAAGAGGGTCATCCGTATTAATTTCTAATCGCAGCACGCCGCAAGCGGACGATTATCCGTTACGCTGAAGACGTGGGCTTTCAACGTAAATCCAGATCGAACAAAAATTTTCCCTAAGCGTTTCTTAGAGGGACCAGTGCAACAAATTTCATGACCTTACCTTCAGTTAACTAAGCTGTTATTCACTCGCGAGATTCTGGCTTATACTGGTTTTGTTCGTCACAGTTACTGGTTTCGCTCGACGTAAACTGAGCGAAAAATGGGAGAAACGGCGCTTGAGCCAACAACCAACTGAGAGCGTCACTCGGTTACTAATTGAACTTTCAAATGGCGATCGGGGGGCGGTTGATCTTTTACTACCTGTCATCTACGATGAACTCCGAAAGCTTGCAGCGAATTACCTTCGCCGTGAACGTCCTGATCACACTTTGCAACCTACGGCTCTTGTGCATGAGGCGTACATACGGCTTGTCGATCAGACGCGAGTCAATTGGCAGAATCGAGCTCACTTCTTTGGTGTTGCCGCTCAAATAATGCGACGCCTGCTCGTCGATCACGCGCGCAAGCATAATGCAGAAAAGCGGGGTCAGGATTTCCAAAAGCTCTCCCTGGATGAAAACATCGATCGGGCTGTCGAGCGTAGTGGTGAGTTGCTAGCACTGGACGACGCTTTGAAAGCACTCGCAGAATTTGATGAGCAAAAAGCGCGGATGGTCGAACTGCGCTACTTCGGTGGCCTCTCCATCGAAGAGACAGCAGACATCCTCGGCGTCACCCCCACGACGATCAAACGTCATTGGCGTTTTGCGAAGGCCTGGCTTCACGGTGAAATGCAAAAGAAGTAAATAGCGCACTCGTCCTACTCCGGACTCCGAACCTGTTATGAAACTGATGTCGAGCGTCCTCCTCTTGCCTGGTCTCCTTTTTTATACTGGTCGCAGTAACTATCCCGACTGGATCGCCATCGAACGTTCCAATAATAAATTCGCGTTAAAGAACTTTCGTCAACTGAATCAACAAAGCACCTCCGTTTTAAGATGACCCCCGAACGCTGGCGACAAGTTGAAGACATTTTCCAGACAGCACTCGATCTGTCGCCGGACGAAAGGGCGAAATATGTCTTCGAGATATGCGGTGCCGATGAAACACTGCGCCGGGACGTACAGTTATTGTTGTCTCAACACGATAGTGCTGGTGAATTACTAGACGTGCCGCTTTACGGAAATACTGAGTTGGGAATGTTAGAGTCGCTGGTGGAAGAGAAGGACCCAATGATCGGCCGGCGACTTGGTGCGTATCGCATCGAACGCGAGATCGGTCGTGGCGGAATGGGCGCTGTTTACGAAGCAATCCGTGCTGACAATGAGTTCAACAAACGCGCAGCGATCAAATTAGTCAAACGTGGGATGGACACGGACTTCATCCTTCGCCGCTTTCGCAAAGAGCGTCAAATACTGGCAGCACTGGATCACCCGCATATAGGCGGCCTGCTTGATGGCGGCACAACGGAAGACGGACTTCCCTACTTCGTAATGGAGTACATCGAAGGCCAGCCGCTCTATTCCTACTGTGATACTCACGAGCTTTCCATTACCGAACGTCTAAAACTGTTTCGTTCAATCTGTGATGCCGTCAACTACGCCCATCAGAAGCAGGTTGTACATCGCGACATCAAGCCCTCAAACGTTCTGGTGACCTCAGACGGTGTGCCAAAACTTCTCGACTTCGGCATTGCCAAACTTCTCAACCCGCAAATTGCCGGTGACATTACTCACGATCCGACAGCCACGGCAATGCGACTAATGACGCCAGAATATGCGTCACCAGAACAGGTTCAGGGCGCACCAACTAATCCGACAACGGATGTGTACTCCTTAGGCGTTCTGCTCTATGAGCTTTTGACTGGACATCGACCGTATCGCCTGGTTAATAGGGCTCCGCACGAAATCGCTCGAGTGATCTGCGAAGAATCACCGGCCCCACCGAGCATCATCATCACCAGGGTCGAAGATCTGCTGCCAAATCTTTACGCCGGTGACGAAGCGACAACACTGAAACAGCTCTATTCAACTCGAAGTGCTACTCCGGAGTCTTTACGAAGAGCATTGTCGGGCGACCTGGATAGCATAGTGATGCAGGCGTTGCGCAAGGAACCCGAATGGCGTTACCAAACGGCAGCGGAACTTCGCGACGACATCACACGCTATCTCGAAGGGCGCCCAGTTTCAGACTTGCCGGATCCACCACGACTTTCTCTCGGCCTTAAACATGAACCTCTTTCGAACGAGAACTCGCTAGCCGTTTTGCCGTTAAAGCTTCTCGATGTAAATCAAGTCGACTCTGCACCAGACTTTCTTGGTACAGGTCTCGCCGATGCGTTGATCACGCGTTTGAGTGCTGTTCGCAACTTCGCGGTTCGACCAACCAGCAGCGTACTTCGTTATGGAGCGGACGCTGATCCGCTACGAGCGGGACGCGAGCTCGGCGTTACATTCGTGCTGGACGGACGCATCCGAAGATCGGCGGAACGCATTCGCGTCACCGTTCAACTCCTTAACGTAAGAGACGAAACCACCGCGTGGGCGGGACAGTTCGACGAGCAGTTTACGGATGTTCTCAACCTGGAAGACACGATTTCGTCTCACGTGGCCGAAGCAATCGTGCCGCACCTGACGGTTGATGAACGTCTGCGGCTGGCAAAGCGTGGCACAGACAATCCGCAAGCACACGAAGCTTACCTGCGTGGACGTTTCTATTGGAACACGTTTACAGAAGATGGCTTTGCACGCGCAATCGTTTGCTATCAACAGGCGATCGCGCTGGATCCGAATTATGCACTGGCGCATGCGGGCGTCGCCGGCTATCACAACTGGCTCGGAGTATTCAGCGTGATGCCCTTCGCCGAGTGTGCCGCAGCTGCATATGAAGCGGCGTCAACCTCAGTGGAGATTGATCCAGCTCTTGCGGAAGGTCACGCCGCTTTAGGCCAGGCGATCCTGTGCCGCGATTTCGCGTGGGCCAGCGCGGAACACGAACTCGTTCGTGCGATTGAACTGGATCCGAACTACGCACAAGCTCGCATTTGGTATGCGCTGCAGCTGGCAATGGAGGGGCGCTTTAGTGAATCGTTGCGCGAGGCACACACAGCACGAGATCTGGATCCGATGGCGATCATTTCGAGGTTCAGTGTCGTTTGGTGCTCGTATCACGCCAGACGTTTTGATGAGGCGTATCGCTTAGCAGGCGCGACATTGGACAATGAGCCAACAAATCTAATGATGCTCTACGCGTTGAGTTTTTGTGCGAGCGCGTTGGGCAAACACGACGAAGCTATCGAAGCCGCGACTAAAACCGTCAACTTAATGGGTAAGGCGTCGCACACTCTCGGCAGGCTTGGGTCGGCCCACGCTGCTGCGGGGAATGTTAAAGAGGCTGACAACGTACTACACGAAATGCAACAGCTGGAGGCGCGACGTTATATCTCTCCTTACCACGTTGCGCATATCAATGGTGTTTTGGGACGTGTCGAGGCAACACTTGACGCTCTCGAACGCACCTATGAACTCAATGACGGCAAACTCCTTTGGTTAGCGGTTGATCCCGAGCTGGACAGTGTCCATGGGCATCCGCGGTTCAACGACATCCTGCGAAAACTGGATCATCGAATGGCCGCACTTCCGGCCATTGCAACTCAGTTGAGACCTGATCAAGAGTCGATTGCAGTACTGCCATTACGCGTGCTCAGCAATACTGGTGACAATACCGGCGACGAGTATCTAGGAATTGGATTGACCGACGCGATCATCACGCGGCTCAGCAATGTGCAGCGTCTCGTGGTCAGGCCGACAAGCAGTGTTCTTCGTTACCATGCTTCCGCCGTTGATCCGCTCGTCGCCGGACGTGATCTGGGAATCGATTATGTAGTCGATGGCACACTAAGGCGTGTCGGGAATCGTATTCGGGTGACGGCGCAGTTGTTGAGTGTGAGTGAAGGAGTCACACGTTGGGCTGAACACTTCGACGAAGACTCCACGGATGTACTTCAAATAGAAGACTCAATCTCGGAACGCATCGCGACAGCACTCCTCCCTCAACTGACTGGCGACGAGCAAAGACAACTGTCGAAACGAGGGACAGACAATTCAGAAGCGTTCGAGTCTTATTTGCGCGGACGATATTATTGGAACTCCTACACCGAGGCAGGGCTCGCCAAAGCACTCGAGTGTTACAAGCACGCTATCGAATTAGATCCGCATTACGCTCTCGCGTACACAGGCGTCGCTGATTACTACAACTGGCTTGGTGTGTTTGGTGTTAAGCCATTTGTTGAGTGCTCCGCCGCGGCCAAACAAGCTGCAAGCAAAGCCGTCGAACTTGATTCAACGTGCGCGGAGGCTTTCACTGCGCTTGGCTTCGCGATTGTTTGTCACGACTTTGATTGGGCAGTTGCCGAAGCACAACACCGGCGCGCCATCGAAATAAATCCGAACTACGCAACAGCCCATCACTGGTACGGCTTTCATCTCTTAATGGAAGGCCGGTTCGACGAAGCACTTCATCAGATGCTCCAGGCACGCCAGCTTGATCCACTCTCGTCCAGCATCATGCAGGCACTAGGCTGGTGCTATTACCAGATGCGTCGCTCAGACGAGGCGATCATGACTTATAAAAGCATGCTCGAAGCGGTGCCGGAGTTTTCTTATGGACTGATCACCTACTCATGGACGTTGCGTCATTCAGGAAGCGCAGAAGAGGCTGTGTATAACGCCGAGAAAGCGCTTGAGTTTTCAAGTGGCGGACAACTGTACGTGGCTGCTCTCGGCGGCGCT
>DATEXA010000121.1:0-8502 GCA_035257465.1 Pyrinomonadaceae bacterium | reverse complement strand
CTTGAGGTCAGTACCATCCGCGGTAGCGGGCGGCTACGAAGCCAATTCGTTACTTAATCCGTCAGCGTACCCACCCGCTACCGCGGGGTGGTACTGACCTCATGCCACTCTCGCGCTGGCCTTCTTTGGTAGCAAAACAATTGCTACTGAACCTATCAGGGCCAGTGCGAGAAGAACAGCAAAAGCAACTCCGTATTCGCCCATTTGGTCTCGCATCTTGCCCACCAAAAGTGGCGCCAACGCTTCAGCCACACCGTCAGCCGTCAGCACAATGCCCATCAAACGTCCCAGGATTTTCACGCCAAAAAGTTCACCGGCCATCAAGGGGATGATCATGTAATCGCCGCCCAGACCTATGCCGAATACTACAGCGAACAAATAGATCACCCCAGGAACCGTCGCGAAGAACAAGAGTGAAATACCAATCGCAACGATAAAATAGATGAGCAACATTACGTACTTCTTCGCAAAATGATCTGCAAGCCAACCCATCAACAAGCGACCAATCAAACTCGACACCAAAACCAGGGAAGCAACGTTCGCAACTTGTTGATCTGTGAAATGTAAATCAGATGCGAGCAAGAGTTTGAGATGTTGATTCGTGCCACCAACTGCTCCGATCGAACACATGCTTCCGATCATCAGAAGATAAAACTCTGGACTACCTAGTACCCATCCAATCGGTTCAGGACGAGCGGCCGCCTTCAACCCAGTCGGCGTGCCTAGTGGCGATTCTTTGACAAAGAACGCAAGGGGAAATGCAATGACGATAATCAGCACTCCCAGAACACTCAAAGAGACATGCCAGCCGAAGATTCGAGTCAACTGTGCGGAAAGCTGAAACACGATCGCGCCACCCAAACCAATTCCCAGGTACGCGATGCCCATTGCTTTGCCGCGCGACTTGTCGAACCAGCGCGACAGCAACACTTGATTTGGCAGTGGTCCCGCACAAACATAGCCAAGCGCGTTCAGTAGATAAAAGAAATAGAACATCCACAACGCGCTCATGTTCCCGAGTCCGATCAGCGCGGCGCCGGCCATTAGAATTCCAACAAGCATCAAACGTCGCGGCCCAAACCTATCGACAATCCAACCTGCGAAGTATCCAAAGAGCGGACCCACAACTAACTTGCTTAGCGCGTTTCCTGACGTGACCTGAGTGCGGGTAAGGCCAAGTTCCCTCACCATGTAGTCGTAGTAAAACGGAAGACCGTACAAGGCGATACCGACGATCGCAAACAGCGCGAGAAAGGATGTGGCGGTAATTTGGATCTGCCAGCGGCGAGACACTGTAGAAGGCGCTTCCGCTGTAGCAGTCGACTTCTCAGCAGTGTGAACTGGAACGTTTAAAGCTGTGATTGTGGACTGTCGGTCACTGCCGATAGCTGGTTGTGTGCGCGCAGGTTGCTCGATTGGCATCACAAGCGTTGGCGCAGGATCCCCCGCCCGTCCTCCACCTGCCTGCGTGGAAAACGGCGCCGACAGTAAAGCGCCGTCCTCTAAACAGAAAGATATTGAAGAATCAGAATAAGTGCGCTTACACGTTGGACACTGTTTCATAGTTCACTCAGCGGCGCGAAAGCACTCGAGCATTAGGGCTGAAGATGCGAACGTATTCAATTTGCAGGTCTTGTTTGGAAGATCAGCTTACGAGTGCGGGAGATTAAGCCGCGCTTCCGCAATCAGTCAAGTTTGAGGTTCAACTCGAATACCCAATCCACAGATTTGTCGTGGTATCGAACAAAGTGCCTTTTCGAAAGGTTCCGAATATGCTAAGAAGTGTGACCTAATCGACCCCAATGATTTCGTGTTCCGTTGGAGTGAGCCCGTTCCCCGCGCAATACTCCGGAAATCACTGCGGCTAAAACCATAATGCTGCTACTTGGAATAGACGTTGGCACAGGCGGCTCCAGGGCCGTTCTGATTGACCAGACCGGACAAATTGTTACTTCAGCGACTGTTGAGCATGAAGCATTCGCTTCACCGCACACTGGTTGGGCCGAACAAAGTCCAGATGACTGGTGGCGCGCATCGGCTGAAGCTATCCGGCAGGTCGTGTCCAGCGATAACGTGCATCCCGAACAGATTTCTGCTGTTGGACTATCAGGTCAGATGCACGGCGCAGTCTTACTCGATGAGCGCGATGAAGTCTTACGGCCGGCGTTGATATGGTGCGACCAACGTAGCGCCTCGCAATGCGAACAATTGACGAAGGAGATAGGCCCCGAGCAATTAATCGAGTTGACGTGCAATCCAGCGTTGACGGGCTTCACACTTCCAAAGCTGTTGTGGGTGCGTGAGAATGAACCGGATGTGTGGAGGCCTGTGCGATCGGTTTTGTTACCGAAAGACTATGTGCGCTTTCGATTGACTGGCGACAAAGCAACAGATGTCTCTGACGCTTCGGGCACACTCCTTTTAAATGTCGCGAAGCGAAAGTGGTCAGACGAAATGTTGACGGCTACGGAAATCAGCCCCTCCTTGTTGCCGCGAGTTTATGAGTCGCCAGAGATAACGGGCACGATTTCAGGAGCCGCTTCCGAGTTGACAGGTTTGCGTGTTGGCATACCCGTTGTGGCGGGCGCGGGCGATCAAGCGGGTGGCGCGGTTGGAATTGGAATCGTGCAACCTGGCGCAGTTAGCGCGACGATCGGAACATCGGGTGTGGTGTTCGCTGCTACCAATACACCTGCACTCGATCCAAAGGGTCGTGTTCACACTTTTTGTCACGCAGTTCCTGGCCGTTGGCACGTGATGGGTGTGACACAAGGTGCCGGTCTCTCCCTTCGTTGGTTTCGCGATCAGTTTGGCGTGAAGTCTTACAATGGAGATCCATACGACGCGCTGGCCGCAGAAGCTGCACAGGTTGAACCGGGATCGAACGGTGCCATCTGGGCTCCTTATTTAATGGGCGAGCGAACACCGCATCTCGATCCGGACGCACGCGCAGCACTCATCGGTCTAACCGCAAGTCATACGAGGGCGCATGTAGTTCGCGCCATCATGGAAGGCGTCGCCTTCAGCCTGCGCGACTCATTTGAGATCTTCGATGAGATGAGTGTTCCAGTGAAAAGCATCAGGCTCGGCGGTGGCGGGGCACGTTCACCTTTGTGGCGTCAGATTCAAGCTGATATTTACGGCCGAGAAGTGGCGATCGTCGAAGCCGAAGAGGGCGCAGCTTATGGTGTCGCCATGCTTGCCGGAGTCGGTGTTGGCGTTTGGAATTCTGTGGACGCAGCTTGTGCGGCTGTAGTGCGCACGCGTGACGTCATTCAACCGGACAAAAAAGCGAAAGAATTATTAGCTCGTCAATACCAGTCGTATCGCGCGATATATCCGGCGCTAAGAACGCTAATGTCCGATATGCTTTAGCTTGTCGGTGAAACTGTTTGGCTGTGACGAAGAGAAGTACTCGACAAGCTAAGGCATATCGGACATCGGACAATTCAAACCAACTAACGAGGAAATCAAATGCAACCACAAAACCGTGTTCGCCTAGTCTCCGCAATTTTTTGCATTCTTGCCTGTGTGCTGGTCTTCGCTTCATGCAAACCAAAAACCGGCGGTGGAGACACGGGTGGCAAACACAAACTTGCTTTCGTCACCAACAATGCTTCTGACTTCTGGACTATTGCTCGCAAAGGTACCGAAAAAGCGGCGAAAGAAATTCCCGGTATCGAAGTCGAATTTAGAATCACCTCCGATGGAACTGCCGCCCAACAACGGAGCGTTGTAGATGATCTGCTGGCAAAGGGTATCAACGGCATCGCCATCAGCCCGGTCGATCCTGCTAATCAAACGACC
Source organism: Pyrinomonadaceae bacterium (assembly GCA_035257465.1). Lineage (GTDB taxonomy): Bacteria > Acidobacteriota > Blastocatellia > Pyrinomonadales > Pyrinomonadaceae > PSRF01. The sequence continues at coordinate 4,695 of DATEXA010000121.1, read as the reverse complement.
ATGTTGAATAATGCCGCTAAGCAAGCCCTTGTCGTTACCCAAGACAGCGACGCACCAACCAGCGATCGCACTTGTTACATCGGAACCGATAATGTCGAAGCCGGACGACAAGCAGGTCGCTTAGTGAAAGAAGCAATCCCGCAGGGTGGGAAGATCATGGTGTTTGTTGGCGTGCTCGATGCCCAAAATGCCCGCGAACGTTTTCAGGGACTGAAAGAAGTATTGGCTGGCTCCAATATCCAGATTGTCGATGTTCGTACAGACAACACGGATCGCGTAAAAGCAAAGTCGAATGCCGCGGACACGCTGGTGAATGTTCCGGATATCGCAGGCCTCGTCGGTTTGTGGTCATATAATGGACCGGCGATTCTCGGCGCCGTCAAGGAAGCAAACAAAGTCGACAAGGTGAAGATTGTCGCCTTTGACGAAGAAGACGAGACACTCGGAGGAATTCGAGACGGCGCAATCTACGCTACAGTAGTACAACAACCATTTGAATTTGGTTTTCGATCGATGGAACTTATGGCGAAGATCTTAAACGGCGATAAGTCGGGAATTCCCCCAACCAAACAGATTTTCGTACCGACGCTCGCAATCAAGAAAGCCGACGTCGACGAGTTCGCGAAGAAGATCAATCAACTGCGCGGAAGAAGCTAATTCCTGGTGTCCGATATGCTTTAGCTTGTCGGAAGGGTGGCATCCAGGGACTCCAGCGACAAGCTCAAGCGTATCGGACATTTGTAAATCATTAGTTGTCATGGCAGACAAACCAACTCCAATTCTCGAACTGCTAAACATCGGCAAGCGTTTCCCCGGCGTCGTTGCTTTAGATAACGTCAATCTCTCTGTCGACACTGGTGAGATTGTCGCATTGATTGGAGAGAACGGCGCCGGCAAGTCTACGCTGATGAAGATCCTTGGCGGTGCGATCAATAGAGACTCGGGCACAGTGAAGATCGACGGGAAAGAGGTTGAGATCAAATCGCCGAGAGAGGCTAGCGCGCTCGGGATCGAGTTTATTCACCAGGAACTCAGCGTTCTCGACAATCTCGACGTCGCAGCCAACATCTTCCTGCGACGTGAACCAACCATAGGCGGATTCCTAAAACTCATCGACCGCAAGCGTCTTTACTCAGAAGCGGACCAGTTGCTCAAAAAACTCGGCCTGGATCTTTCCAGCCGTACTTCAGTCAGTCGTTTATCGATCGCACAACAGCAAATGGTCGAAATTGCCCGCGCGATCTCCACCGGGGCACGGATCATCATCATGGATGAGCCAACTTCCAGTTTGACCTTGACTGAAACACAACGACTGCTCGAAATCGTCAAGGATCTAAAGGCGCATCATGTAAGCATCATCTACATTTCACATCGTCTGCACGAAGTGGAAGAAATTGCCGACCGGGCCGTTGTACTTCGCGATGGCCGCAATGCAGGTGAACTAGCACGAAACGAAATCAATCGCGATCGTATGGTGCGAATGATGGTCGGACGCGACTTGAAGGAGATGTTCAAACACACAGGCAATGGAAACCACAAAGGAAATCATGATTGGTTTGCGGTTGAGGGGCTACGTACGCAGAGATATCCGAATCAGCCGATCTCATTCAATGTTGCCCGCGGTGAGGTTTTGGGGATTGCCGGGCTTGTGGGCTCAGGTCGCTCTGAAATGGCACGCACGATATTTGGTGTCGATGAAGCGGTCGAAGCAAAAGTGAAACTTAACGGCAAAGTCTTGAGTTTCACGGGACCAAGGGACGCGATCAATCATGGTGTCTATCTCGTTCCGGAAGACCGGCGCAACTGCGGCCTCGTTGTCGACTTCAACGTAAGAGAAAACATTTCCCTGCCAAACCTTGATAGCTATTCGACCGCGAAGATTATCAGCACAGCAAGGGAAACAACCGCCGCGCTCAACGCTGTCAAGTCGATCAATATCAAAACGCCATCACCGGAAATGCGCGCCGCGAATCTAAGCGGTGGCAATCAACAGAAAGTCGTACTTGCCAGATGGCTGACATTCTCACCTAAGGTAATCATCTTCGATGAACCGACTCGTGGTATCGACGTTGGCGCAAAGGCGGAAATCTATGCGCTGATTCGCAAGCTGGCGAGTGACGGCGTTTCGGTAATCGTAATAAGTAGTGAGATGGAAGAAGTGCTCGGCATTAGTGATCGTATAGCCGTAATGCACGAGGGACGCATTACCGGAATTCTCGATCGTCCGCAATTCAGCGAGGAGGCAGTGATGCATTTGGCGACCGGCGCCGCAGGATAAGCCCATGAAAAAAGAACTCGGAATCTTCGTACTTCTGATCGTTCTCTGCGTTATCGTAGCTATCGTCAATCCTAACTTTCTGCTTCCGATCAACCTGCAGAACCTGGCGCGGCAGATTGGCGCCTTTGGCATCTTCAGCATCGGCCTCGGCATTGTAATCATTACCGGTGGTATCGAACTCTCTGTGGGTTCGATGATGGCATTGCTCGGGGTTCTGCTATCGATGATGTTGACCGAATGGGGACTGGGTATTATTCCATCAGTCCTACTCTCCATTCTGTTCGCGATGCTGCTGGGGCTCATTCATGGTCTCCTGATTACACGGCTCAATATGCAGCCATTCATCGTTACGTTGTGTGGTCTGTTGTTCTATCGAGGGCTTGCGCGCTTCATCACAAAAGATGAAACGAAGGGTTTTGGAACTGTTGCCGGTTTGGATTTTCTGCGCTACGTAGCCAACGGAAATCTGTTTGGTATTCCAATGCCGTTCGTGCTGTTGATCTTAATTAGTATCATCACCTGGGTCGTGTTACACCGTTCAGTCTATGGACGCTACCTGTTCGCCACCGGTCGAAACGCGGAAGCAGCGCGCTACGCCGGCATAAATACAAAAGGTATCGTCACCGCGGCTTATGTCATCTCCGGAGCACTCACCGCCATTTCCGGGATCATTATCGCCTTCTACACAAATTCAGTTTCGCCTGCTAATCACGGAAACGCTTACGAACTTTACGGAATCGCAGCGGCTGTGCTCGGAGGTTGTTCGTTGCGCGGCGGCGAAGGTTCTGTCGTGGGAATCCTGATAGGCACAGCCCTATTGCAGGTACTCCGCAACCTCGTGAACCTCCTGGGCATTCCGAGTTCCCTCGATTTCGCCGTGATGGGTGCAGTGATTTTGATCGGCGTTATGGCGGATCAAATTCTGACCGAGCGCAGAAACCGCCGGCAGGTAGCGATGATGAGAGAGTCGACCAAACGAGAACTTCCTGCGACCGAATAAAACATTGACGACGTCAGGGTTTGGCACTGCCGACTGGAGGAACGCTGGTTCAAGCGACACTTCTCCCGACCAGAAAGCTGCTGAATTGCGCGCGCTTCCGGCTACACTTTATTCCGAGACTTAAATCAGATGACCGAGACAGCGGACATAGAGTCGCTGATTCAACCACTAAAACAGCTGCATCAAATCGTTCGCGCAGCGGTCGTGGACTCGTGTGAGCACTCTGCCGTCGAAGACCTCGCCGCCATCGCCCGCGAGGAAGAAGGCGACACGATCTACGCAGTCGATCGCGTTAGCGAGGAACTGCTGATTGACTTCTTCGAACGCGAGATCGCCACTATCGCACCTGTGGTCCTAATTGCTGAAGGTTTGCCTTCGGGACAGGTAACCTTGCCAGTGGGTGCGCAGGAAGACGATGCCCGGTGGCGAATCATCGTGGATCCGATCGACGGTACACGCGGCTTGATGTATCAGAAACGAAGTGGGTGGATCTTGACTGGCGTGGCACCTAACAAAGGTCCAGCCACGTCCCTTCGCGATATTGAATTTGCCATTCAAACGGAGATTCCTCTCGTCAAGCAACACTTATCAGATTGCGCATGGGCCACTCGAGGGCGTGGCGTAGAAGCCGAGCGCTTCAATCGTGTAACTGGTCAGACGGTTCGCTTGCCAGTGAGACCGTCACGAGCGAAGTCAATTGCACACGGTTACGCACAGATTTCTCGGTTCTTTCCAGGCGCACGCGATGAGTTGGCAGCAATTGATGAAGAGATTGTGATGGGAGCGCTGGGTCCAGTGCAGCCTGACAAGGCTCACTGTTTTGAAGATCAATACGCGTCCTCCGGTGGACAGCTCTACGAACTAATGTCTGGTCACGATCGCTTCACTGCCGACATTCGACCACTGATGAACTCGCTACTCGCCCAACGTGGAGTCGTTATGGGTATTTGTTGTCATCCGTACGATGTCTGCACCGAGTTGATTGCACGAGAAGCAGGAGTGATTGTCACTGATTTAAATGGTGGGCCATTGAGTTATCAATTGTCAGTGAAACCAGATGTTGCGTGGGTTGGTTACGCAAACGAGACCATACGCCAGCAGATGGAGCCATTGCTGAAGAGCGCATTGACGCGGAGAGGACTATTAGATGTCCGATAAGCTTTAGCTTGTCGCAAAGGGCAACTGAGACGAGAGTCTACCGACAAGAATGTCCGACAAGCTTTAGAGCCTCTTGCGAAATTTGGCTGATAAGTTCCGTCTAATCGATTGATGGCCTGCAGGAGACTCTTCTCTGTGCAATCTCTGTGTTCTCTGTGCCTTGGTTAACCAATGCAGCTTCCTCACCACGGAGGCACAGAGAACACAGAGATCGCACAGAGAAAAACCTAAACACGTTTGATTCAATGGCCAACCTTGA
>DATEXA010000120.1:0-2956 GCA_035257465.1 Pyrinomonadaceae bacterium | reverse complement strand
CGTCTGATAGGGCGGACACGTTCATTCGGAGCTTCCTGTCCTTTTCGAAGGGCGAGATCGTCTCTGACGATGATCGTGCACCCGGTATTGAGATTGGCCGGCCGCGAGACACCTATCGGAGGGTTCGTATCACATCGAATTTTGGAAAACTAACAGTCTTCGTGACGGATGGTCAGCTTCCGTATCCGTATGGACGGGAGGTCACCGGATATGAGGTTACTAACCTGGCGGAGACGCTCGCTAAAGCGAAAGGTGCAGGCGCAACAATTCTGGTTGGTCAATATCAAGCCGATCAGCGGCAAGCGAGCTTCGTGCAATTTCCCGGAGGTTATATCGCCGAGATCCACTCAGCGAGTAAGAAGTAGGGAAATGTCCGACATGCTTTAGCTTGTCGGTTCACAGTAACGAGTTAGTGATGACCGACAAGCTGAAGCATTTCGGACATTGGGTGCCTATAGTTTTGGCACTGGCTCTCATTTTTGGTGTAACGGCCGCGCGTGCGCAGTCTGACGATGAGCCTGAACCGCAGGTCCCGGATCGCAGTTACAAATTACTGCGGTCAGATGAGGATTGGAGCTTTCTGCGCGACGCGCGTCTCAGACAGGATCCTTGGGACAAGATCAAATACATTCCACTCCGCAAAAACTCTGATGATTGGTACATGACGATCGGCGGAGAAGCCCGTGAGGTCTGGGAGCAGATCGGAAACGAAAACTGGGGACAGCAACCCTTCATGAACGGATACCTCAATCAGAGGTACGATCTCTCGTTGGACCTTCACCTCGGCAAACGCGTTCGTACCTTCTTTGAGTTCAAGAGTGGGCTGAACTCCTCCCGTCAGGGCGGTCCACGTCCGATAGACGAAAAGAAACTCGACTTTCAGGCGGCATTTCTGGAATTGAGTACCACCGGTACACGTAACTGGATCAAAATTCGGGCGGGCAGGCAGGAGATGGAATATGGCTCCGGTAGATTGGTCGACGTCCGTGAAGGGCCGAATGTTCGGCTCAGCTTTGATGGCTTCAAGGTGATGGCAAAATTCAACTCCTGGCGCATCGACGGATTCGCAATGCGCCCCGATGTAGACAAACCTGGATTCTTCGACAATGTCCCCAACCACGAGATCGGCTTTTGGGGTGTGTACGCGACGCGTCCACTTAACAAGAGTACGTCTCTGGATGCTTATTACCTGGGTCTGAATCGCAAGCATGCAACTTTTCAGCGAGGCACGGCCCAGGAGGAACGCCACAGCGTAGGCGCAAGAGTTTCGCGGCCCATCGCGACCGAACAACCAGGGTGGGACTTTGACTACGAGGCGCTCTGGCAATTCGGTTCATTTGGTTCGGCAAACATCCGTGCCTGGACCATGGCGTCGGAGAATGGATATCGGTTTACGGACCTGACGCTGAAGCCCCGCTTCAGCTTAAAGGTCGATGTTTCGAGCGGCGATCATCCGAAATCGAATCCGAACACACTAGGAACATTCAATCCAATATTTCCGAAAGGGAACTACTTTGGCGTCTTAGCCACAACTGGTCCAGGTGCCGTCAACTTCATCGATGTTCATCCCAAGCTTGACCTGACATTACCGCATAACATTACTGCGTCATTCGACTGGATTGTTCAATGGCGAGAAAGCCTGGAGGACGGAGTTTACTCGGTACCAGGTTCCTTAATTAGAGCCGCAGACGGTAGTCGCGAAAGATTCGTTGGACACAGGCCAGGCGTGGAAGTGCGATGGCAGGTCAACCCTCACCTTTGGTTTCAGGGCGATTACGGAATTTTTTATGCAGGGCGTTTTCTGAAGGACACGCAACCGGGACGCAACCTTAATTACTGGGCACTGTGGGCTGGATACAAATTCTAGCCAAGGTAGGGGGGAATCATTGGTCATATATCATTTGACATTTTTCAGTGATCATTTAGACGCAAGTTCAAAGACCAAAGATCAAAGTCCCAAATGACCATTGATAAATGTCAAATGAGATATGATCAATGTTTCGGCAAGGACTCATCCAGCGCGCTAATCAAAGTCGCCCTTTGTATAATACCGAAAACTGATTTCGTGATCGGAGGGAAAGAGAATGACTGAACAGGCGAAAGTCGGTGGTGCCTTCACACTTCCTGGCACTTCGATGAACCTAAACCGAATGGGCTACGGGGCGATGCAACTAGCTGGTCCTCAGGTCTGGGGACTGCCACGAGATGTCGATGCTGCGATTGCAGTTTTGCGTGAAGCGATTGAGTCTGGGGTGAACCATATCGACACCAGCGACTATTATGGCCCACACGTCACCAACCAGATCATCAAGCAGGCGCTCCATCCTTACCCCGATGGCCTTGTGATTGTTACCAAAGTTGGCGCGCGTCGCGGTGATGACAAATCATGGATCCCTGCGCTTTCGCGTCAGGAGCTCATCGATGCCGTTCATGACAATCTTCGTAATCTCGCAGTGGATCAAATCGATGTCGTCAATCTTCGTGTCGGTGGATTCACGGAGCCATCGGAAGGGTCCATTGAAGAACCGTTGACTGTGCTTGCGGAACTCAAACGTCAAGGATTGATTGCTCATATCGGTCTTAGCAACGTCACCACTAACCAACTCGCTGAGGCTCAGAGAATCACAGAAATAGTTTGCATCCAAAACTTCTACAACCTGGCACACCGAAATGACGATGCTTTCATCAATGCGCTTGCGCACCAAGGCATAGCATATGTTCCGTTCTTCCCGTTGGGAGGATTCACGCCATTACAATCTTCGGTGCTCGATCGTGTCGCCGCATCTTTGCAAGCTACATCAATGCAGGTTGCGCTTGCCTGGCTGCTTCAGCGTTCTCCGAACATTCTTTTGATCCCGGGCACATCTTCGATTGATCATCTTCGTGAGAATCTTCAAGCTGCTGCGTTAGCACTCCCGGCGAATGCTATTGCTGAGCTCAACGCGATCTACAAGGG
>DATEXA010000119.1:0-2885 GCA_035257465.1 Pyrinomonadaceae bacterium | reverse complement strand
AGCCTGTCTCTCTTTTGCGGTAACCAGGTCGACGTCTTAACCGGACATGCGACGTGCACGTAGTAGTCCGGAAGCTTCGTCATCGCTTCCATAACAACAGGAAACTTCTTCATCCCCGGCACATTCTCAACGACATAAAGCTCAGGCCTACGAATAGCGACGTGCCGAAAGAAGTGAAGAAACAAATCATCCCCAGTCCTCACGCCATGAATATCCGCAATCGGCGAATACTTAGTGCACGGATACGTCGCCACCATCACGTGGCATTCTTTATCCGCGAGAACGATCTTCCTCGTGATATCGCACTGGACGACTTCGTGAGGGAAGTTTTGACGCATCGTGTCGCAGCAAAGCGTGTCGATCTCGAAGCTCTGCTGAAGGGTTAGGCCTCCCGCCTCAAGACCGATGTCCATGAGTCCGGCGCCAGAGAAGTAGGTGTTAGTGAGTATGGGAAACATGTAAGGAGTTTACCCAGGAGATTTTCGGTTGTGGAGCGGATTTGAACTACGTTTTTGATTGGCGTTAAGCCACTGCCTTAAATCTCTCAAAGCGCAACTCGAGTCGGTTTCGGTCAGGACAGTCCTTGGTGCGGGTTGGCAAATGAATCGTGCCGCGGTTCAGTTTTTTGAGCGCCTCGAGGAACGGGCCATCGTGGAGTTCGAGGAGACGGTCGGACACATGGACCTTGTAGTCTGGATCAATTCCGATCAAATGGGCATCAAAAGCGGCATGATGGATCTTTGAAAGTGGTATTCCATTCGGAACTATCGGTTGACCGAGCAACTCGTCCTTATCAATGATGATGTGTGCAGCATCAAGAAGTAACGGTTCCGGTAAGCCAGACAACGCGCAGCGATTGTCGTAGGCAGTGATAACGGCTTCACGGAATGACGCTTGGTGCAATCGCTGCTGGACGATTCGCAATGCATAACGTCGCTCCGCTGCGGACTCCGGCGGCTTTAATGAGTCTTGCTCAGGAGCACTGAACGACACGGTTGCTTTCAGGGTCTTAGCGTTCCAGCCAACAATAAACACCGGACAGATTGGGTGATAGTGACCCGGAGCAAACCCCAAAAAGTAAATCAAGGGGACTTGGTTTTCAAACGCCTCGCGAAGCGACCGATTATCAGCAGCTTCCGGATCTTGGCCCATGAAAGCATAGTCAATCGTCTCGTCGCCATTGAATATCTGGCTGTGAACGTTTCGTTGATCGTCGTACCAGATCTTACCGCCTTTTTTGGGAAAGACGGTTCTGATTGAAAGCAAGAAACGCATTTTTCGAGGCTTGAAAATGCCTCGCTGAGGATTGACTAAAGGTATACGCTCACCGTTGTACAAGAAACCAGCGTTAAGGTCGTCTGAAGTTAGGTGAGTGCGTACCTCAGTGAGCCTGCGAAGATGCTGGAAGGCAGCCATTCGAATTGCCGAATCTTGATCGGTCATAGATCGGTGGTCAGACTAGAAGCAAACGATGACAAAGGGAATCACAGGCTTAAAACGCTCCGGATCCTTTGCGCGCGATGTAACGTGCCGCCTCGTTTTTTTATCCCCGGCTCTAAAGGCTATCTAATCCGATCGAGAGTAAATAGTTGTATGTTGTATCGTAGTATCCAGGCTCCCGAGTTGGATCAGTCGCTCCACCGGCAGGAACGACGATCACCATACCTTGACGCGCGCGTGTTAATAGAACCCGGTAGGCGTTCTTCAGATACAGCTTACGATGCGGCAGGTTTATGTGCATCCAGCGGGAGCCGTGGAATTTCCAGTGGTGCCAACCTTTGGTTGAATGGCGAAAATCAGCGTCCCACGTTACACACACCCAATCCAACTCCAGGCCCTGTACTGAGAATTCTGTCCCAACATCTTCCAAGTAGTATGACGAGCGCACGTCGTCCTTCGAGTCGAGAAACCAGTGCACTGGATCCATCGGAGTTTTCACGTCGATAGCGTGCGGCTTTAGTCGTTCAGCTTGAGAAGAGGCAACTATTCCGTAACGTTCAGTTCCACGGGCATGGCTTCTTAACCACGCCTTGGCTTTAGCTAAGTCGCGAGTGATGACAATCGGGTATTTATCGTTTAGTTCGGCAAGCGTGTTGCGAGCAGCCGCGGCGTCAAGGTCGAGCACCTGTTTAATTAGTTGCGAAACGTGCTCTGCGCGAAATGATCTCATCGAGACCGAAAGGTGGAGTTCGTCTTTGAACTCGATCGGCCCTTGAACTCCATCGAGAACTCGGTCGCTACCGCTCCCGGTACTAACAAAACCCGCTTCGCGATTTCCTTCGACGATCCGATCGCTGTCGCCGTCGGTTCTGAGGAGTCCGGCCGCATATTCGGCGTCCGTCAATCGTGATGAGATATAGACGTGCCAATCAGGAAATGATCGTTTCAGCGCTTCAATCCATTCACTGATACCGGCTTCGCCGGTGTTGATCTCCTGACCACCACCAACCAAACAAACAATCACCGCCCAATCAGAATGGCGATCCATACACGAGATCAGGAACTCTGGTTCTGAGACATTGAAGTTCGCAACGTTCTTCTTCTGACGCATGAAGTTGGACGTCTGCTGCAGATTCCAGGCACGTTGGGCTTCGTCGAAGAGTGCGACATGTTCTATCGGTGGCCGTTCTAGATCTCGCAGGCACTCGTCGCGGAAGTGATGAACGTTTTGAATGAACGAGCTGACTTTCCTTCGCGCTTCAGTTTTCGTCACCTTTCGTCCTTGCGCTTTTTCGTTTTCAACATGGTCTCGCGCCAGTGCTTCACGAAGAATCGCTACCAGAGGTCCGTTACCCGATAGGAAGACGCTATGCAATCCGTCCTCGGTGTCTCGATGTTTGTTCGCAGTGTTGAGGCCAACTAACGTCTTACCAGCGCCGGGCACT
>DATEXA010000118.1:0-11590 GCA_035257465.1 Pyrinomonadaceae bacterium | reverse complement strand
CCGTAGGTGGACCGATCGCAGCAGTGACGAGCGATGATCCAAGGTTATTGAGAATCAATGAGATTTTGGATGAGAAGGTACGTCCAGCTTTGATGGGAGACGGTGGTTATCTTGAGGTCATCGGTTTGTCAGACCACACCCTTAGCATTCGTTATCAAGGAGCATGCGGCAGCTGTCCGAGTTCATTGACTGGGACGCTAATGGCGATTGAGGGAATGCTCAAACAGGAAGTTGATCCGGAGCTTGAAGTGATAGCGGTGTAGGGCAGTATGGTCTTTGGTTTTTGGTCTTGGGTGTTGACCAAAGGCCTAAGCCCCAAGACCACTTCAAGAATAAATATTCATGGGCCTCGTCAGTAGCGCCAGCGGATCGTCGACATTCAGTGCCTCACGAACGTAGAACGGTTCTCCTGCGCGTACTCCAATCAGCGATCCAAAATATCTCATGCGTGACTGGATCTCATCCAGGAATCCTCGATCACTGATGCGCGTCGTTGGTTCAGTGGAGCCCGCATCATAAAACTGAGATTCATAGGCGCGAATCGACTTCATCTTTTCTTCGACGAACTCACTAACATCAACAATGAATGACGGTACGATCCGACGAGAAAAGAGCGAATGCATAATTGCCGGCATTGGAACGGCACCCAATCCTGACTCTTCGTCATACCGTAACATTGTGGAGAGTCTGGCTGCCTGACGTACGATGACTGATGTGCTCGCATGATCAGGATGGGGGTCGTCCTCGTGCGTTGTCAGGAGGACTTTAGGTTTGTAGCGCCTGATTGCGCGAACCAGGGCCGTGCGCGCAACTTCAGTCGGCCACACATGTCCGTCCGGCTGATCAAGGTTAGTACGTAGGTCGAGCTTGAGGATTTTCGCAGCTTGCATTGCTTCTTTTGCGCGCACCTCAGGCGTACCACGAGTGCCCATTTCTCCGTGCGTCATATCGCACACGCCGGTTCTGTAACCGAGGGACTTAAGTTTTAATAGCGTTCCGGACACCGACAACTCTGCATCGTCCGGATGAGAAAACACGGCGAGAACATCAAGATGACTTTCGGTAGCAGACATGTTTGAGATTTAGCCTAATGAATGTCAGTGGTCAAGTGTTACTCTCACATCTCTACCCGGAGTGGGACGGGATCGATGTCGTTAGTGAAGCTAACTCACTCTGCTCGTGTAAAATTGTTGAGGCTAGGGACGGTTTAGAGATAAAGGTGTAGGGGAAACAAGCAATGGGATTTTCAATTCTGCTTCTCCTAATGTTACCGCCTGTAATTTCAATCTTCTACGATCAACAAACTCCGTCGTCTCAACAGCCGCAACCAATTAAACAATCTGCCACCAAGTCTGGTGAGAATGTAGACGACTCGTCGCTGCTAGAGTCAGGCAAGGCTTCGAAACTTCGCACCACCCCTAATAACGCAGAAATCCGAATCATCTCTTACAACATTCGTTGGCGAAGTGGCGACGATTTAAAGGAACTGATCAAACTCTTCCGTGAAGACGCAGAGATCGGTAGCCCAGCAATCATGGCTCTTCAGGAAGTCGACCGACATAAGAAGCGAAGTGGAAACACAAACACTGCGAGACTACTCGCTGAGGAACTCGGTCTTTACTATGCCTGGGCTGCGCCGCCAACAGCCAAGACGGGTGATGAAGAAGAAACTGGAGTAGCTATTCTAAGCGCCTACCCACTTGCCGATTTGCGCCGCATCGTACTTCCGCACGAAGGGCCAGGTAAACGGCGTCGAGTCGCGCTGGGTGCGTCGATAAAGGCTGGAGACGTCGAGATACGTATCTACTCAGCTCACGCCGAGACGCGGATATCGATGGATAAGAAAATCGATCAGCTAAGCGCCCTGTTAGAGGATCTGAAAAGCCATAATCCGCAAACACCCGCCATTATCATGGGCGACTTCAACACCTGGCAGTCAGACGCTGCACCCAAAACTATTAAACTTTTTTCCGATGCCGGGTTTGTCACACCCTTCGGTAGTCAAAAAACGTTCTCTCAAACGGTTTTGTTTGTCCCAATAGATCTGAGGCTCGACTGGATTTGGATGCGCGGATTCGAGGCTGTTAGTCATGGGATTGATCGTGAAGTGAAGGTCTCAGATCACTGGCCTCTCTGGACTAACGTTAAGCTGCAACGCGTGAAATGATAGTTGTTGTGTCCGATATGCTTTAGCTTGTCGGGCAAGCCAGTCATACATCAGCAAGCTTTTGGAATATTCCGCAACATCAAGTAAGCTGCCGAAACGTCGGTGCCCAGGATGTTGCGAGACTCATCTCACCCGCAGCGTTGTGTTATCTGGTCCGCCCAAGTACATGAAATTTGAAATGTTTGGAGCGAACTCTTAGGTGAAGTGCAGAAACTGCCAACGATCTGCAAGCTGGTCACGAACCAGATGCCCCGCATGTCAGACAAAACTACCGCCCTGGTATTTCATGACTGGCGTGATTATCGTCCTGGCAATCTACGTGGCGTTTTTGCTTTTGGAAAACGTCATCTAGCTACCTGACACCCCACTCCCAAATACCGTAGGCAGTCTTTTTATCGAAAGGTTTGCCGGCTTGCTTTAATCGGAGGGTGATTTGTCCGCGATGATGCGATTCGTGGGAAATCAAATACCCGAGGAACGCTACTGCGTGAGGTTTGAAACCTTTGACTTTCCCACCCGCTTCAAGACTCGATTCCAACAAAGAGCCGATCGCCTTGCCTGAGTCGATCAAAGACTTGCGCAGTAACTTCTTATCGCTCGACTGGTCGCTTTCAACCTTTGCCAAGCCTTTCAACAGGTCGGGAGCAGCAGACTTCAACCACATGAGACGAACATTGTGAATGTGAGCGAATTGTTCGCCTACGCTACGTCCTTTTGAAGCAGAATGGCTGTTGAGAGACTCAGCATCAATCGCGTCGAGTAAGTAAAGGTTGATCCGATCATGGATCTGCCAGGTTTCGAGAAGTTGATTGGACATAACTGGTACTTTGAACTTTGTGCTCAGAGCTTTGTATTTGAGCTCCGTTCGACAAAAAGAAACATACCGCCGAGTGCAAAGTACAAAGCTCAAAGTACAAAGTTCTAAATTACCTCACCCTCACCACGATACTATTAACGTTAAGCGAGTTGCCGGTCGCCTTCTGTAAATCGGCGATCGCCTTGTTCAAATCGGTCTGAGCCTTCAGTTCCATTCCCTTTGCAGTTGTCAACGCATTTTGACGTTCAAGCACCAGGAATACTGTCGACTGCCCGGCATCCAGTTTTCTTTGTTCACTGGCAAATTGCTGTTCATTGTATTCACGTGTCGCGACCGCTGATCGCAAACGGGTCTCTGCGCTACGTACCGCTTGCAGCGAATTGCGCACTTCCACCTGTATTGTTTGTTCAAGCTGCTCACGTTGAGTCGTAATACGTTGGGCTTCCACCAGGGATCTGCCGAGTTCTGCCTCCGCTGTCCTGTTCCTTAGCGGGAAGTTAACCTGAACACCTACTTTGAAGTTGTTATAACGGTTCGCCAATAGGTTTTCGATGGATTGGCCATATGAACCAATTAGGTTCGGGGAAAAAGTAGTTGGCGGTGATATTGGCAAAGGCTCTAAACCGGCGAGTGTCGAAAGTTCATCTACTCGATCTCGAACTAGTTGGCTTGATACGCTGAACGGGTTTCCGCTAGTCGATACAGAGCCGGCCAGGCCAGTCGAACCATAGGTACCAATAACATCGATCGCCGGCTTGGTCTGATCCTTGTAATACCGCTGGTCGATTTGGTTGATCTCTCGTATCACCTCCGACTGCTGAAGCTCAGGTCGATTATCCATTGCTGTTTTTAGAGCGTCAGGCAACGGGATTTGCGGAACGCTCAAATCCACCGAGTCAGTTGGCACTATCGAATCAGACCAGAGGGAAGCACTCTGGTCTTTTGCAATCAAATTCTTTAGTGTGTTTTCAAAACGCGTTATATCTTCGAGAGCCGCATACACACCCTGTTCATAAGTAGTGATCTGCGATTCGGACGCAACCAGGTCAATGGGCGCCAGCTGACCTTCGTTTACCAGACGTTTGTTGTGTTCCAACTGTGTTCGTGCCACCGAGACTGCATCACGCTGAACCTGCAAGTTGCGTAAAGCGAATACAAGATCCCAGTAAGCTCGTTGGACGTTCGTGATCGCTTCGATCGCGCGTTGTCTGAATTGGGCATCACTCAGCGAAAGATTCTTCTTTCCGATTTCGATCTGTCTGCGCTGATTATCGAACCTCAAACCACGGACAAGAGGCTGAACATAGCTAAGTGAGAACGAAGTCGGATATTGCGGGTTTAATGCTGCAAAAGAATTGTTGGTTGTAAGCCTGACGGACGAGAAATCGAGGTGATAACTGCCGCCAAGCTTTGGCGAGAATCCTTCCAACCGCGCAGTGCCCGTGTAATCACTTTGAATTATCGCACCGTTTTGTCCGCCGGTAAGAAAACTCGAAATCGGCGTCTTTAGTCGCTCGTAGTAGGCAGTCGTATTAAATCGTGGATCGTAAGCACCGTGAGCCCCCAGCAGATCAAACTCGGCGAGCTTCACATTCTCACGCGCCACCTCGATGTCTTTGTTGTTCTCCAACGCCATCGAGAGTGCATCACGCAACGACAAGGGATGTTGGCGATCCATCTCAACGCCAACTCGTCTCAGTTCCGGCAACGGCTTCTGCTGTCCGCGGTAATCAGGAGCAACAGATAGTACAGGTAACTGTTTGGGGTCAGTAGGATCAGGTGAGGACTGCGTTTGCTGAGCCGAAATCTGAATGACGCCTGCGAGTAGCAGGACGACGAGAAACGCAATGAGCTTCATCGTTATGATCGAATCAAGAAACCTAGGTTGCATCTTTATGACCTGACTTTGTTCTAGTGCTTTGAAATCAGAGACGCTGTTGCACTAACAGCGCGACGGCGAATCCGGCCAAAGAGCCGATGGAATAGCAAATTGATTCGTCCCCAAATACGACTTCTGGCCAAGTCGTCAAACAGTGAGTAGAAGACGGGGACTGCGACGAGTGTTAGGAGCAAACACAACGACTGACCGCCTACGACCAAAACACCAATCGACCTGTTTGTGCCCGAGCCTGGTCCAGAGGAAATGGTGAGCGGCAACATTCCGGCAACCAGTGCAATCGTTGTCATAAGGATCGGTCGCAATCGATCGCGATTTGCCCGAATGATCGCCTCGAGCCGTTCCATTCCGTGCGACCGCAGTTGATTGGTGTGGTCGATTTGCAAAATCGCGTTCTTCTTCACAACGCCGAACAGAAGTAACAAACCTAGTCCCGAAAAGATATTCACCGTCTGACCGGTCATTAAGAGCGACAAGATGCCAAAAGGAATAGCGAGCGGAAGCGTCAGTAGAATTGTGATCGGGTGAATGAATGACTCAAACTGCGCAGCCAGGACCATGTACATGAAGATAAATGAAAGAGCGAACGCCAACGCAAAGTAATAGGCTGAACGACCGAGTTCACGGGCGCGACCTGTCGTCGCACTCGCGTAGCCGGGATCCATGTGTTCCTGTTCGACGAACGCCTTCATTTTGCCTATAACTTCAGCTTGAGATCCGCCAGGCAAAACATTTGCCAGCAGAGTTACCTGACGTTCACGATTCAACCGATCAATTGCTGAAGGACCAGTACCGGATTCAATGCGAACCAGGTTATCCAAACTAATCCACCCGTTCTTGGTGGAACTGACGATCATTCGTTTCAGTCCCTCTTCGCTTGCGCGATATTCACCTGTTGCACGGACACGAACATTGTATTGATCGCGACCGGCGTTGAACGTTGAAACCTTTTCACCGGCAACGAGTGTGTTTAAAGCCTGCGCAATGTCGCCGACTTTTACTCCCAGGACGGCAGCTCGAGCCCGATCGATTACGACGCGAAGCTCCGGCTTGCCGAGAATGAGTGTCGAATCAACGTCTGCAATGAAGGGTATCGTGCGCATCTTCTTGAGCAAGTCGGCCGTGTACTGCGACAACTTGTTAAGATCCGGTCCACCGATCACGTACTGAATATCGGAGTTTCGATTACCACCGCCTGAAATGGCAGCCACCTGATTGACGCTGGTGCGGAGTTGATCCGGATAGAGTTTCAGATACTTTTCAATGATTTCTGAACGAGCGCGCATCATCAAATTGTTCTGAGTCTCTTTACGCTCCTCGATAGGCGTCAGCTTTACGTAGATGCTTGCTAAGTTCACCTGTTGCTGCTGACCTGCGCCAATAGTCGTCAACGTATCAGTGACGCCTGGAAGCTTTCTTAAATCTTCTGCGATCCGTTCACTCAGTAACGAAGTGGCAGCCAACGTGTTGCCTTCAGGGGCGCGAACGTTGACTTCGAATTGTGACTGGTCGTCAACCGGCAGGAAGTTTTTCCCCACCAGCATGAATAAAGGCACGATGCTCACGATTACCAGTAAGCAAGCCAGCACAATGACCCAGCGATGCGCCATCGACCACTCGAGCATTCGCGTGTAGGTCCGATCGATCGGGCGATAGAATCTCGATTCCTTCGAGCCATGATCCGAAGGCTCAAGATGCTTTTCTAAGGGCCTTTCCTTTTCATCATCGCTTCGTTTGATCAATCGAGCTGCGAGAGTCGGCGTGAGAGTAAAGGAGACCAAAAGAGAGACCGCGATCGCGAAGGATGAAGTAAACCCGAACGACGACATGAAGCGGCCGACGATTCCACCCATGAAGCCAACCGGTAGAAAAACCGCCAACAACGATAAGGTCGTTGCGGTAACAGCAAGTCCAATCTCTTTGGTGCCATCGATCGCGGCTTGGAATGGCGGGACACCTTTCTCTTCAATAAAACGAAAGATGTTCTCCAGCACCACAATCGCATCATCGATCACGATTCCGACCATGAGCGTCAGGGCCAGCATAGTGATTTGATTCAGCGTGAATCCCATCGCACTCATCAACCCGAAGGTTGCGATCAGCGAAGTGGGAATCGCAATTCCTGCGATGAGCGTTGAGCGGACGCTCCATAAAAAAAGGAAAACAACGATTGCTGCAAGGATACTGCCTTCAATAAGGTGCGTCTGGATTGCCTCGATTGAGGCCTTGATGAAAATCGTTTGATCACCAACAACCTCCGTGCGGAATCCAGGCGGTAGAGTTTTTTCTACTTCCGCCAACCGCTGCTTTACGGCGTCGGCAACGGCAACTGTGTTTTGCCCAGACTGCTTTGACACCACCAATGTCACAGCCGGCTGGCCATTCAAACGAGCTTCAGTGCGAGGTTCCTCGAACCCGTCTTCAGCGTAGCCAACGTCGCTGAGTTTGACCGAGTAAGTGCCTCGGTTAGCGACGATCAGATCGTTGAAGTCTTTCGGCTCCACAATGCGACCCATTGTGCGCACCGTCAGTTCTCGCGTTCCTTCATCGACGCGACCACCGGGTACTTCAAGGTTCTGCAACTTCACCGCGTTGGAAATCTCAGCTACGGTGACGTTGAAAGCACGCATTTTGTCCGGGTCCACCCAGATCTCAATTTCCCGGGTGCGCCCGCCAATGATTTGAACGTCACCAACACCATTAATCGACTCGATGCGCTGTTTGATTTGTTTGTCCGCAACGTCCGTAACTTCCTTCAGGGAACGTGGTGCAGACACAGCAATGCGCAATACCGGCGTTGCGTCAGTATCGAGTTTTTGAACGATTGGCTTCTCGGCGGTGACCGGAAGATCGTTGACGATCAAATCGACCTTGTTTCGAACTTCCTGTGCGGCGACGTCGGCATTCTTCTCCAGGAGGAACGTTATGAAGACCTGGGAAACACCTTCCACCGATGTCGAGCGCAACTCATCAATTCCGGAGATTGTGTTAACCGCGCCTTCAACCCTATCGGTGATTTCAGTTTCAATCTCCTGTGGCGACGCCCCGGGGTTTACGATCGTTACAGTGATGGTCGGCAGGTCTATCTTTGGAAACAGGTCAACACCGAGAGAGTTGTAGGAAAACAAACCGACGACAGTGAGGCTCAGAATGAGCATCGTCGCAAAGACGGGACGGCGAACGCATATCTCAGCTAGTTTTTGCATTGCTTTTGTGCTCAGTCCTTAGTGCTTTGTTGTTTGTTCTTGTATTCTGCGCTTGCGATGGATTTGAGATCCGAGATATCTGAGATCTGAAATTTGAAATTCAATTATCCCTTTACCGGAACTCCATCTCCCAGTTGCTCGACATTACTAGTAGCAACTTTTTCATCAGCAGCAACGCCGTTCTTCACTTGAACAAGATCGCCGTCGGTTTGGCCGAGCTGGACGAGCCGTTGCTCAGCATGACCATCCTTGATGACGTAAACGCGACTCACTCCTGCGTCAGTTACAACAGCACGCGCCGGCACCAACACTGCAGCCACAGGTCGAGGCTGCAGAATGCGCACTGTCGCAAACTGCCCGGGCTTTAGAGCACCACTGGAATTATCAATCTCCGCCTCCACTGTTAAAGTGCGAGAGTTTGCCGCCAGGTTTGGCGAAATACGTGCGATGCGACCACTGAAATTCTTGTCGGGCCATGCACTCGTGGTAGCTGACACTGACTGTCCTACGTTCACTTGAGGTATCGCCTGTTCGGGAATGTCGATACGAACGCGCAAAGGGTTGGTGCGGACGATTGTCGCCACTTTCTGTGTCGGTGAAACATACTCACCAACGTCGGCAGTTCGTTCTACAACAAAACCATCGATGGGAGCTGGAATGAACGCGTACGACAGATTCTTCCGCGATAAAGCTAGTTGAGCTTCAGCGTTCGCAACGTTGGTTCGCGACACGTCAACTGCGGCGTAGTTTTGTCTGGCTTGCGCGAGTGAAGCTTCATATTGCTGCTTGAGCTGATCCCGCTGTGCTCTTTCCTGGTCGTAGAAAGAACGCGACACGTCGCCTGACTCGATGAGTTTCTCAGCTCGCTTGAGGTTTTTGTCCGCCAGGTCAAGAGAAACCTTCGCTGCCGCAACTTCCGCCACACGATTGGGATCGAAAGACTGATTCGGTCGAAGTCCGATCTTTTCTTCGGCCTGGCGTACTGCGGCCTTTGCCTGGTCGACCTGAGCTTGAGATTGAGTAACATGCAGCTTCAACTCAGTGTCGTCCAACTGCACAAGCATCTGCCCGCGTCTGACCGGAGTGCCTATGTCGACACCTACCGCGACAACCTTGCCCCCCGTTTGTGGCGCTACGTCCGTCTGCTGATCGCCTGCGAGACTTCCGGTGGCTTCAAAAAACTGCGGCAAGTCACGTTTGATCGCAGCTGTAGTAGTGACCTCGACGATTTTCGGCGCCGCCGAGGGAGAGTCGTTTCTGGCATTTGCTTTTGAACCGCCGCAGGACACTGCAAAGATAGCCATGACTACTAGCGCTGCGACAGACAATCCAAGCTTAATTCTTCCTGGGAGTGGCATTGTGTTTACTATTCCTTGAACTGTTTGTTCTTTGAACTTCCGTTCGCTTGAACAACGCGCCGGTTTGATTTCGACTCGGTCACAGTAATCCCATTGAGCAAAATGTTTGTGAAGTGTTTGGCAGCGCTCTCGTTTGAAATATTCAGCAGTCGCCGTTTTGGATCCCACAGATTGTTGTTTAGCGAATGGTTCATAACCATGCCGATGAACGACCGAACTACAACGACGGGATCCATCTCGATAAACGCTCCGTCTTGTTGTCTTTCACGGATGTAGGCGCCTAAGAATTCGTACACTCGGAGCACAAACTGATCAAAGAACATTTGTGTGAGTTCATGTTTTTCGAGCGCTGAGTGGATGAGCAATCGCTGGAAATCCGGGTCGCCCTGATGATATTGAAGGGCACCCAGTGCAAGGCCCTCAAACACCGCCCTGTCGTCCTTCCTACGAATCGCATCGGCGGCCTTTTCAAGAGGTTCAAACATCCCGCCGGAAGAACACGCCTTATGGTCGAGAATCGCAGCGTAGAGCTCTTCTTTGGTGGCGAAGTGACGGAAGACCATTGCTTCCGACACACCAGCGGCCTGCGCGATTTCCTTGGTAGTAGTTCCGCGAAAGCCCCTTTCGGAGAATAAACGGACGGCAACAGCGAGGATCTGGAGCCGTCTTTCTTCGCCCGCCATCCGTGCACCGGAGAGCGGGGTACTGTGGGCGCCTGCTGTGATTTGCTTACTCAAATTCTTCTTTTTGCGTGAACGTCTTCCTGTAAAGTAAGTACTTACTTACCATCTTGAGAAGTACGGTGTCAAGGACGGATTTTCGGTTTGGATTTGTGAGTCTTGCGTGGAGTGCGCTGCTTGTCGCGCCTTGGCCAAAACAGAGCCAAGACGCCACACTCGGAGAGAACAGTCGTTGTATGAATAGCGCCCTTCGCGCTGTGCTCTTTGTATTTTTTCACAACAAGCAATAGCGCTTGCTCGTTACTCTCTCTATGAGTTGACGCCGTTTTCTTTAGTTCATGCTTTGTGAAATAGTCGGCACATGTATTGCTCATAGTTTGTAGGTTCTAATCCAGAAGAAGGAGATTTCGACATGCCAGAGAATGGAAGCATTAACGATACTACGAGTACCGGAACAGGAACCGGATCTGCTCCAGCACTGTCCCAAGCTGCACATGATTACGGTCAAAAAATTTCTGATGTAGCAAACCAGGCAAAAGATTTTGTAACCGACAAAGTGTCTGTTGTTGGCGACAAGATTAAAGACCTGCAGAACGCGGATATCGGTGAGTTGGCCGAAAACGCTAAGGACTATGCGCGCAAGAATCCCGGTCAGGCGATTCTGATCTCTGCGGCAGCGGGACTTTTGCTCGGCCTGATTATTCGCGGCCGACGATAGCGAACACGAAAGTCGAACTAGGGGGTGATGGAAATGGCAGCAACCAAGACCAGTTTGGTTACTACGGACGACGGCAACACCCGAGGTGAGATTGAACAACTCCCGACGTTGTTCAGCAAACTCGGCGATGACGTCATGCAACTCTTCAATTCGCAACTCGCATTATTCAAAGTTGAGATTAAAGAAGAGGCGAATGCTTTTACACGCGGTGCCACATTCATAGCTTTGGGCGCCGTGATTGCTGCGGTCGGCTTTGCTCTGCTCAACGTAGCAGTAGCATTTGGCGTCTCAACTTTGTTTGCGCAGGCGAACTTCAGTCAAGCTGCAAGCTACGCACTTGGGTTCGTTGTTACAGGCGTTTTCTATCTGATCGCCGGCATAGTTGTGGTTGCTGCCATTCGGAGTTGGCTGGCGAAGCAACAATTAGTTCCCAAGAGAACAGTTGCAGAACTGAGAAAGGATAAAGAATGGCTGAAGAACGAACTTTAGGATTGGCTCGAGCTCATGAAGAGCAATCTGTGGAGCCTTCAAAAGAGGAGCTTCAGCGACGACTGGATGAGGCGCGCGATTCAATTTCTCATACAGTAATTGAGATTAAAGAAACGGTGGCAAATCAAGTGCAAGCAGTAAAAGACACACTCGACTGGCGGGAACAGTTTAAGAAGAGGCCCGTTGCCTGGAGCGTCGGAGCGGCCGGCGTGGGATTCGCCGTAGGTTACGGTCTTGCGGCGGTGGTAAAAGGCGACG
>DATEXA010000117.1:0-10634 GCA_035257465.1 Pyrinomonadaceae bacterium | reverse complement strand
TGAGTACGTCGGAGTGTCCGCTCCTCCGAACGAAGCCGGAGGTGCTGAAGGCTTGCGTGCTATAAACATGTTGCCCCTCCGGGCAATGCATTGCTGCCAATTTCGGAACAATCCTATCGAGTTTCTGGTGAGACGCAGGGTTCGCAGAGATTCGCAGAGAGCACTTAGCTTAAGACACAACTCTGCAACCGACCTGACGCCTGCCCCAAATTGGAAACCATCCATCACAGCAATACTCCCGTTCGTGGATTGAGGCTTGCGCCGCCATGGTTCTTTTCCTAGGATGACGACGCTGTAAACCATCTCGCGAACAATTCACTTTAGACGCACGGAGAAAAACTATGAGGATTCGAATCCTTCTCTTCGCCTGTTGTTTGTTGCTGATTGCGATCTCGCTTATGACAAAGCCCACGCTTTTGGTTAAGGCCCAAGATTCAGACAAGGCCAAGACCTCAGTGGTATTGCGTAAAGGTTTTCAAGAGGTGAGTACCTGGGTGTGGAAGTCAGCTGATATGGTTCCCGCCGAGAAATATAACTACAAGCCAGTCGACACTGTGCGCACCTTTGGTCAGATCATCGGACACATCACAGACTCTTACAACTACTACTGTGCTCAAGGCGCAGGTACCAAAGTTGAGTGGGCCGATCCTGCTGAGAAAGGAAACACTGACAAGGCGACATTGGTACCGAAGTTAAAAGAGGCGCTCGATAAGTGCAACGCAGCTTATGCGGCTGACAATGGTCAACTGCCTCCGCTGATGGAGAACATCGCACACACGAATCTGCACTACGGCAACCTGATCACTTACCTGCGGATGATGGGAATGAAACCTCCGTCAAGCTGAGCAAGTTGGCACGAATGAAAAGGAAAGGGTTCTACTGAGCTTTTTTTTGGATAATCTACACAATCGCGTAACCCCATTGCTCAAACTTTACGCCGTAACAGCAACGTGAAAACTTAGTAATTTGGATCTAAACAAAGCTTTGGATAGCGACTTCCATTTAAATGGAGTTCACTAAAAATTTGCCTCACATGTGACTGCGCCGCTAATCGTAGTCTCTACAATCACTCGAAGCCATTTGCATTCGAACCACCCCTCGAGATTCTCCACTCTTTCGTAGATTCTTCAAACTGGCACCTTCATTGCTTCTTCTAAATGCGTGCAATCAATCCACTGGTTTGCATTTCGCAGCGGCTTTCCGCGGTGCTGTTTGTTTGCAAATTAGTTGCTGCGAAACAACTTCGTGAAATCAATTGCATTCGCCCTGCGATGTGTTCTCCCTGGTGCTCGTAGGGTGCGTTTCCGAAGGTGATTCACTGAAAAGGGAGAGTGAAGAATGAGAAAACTATGGTCTTTATCAATAGTCATGTGTCTCAGCCTGGCGGTCTCTTCCGTGCTAGCGCAGGACGTCCTGACAAAGGGATCGATTGGAGGTACGGTCACAGATTCCACCGGTGCCGCAATTGCGGGTGCCAAGGTAACCATCACTGGCCAGACAGGTGAACGCACAGAAACAACTAATGAGAACGGCACTTTCAAGGTCGATAACCTCATACCTGGTACCTACATGGTAAAGGTTGAACAAACCGGCTTTAAGACCGCGGTGGCAAACAACATCACTGTTAATGTTGGCAAAGAGTCGTCACTGAACTTGAAACTCGAAACTGGAGAGATCACCGCAACTGTGGACGTGACAGCGACAGCCGGTGGAATTGATCAACAAAGCACGGCCTCGGGCCAGAACCTTAATGATCAACTCTTCCAGAACGTCCCAGTCCAACGCGGAGTCTCAAGTCTCTTCTATTTGTCACCGGGCGCCACCGACAGTATCAACGGCGGACGCGATAATCCTTCGATCGCTGGTGGGTCAGCGCTAGACAATCTTTACGTAGCTGACGGCGTAAACATCACGAACTCCGCCTTTGGTGGCGTTGGCACTTTCTCGCGTTCCTATGGAGCATTGGGAACAGGTATCAATACGTCGTTCATTAAAGAAGTCCAGGTGAAAACTGGTGGCTTTGAGCCGCAATACGGTCAGTCCGAAGGCGGCATTATCAACATCATCACGCAGTCAGGTGGCAACGCTTATCACGGGGCCGTCTATGGCTTCGCCCGCCCAAGCGCTTTCGAATCAAATCGTCTGCAGCCGGATGACACTCGGGTTAACAAGCAAGGCAAATTGCTTCACGAAGAAAATTATGATGTCGGCGCCGACCTCGGCGGTTATGTGCCGGGGTTGCAGAATCGTCTCTTCTTCTTTGGATCTTTTAACCCAACAATTCGGCGTGAAATTGTTCAGGGTGTTTCTGCTAACGCGAGTGATATTGCGGCCGGAAACGGAGACGCCGTTAATTCAGGTTTGTTCACTCAGCGGGGACAGTTTGCGCGCCGTTATCGAACCTATAACTACGCAGGCAAACTCGATTGGGTACTTAACCCCAACCACCAGGTTACCTTCTCGATATTCGGAGATCCGACGAAGACAAATCTGTCGTCATTCTCGGCTCTTAATATCGACAACACAACCGGAGACAGCGTGCTCGACTACGGCACACGCAACTGGGCCGTGCGATACAACGGTTCACTGTCTCCGACGTGGACTCTGAATTCGTCATTCAGCCAGGGTAGAAGCAAGTTCGACGAAACAGGCTTCGCCAATCTAAACCTGATTCAGATTCGCACACCTATCGATCCAGTCCGCGGCAACTACGTTGCGGAGGGACGAGGCTTTTTCGAACCAACCGAAAGCTCAAACTGGAAGTGGGATATAAACACCGCGAAAATCTGGAACCGCTGGGGTCAACACCAGGTTGGCGTCGGCTACACTTACCAACGCTCACTGTACTCAGGTAACAGAGAACGGAGCGGACCTCGATATACGATTCCCTCTGAAAACGTGATTGGCACTCCGGCTGCCGACCTCGGCATTCCTGACTTCGCCGCTGGTCAACAATTCAACGTGCAGTTCAGACTACGATCTCAAGCAGCTAGCTGTACGTTGTGTCCGCTCTTCAACGTTCGCGGAGACCTCGTCCCGGTATCGCTCCAAGTCTTCCGAGGAGAATTTGGCCCTCCAAACTTCGACACCAGAGGCAACTACAATGCTGGGTACGTTCAGGACACGTGGCGTGTAAATAAATACATAACCGCGTTGCTGGGGCTTCGTATGGAGCAGGAACGAGTCATTGGTAGTCCCAATTCAACAACGGGAGCGAAATACGCTTACAGCTTTACTGATCAGTGGTCGCCGCGCCTTGGTGTTGCAGTGGATCCGACTGGAAAAGGCAACATGAAGGTCTATTACAACTTCGGACGTTTCTTTGAATTCCTGCCGCTTGATGCTGCAGAACGTTCATTGTCGCAGGAGTTGGATTTCATTGGTGCTCGCTTCGCTCCGGCATTCACCATAAACGGTGCTGGTCAAAGAATCGTGACGCTCGATTCGTTTGGTTCACCAATTCCAGTCATTGACCCAGCACATCTGCTGAGTGGGGCTGCGGCAGCGGGAGGACTGTCTAACGGAATCTCGGTATCTGCTTCTGACCTGAGTGCGATTACGGCCGGGACGAAGTTGGGTTACCAGGATGAACATATTATCGGCGCTGAGTTCCAGCTACCGCACAACTTTGTGCTGTCGGCTCGATACCAGTACCGCAACCTCAAACGCATCATCGAAGATATGGCAGTGTTATCACCCGAAGCAGCAAATGCCGGCGTGGTGCAAACCTTTTTCATTGGAAACCCCAGTTCGAAACTCGACGCTGCAACTAACCTGGTTCAATTCTCATTTCCAATCGGAGGCACCGCACCAGCTGGCTGCACCTCCGGTTTTGAAACCGAAGTTGACGACCCGCTAACTGGGACTCCAATCTCAAACGTCTGTTTTGGCTCAAAGGGAATCAACCCAGTAACAGGTGCTTCCATAAATGTGCCTGACGGAGTTCCCGATGGGTTCCCAGATCCAGTTCGCAAGTACAAAGCTTTCGAACTCGAACTCAACAAACGCTTCTCCGATGGCTGGCAATTACTTTCGAACTTCCGCGTTGCATCTTTGACAGGCAACTACGAAGGCCATCTTCGAAACGACAACGGACAGACTGATCCTGGCATCAGTTCCCTCTTTGACTTCACCGCAGGAGACTTCAACCTGCTCGGTGATCAGTTCAAGGTTGGTCCGTTGAATACCGATAGACGTTTCATTTCAAACATCTATGGTAATTACTCGTTCAGCAAAGGGCGCTCACTTTTCAGTAGCCGCTACATCAATGGATTGAATATCGGAGCCGGGTTCCACATGGAGTCTGGAATTCCGATCAGTGAATTCCTGCCCCATCCTGTTTATCTAAACGCCGGGGAGATTCCTGTGGGTGGCCGTGGCAAGCTTGGTCGAACTCCGTTCTTCGCGCAGCTCGACCTGCATGCCGACTATCCATGGGTGATCAATGAAAGGGCGAAGGTAAGCTTCATCGCCGACTTCTTCAACGTCACCAACAATCGACGAGTGAGACTGCCCGACCAGTTCCGTCAGTTGGATCTTGGAGCTAACAATCCCGACTTTTTGCAACCGTCGATCATCAATCTGACCTCTGGTTATCATCTGCCGTTCTCAATGCGATTGGGAATGCGGTTCGAATTCTAGCGGTGGAAAATGAAAGACTGTTTTTTTAGGGAGGGATCCATTCCCTCCCTTTTCTTCTTGAAGTAGAATCCCTCCGCAACCTAACTCAACGTCTCTACCCCCAGGAGATTTCATCATGTTCAGCAATAGACTTCGCTTGTTGCTTTCCACCGTCGTTGCAGTAACTATTTGTCACGTCGCCAGCCTTGCTCAAGTTCCAACCGGACCCGCATCAACAGTTGAGATACACGGACAAGTACGTTTCGCAGACGGCGGCGCACCCGCCGAGAACATTCTGGTGCGCCTGGAAAGCTACGATGGAGGCGGCTCTATTAGTGAGGCCTTCACGGATAGACTTGGAAAGTTTCGATTTCCAGGACTTCAACCCGCAGAATACTCAGTCAAAATACACCAGTCTGGTTATCGCGACGCTCAACAGACAGTCGACATGCAAACCTCATCAAGCGGTCTTGTCTTGCTTCAACTGTCAAAGGACACTTCAAAAGTCACTACTTCAACTACAGGCACTATTAACGCCGCCGTTCCAGCTGCTGCACAGAAAGAATTCGACAAGGGCATTGCAGTGTTAGCTGGAAGTGGAAAAGACAAGATGAACGTGGCGGCACACTGTTTTGAAAAGGCAATTACGATCTACCCGCAGTTTGTGGAGGCGCGGCTCAAGCTTGGAACTGTCTACATGGATTTAGAGCAGTGGGACAAAGCCAAAAACGCCCTGGAAGAAACACTTAAGGTCGATCCAAGAGCGGCCAATGCTTTCTTTGCGTTGAGTGAGATTTACCTGCGACAAAACAAATTGTCCGAAGCCGAACAGGTTTTGACGAAAGGACTGGAGATTGACGATCGGTCGTTCCTCGGTCATCTAAATCTGGCTCGCGTAAACTGGGAGCAAGCGCGACAAATCAAGGATCTCAATCAGGCAAAACCAGTGTTAGAGAAGTGCTATCACGAAGTGAAACAGGCATTGGTGCTTAATCCGAATCTGGCTGGCGCCCACTTGCTCAAGGGCAATCTTCTCTTACGAGTAGCGCGAACGTCAGAAGCGGTATCGGAGTTTGATGAGTATCTGCGACTTGAACCCAACGGGCCAATGGCAACTGAGACGCGAGCACTTGTCGACAAGATCAAAAAGGCTTCATCGAGTCGAAGGAACTTCCGCGGGTGAGAATCAAACAAACATACGCAGATTACACACATGTCCGATAAGCTTCAGCTTGTCGGTTAAGTGTTAAATTCGCATGATGATAAAAGAACCGAGTCTTTCGATACCGACAAGCTGAAGCTTATCGGACATCTGCGCAATCTGCGGATGATCTTTATCAATTAGCCAAGACGACTGTTACCGAGTCTGTATCCTTCCTGGTACCCTCTCGAAAAGCCTGAGCGGTACACCTCAGCGTAGTTACCAAAGCCAGAGTCATGATAGTAGTGTGACCTTTCGGGACTGAAGCTCTTGTTCTTCTTTCCATCGGCACTACCGGTCTTGAAACCATCCTTGTAACCCTGATTCATTGCCGATTGACCACTGTCAAAAACGTATTGCCCATAGTAGTAGCCGTACGGCGACCATGGGTAGTAGCCCCAGTAACCCCACGTATTAAACGGTCGGTAAAACCGGTACGGGTAAGGGCGAACAATAACAATGCGTCTTTGTGCCTCGGCAGAGCTTGGGGAAACAAAAACAATGCCAGCAAGCATCAGCGTGGCAAGCATGAGGGCGCCAATCCTTCGCAGGTATTTTCCTTTCATTTCAAACCTCCTTGTTCCTATTTCTATAGACACCAAAACCAGCAAAATCGTTACCACTACACAGCAAGCGATCTTGTGATTTGCTTACAGAAGGGTTGTAGTCTGTGGCAACTCCTTACCGTCACCTTGAACAAGTCGGGAAGCGGGGCAGAACTGAATCTCTGATACTCACCTACACAAGGTCGGGAAGGTAAGTATTGGAGTTTCAGTTCTGCCCTCTTCCTTAGTTGAGTGTTAGGCCTGTTCAGGATAAAAAATAAAGCTATGAAAAGTTATCGGAAGGAACTTTGGTTCAATGTGCCGACGCGGCGATCTTTCATCAACATCACGTCAGAGGTTGAGACGTGTTTGAGAGAAAGCGGAGTCTCGGAAGGTCTGGCGCTCGTGAACGCGATGCACATAACGGCATCGGTCTTCATCAACGATGATGAAAGTGGTCTGCATCACGACTACGAAGTCTTCCTTGAAAAGCTCGCGCCACACGAACCCACTACTAACTACCGCCACAATCTCACCGGCGAGGACAACGGTGATGCGCACATCAAACGACAACTGATGGGAGGCGAAGTCGTGGTGGCAATAACGAAGGGCAAACTCGACTTCGGACCGTGGGAGCGGATCTTCTACGGTGAGTTTGATGGTGGGAGGCGAAAACGAGTGCTGGTGAAGATCATCGGCGAATGAGGCGAAGTGCTTGCTGATTTCTGATTGCTGATCGCTGATTTGGGCTTGGGACTTCGGTTTTTGGACTTTGAACGTTCAGCGTTGGTTGGCTCGGCGATCACAACATCGGGACTCAAGACCTAAGACCCAATATCGAAGCCCAAATCAACAATCGGCTATCAGAAATCAGAAATCAGCAATTCCAATGACCCTTTTCGCCGTCCGACTGCGCATATCTGGGTAAGGCGGTTTTCCGCTGAGACAAACATTGGAACCAAGGAGGTGTTCCAATATGAACCACGGATATTCGTATCAATCAACCCTGGCAGCTTCTGATTCAATCCACTGGCGAATCGAAGACATAATCGGCAACGGCAAGCGACTCGACTTTTCGAAGCCTTTTATGCCCGAAAGCCTGGCCAAAACTCAGTCGCTGTCGTTTCTCGACGCTGACGAAAAAAAGCTACTGAACCAGATCAGGGGAAACACGTATCTCAGTATCTTTGGTCTCGTCGAAGAGTTCATTCTTCCCTTTGTGCTCGACGAAGCTCGGCCGCACTTGCAGCCAGACGACTATCGCACGCGCGCTCTGCTGAAGTTCGCCGGCGAAGAAGCCAAGCACATCCAGTTGTTTAAGCAGTTCCGCACGGAGTTCGCTGATAACTTTGGCACTGAGTGCCCAGTTATCGGGCCAGGGGAGGAAATTGCAAAAGCGATTCTGTCGCACGATGAACTCGGCGTGGCGTTGACAACTCTGCATATCGAATGGATGGTGCAGAACCACTACGTCGACAGCGTCAAAGACAATCAGGATCTTGATCCACAATTCAAGAGCCTTCTGAAACACCATTGGATGGAAGAAGTTCAACACGCAAAGATCGACACGTTGATGGTCGAAACGATAGCGGCGCGTCGAAGTGAAGAACAGATTCTAAGTGGCGTCGAGGAGTACCTGGCCATCGGTGCGTTCATCGACGGCGGACTGACTCAACAGGTTGAGTTCGACATGGCCAGTTTAATGGACGCCGCAGGCCGATACTTCAACGATGAGCAAAAAGAAGAATTTCGGCGCGTTCAAAAACAAGCGAACCGCTGGACGTACCTGGGTAGCGGTATGACTCATCCAAAGGTACTGGAGACTTTGGAGAGCTTGAGTCCGAAAGCACGAAAACGGGTCGAAGCAGTTTCTGGCGCATTTTGCTAGCAAACAACCTCCGGACTCGAGAGCGTCCGGTGGCCTTTGGGACCGCAGTCGTTCCTCGCCTTCAGAAGTGATTGCTATAACATCGCAACTGACAGGCGAGGGCGCATGCGGTTCAGGTTCACCTGGGAACACGCTGCTCGCTCCGCTTCCATAGTGCTAGTTGTTATACTTCGACTCCGTTAGACCATTGGCCACTCTTTCGAGGGAGCTCAAATGGCAACAACAAGAGCATTGGATGTGACCCGTCTTCTTGTCGATTGGCAAGGCGGAGATAAGCTAGCCCTGGAAGAGCTGATGCCACTGGTCTATCGAGAGCTCAGAAAAGTCGCGGCTAGTTATATTCGACAGGAGCGTCGCGACCACACCTTACAACCCACCGCTTTGATTCATGAGAGCTACCTGCGAATGGTTGATCAGGATATGCCGAAGTGGCAAAGTCGTGCTCATTTCTTCGGCATCGCCGCCAGGCTGATGCGACAAATCCTGGTCGACTATGCAAGACAGCGACGAGCGACCAAGCGTGGCGCCGAACAAATACGAGTTCCACTGGATTCAGCAGCACATTCAACCTTGTATTCAGATGGTGAGCGTGTGCTTACACTCGACGCAGCGCTGACCAAACTAGCAGCTCTCGATCAGCGAAAATCTCGGGTGCTCGAAATGCGCGTGTTCGGGGGAATGAAACTCTCCGACATCGCGACCGCGTTAGAAGTCTCTGAACCAACCATCAAACGAGACATGCGAATGGCGAAAGCATGGCTGCGAGTCGAAATCGGCCACTGACCGCCAATGTCCGATAAGCTTCAGCTTGTCGGTAAGTCTTTGGCTTGTTAGGAGCGACAAGCTAAAGCTTATCGGACATATCCTACCGCGTCCCAGTCACTACCACTACCAACATCCGCTCCACAATAAACTCATCTTCTTCGTGCCATACATGTGTGACACGCCACGCGTAAGCTCCACCAACAGGAGGGAGACAAATGAACGTTACTGAATTCTTGCTTAGCGAGATGAATCGGGAGGTTGAACGCTCGCGACGAGCATTACAGGAAGTCCCAGCCGGCAAATATGAATGGAAGCCACATGACAAGTCGATGATCTTTGGTTATCTCGCCGACATGGTGGCGACGATTCCAATGTGGATCACGATGCAGATCAAGAACGATGAGTTAGATGTCGCACCTGAAGCCGGCTCGCGAATGAAACGGGAGCCAAAAGAAACCAGTGAAGCACTAGTCAAGGCGCTCGACGAGGCTGCGGCGGATACACGTTCTGCTTTCGCTGCTACAACAGATGATCACTTACAGACACCATGGAAACTGTTGGCGCACGGCAAAGTTGTTATGGAGGCACCGCGCTACCAGATGATTCAAGACACCATCAATCACTGGTCTCATCATCGCGGTCAGATGACTGTCTATCTCCGACTGATGGGAGCGAAGGTTCCGGCGCTCTACGGACCATCAGCAGATGACCAGCGATTCTTGTAGAGAAAATCAGTGCCACCCGGCAGTAGAGGCAGTGTCAAAAAGTCGGGACTGAAAAAAAATAACCACCAAGTCACACAAGGCACGAAGTCACAAACTTAGATCGCTGACGTATTTCTTCAATTCGTGTTTTGGTGTCTTCGTGTCTTGGTGGTTTGTCGTCTTCAATTCGGAATTCTGACACAGTCTCAGTAGCGGGTGGTACGAGTCTTAATCCACTACGATCCACCCTGTTTTTCAATCTGCGACCGCAATCGTTCTTCTCGCTCTCGAACCTCGGGTGTCAGCTCGGCGCCAAAATCTTCTGGTTCGAAAATTGGACGAATATCAACATCCGATTCCACATTCATTGGATTCGGGCAACGCTTTAGCCATTCGACTGCCTCGTCCATCGATTTAACTTTCCAGATCCAGAAACCACCGATGAGCTCTTTGGTCTCTGCAAATGGACCGTCAATGACAGTTCGCTTTGCCCCCGAGAATCTGACTCGTTTCGCTCTTGAACTGGGATGTAGCCCTTCACCGGCAAGCATCACACCTGCCTTAACCAGTTCCTCATTAAACTTCATCAAATCTGTAAGCAATTGCTCGCTCGGCATTACGCCGGCTTCTGATTCTTCTGATGCCTTAATGATGACCATTACTCGCATTTCTATTCTCCTCAATGTTTGATTTTGGAGCTTTGACGACGCATTTGCGCATCAGTCTTGGCTCTCTACATAGGAATCGAACGACCAAAACGCGAATCGACAACTATCGCAAAACTTTTTTCCGAAAATATTCTTGTCTGCGGTTGGGCGCAAAACTCGAACGGCGGCGTAATTAGGTCAGTACCACCCGCGGTAGCGGGTGGGTCCGCTTGATCTTGGATCTCAGGCGTCGACAATTTGTCA
>DATEXA010000116.1:0-5449 GCA_035257465.1 Pyrinomonadaceae bacterium | reverse complement strand
CCTCCAGCTGTTTGCACGGTTCCACTTGATGGAGAAGATGAAAAACTGCTTCCGCAACGCGGCAATGTAAAGATCAAGCAACATGTCCCTTGGCATTAACACCAAATCTTCCGAGAAACCGCTGGTTCCCGGTAGCGCGAGGCACCAAATGCCGATCGTAAAACCGATTTTCATCACGGGTCTGGGTCGGAGCGGCACTACTCTCATTCACACGATGCTATCAATCCATCCCCGGGTGACCTGGCTCTCCCTGTTGTGTGCCAAATTCCCGCAACGGCCTTATCTCAATCGGTGGTTAATGTCGGCAATTGATGTTCCCATACTAAACAGTTATCTGAAACGCCGGTTTGTTCCCTTGGAGAACTACGCATTCTGGGATTTCTATTTTGCCGGATTCAGTCACCCGAGTCGGGACCTGGTTGCATCGGACGTCAGTGTTCGCACGAGGGAGTCGTTCCGAAAAGTTGTCAGGGAGTTGCTGACCCGCACGAGAAACCGGTTATTGATTAAAATCACTGGACTGCCGCGAATTAGTTTTCTTCAGGCAATTTTCCCTGACGCCAAGTTTGTCCATATTGTCCGCGATGGCCGCGCAGTTGCTAACTCACGGCTGAACGCACCCTTCTGGAAAGGGTGGCAGGGATTGAATATATGGGCGGGTAAGATGCCTGCAGAGTATCAAGAGGAATGGGAGCGTCATCATCATTCCTTCATCGCTCTCGCCGGAATAGAATGGAAGACTCATCTCGATTACCTCGAAGAGCTAAAGAAAGACTTCCCAGGTATCGGCATTTGCCAGGTTCGCTATGAAACGTTTTGCACGAACCCAATCGCTGAACTTAGAAGGATTGCCAATCACTGTGAATTGCCGTGGTCTGAACAATTTGAGAAGGCGGCACGGGCTTTTCATGTGAGAAACGAAAACCAAAAATGGAAAAGCGATTTAACCGACGAGCAGTGCGCGATTTTGGAGGAAGTTTTGGAACCGTATCTCGTCAAGTATGGTTATGAAAGCAGCCAAGAGCTCGCCGCTCCCAGGTCCCAGTGTGCTTCCGCTTAGCAAACTGAATTTCCTAAGCAACCAACGGAACGACCTGTTTTTCGCGATCCGAAGCGCGTTCACACGCCAATGACAACCGAACTATCAAAAACCGAGCCGACGCTCGATTTTCTGCTCATCTCAAATTTTAACCTGAGCAACTTGGCAGCGCTTCTTTCAAAAGATGAGGAATTGCCAACCATTCGGGCTGCTACCGCCCCCTTTGGGCAGGTAATGCAGCTGTTGTTGGAACCAGCGAGCGAGCTTTGGAGTAACAGAACAGAAGGCGTAGTCATCTGGACATCGCCCGAAAGTGTCAGCCCGAGTTACAAAAGGTTGTTAGGAGGCGAAGAGCCAGACTCGGAAGAACTGGTGCGTGAAGTGGACGACTTTTGCAATTCAATAAAGGCAATACCCAGCCATGTGAAGTATATATTTGTTCCAAGTTGGCTGGTCGGGCCGTTTGAAAACAGAATGGGATTGTTAGACATGGATACGCGCTATGGGTTGTCGCTTCACGTGATGCGGATGAACCTGCGATTGGTCGAAGGCTTACAAAATGATTCACGAATATTCGTTTTGGATGCTGCCAGGTGGGTAGCCGTTCACGGCGAAAAGTCATTCAGCCAGCGATTGTGGTATCTATCAAAAACTCCGTTCGGCTTTGACTTTTTAAGGACCGCTGCGGCCGAGATCAAAGCTGCCGTCCGAGCGTTGACTGGCGAGGTGAGGAAGCTGCTTCTCGTGGATTTAGATGAGACTTTGTGGGGTGGCGTCGTTGGGGATGTTGGCTGGCAGAATATCCGCTTGGGGGGCATCGATCCAATTGGGGAAGCGTTTCGCGATTTTCAGCTCGCCTTAAAAGGCCTGAAGCGGCGCGGTGTGCTTTTGGGTATAGTTAGTAAAAACGAGGAAAGCACTGCATTGGAAGCGATCCGTTTACATCCTGAGATGGTGTTGCGGCAAGATGACTTTGCTGGTTGGCGCATCAACTGGGAGGACAAAGCGCAAAACATCATCAACCTGGCATCCGAGCTGAACCTTGGTTTGCAGTCAGTTGTCTTTATTGACGACAGTCCGGTCGAGCGTGCGCGAGTTCGTGAGGTTTTTGAGGAGGTGCTTATTCCTGAATGGCCGAGTAGCCCGATGGATTACACGATGGCGCTCCACCACCTGCACTGTTTTCCTGCGCGGCCGGTGAGCTTGGAGGACCGCAGACGAACAGAGATGTATGTTACGGAGCGGAAACGGCGCGAGGTCCGCGCTCAGGTTGCCTCGTTAGAGCAGTGGTTGAAGTCCTTGGACATCCGGGTGAAAACAGAGCCACTCAGCGAAAGCTCGCTGGAACGCGCTACACAGCTTTTCAACAAGACGAATCAGATGAATCTCAGCACCAGGCGGCTCACGAGAGAAGAACTATGGGATTGGAGCCAAAAGCCAGGTCAACAGGTTATTGTCTTTCGGGCTTCGGATCGGTTCGGTGATTACGGGTTGGTCGGCTTAGTCGGTATCAGCCTTCAAAGCGGCAAGGTCCTGGAGGCGCGCTTAGTGGACTTCATCCTAAGTTGTCGCGCCATGGGGCGAAAGATCGAGGAAACGATGTTGCATGTTGCGGTCGCCTCGGCTAGGGCTGTCAAAGCCAAAAGCCTGCAAGCAGAATACGTCCCAACCTCGAAAAATCAGCCATGCCTGGCGTTTTTTGAGAATTCGGATTTCGCTAAGGTTGATGGAGCAACCACGTATGGATGGAACGCTGAGCGGCCATATTCGAAACCCGCATTTCTGAAGCTCACCATGCGCTCCAAGAATGGGCTCCAGAACCGCAATGAAGAGATGCTCAAAGTTGCTTACGCGTAGTTCTTTTTGATTCTTTTCAAGAATGCACAGAGCAGATAGGTTCGCGACGTCAGATTCTCAGGCCAACCGAGGGGCATCAACGAGATGCTGAGCTACGAAGCTTTGGCAGAATCTTTCAGAAAGAGCGACGCTCCTTCCTATTATGGACTGACGGCGGTCCAAAGAATGCACCGCGAGGCGATAAGACCTTACGCAAATGACATTCTGAGGTTCCTAAGCCATCGCGGTACGGCCTGCGCGGTTGAGAAGTATGTGGCACGGGTCGGCGGGTTGAGAAGCCTCCAGTCCGAATTTGAGAAGACTGGCCGATATATCGCAGCGAGTTCAAAAGATGTGGAGCCCATTGACAGCGAACAGTACAAGTTGGCCCTGTTGATATCATTCATTTGCACCAGCCATCGCTTCGATATCCTCCGCTCGTTAGTGAGCTTTTTACGGACTGATTGCCGAGCGCCGAAGGAATTGCTTTCTGTCGGTTACGGCACCGGCTATGAGCTTAAGTTAGCATTCGACGAGGCACCGGAGTGGCGAATCGCGGCGTTTGATAACTCGCCTGACAGCTACAAATACGCTGCGGAATTACTGAGCTTCTTTGGTTATCCAATAGATTGTCTGCATCAGGACTTCTTTTCCTTCGACTGTCAGGACGGGGTGACCGCGCACCGGGAAAGATTTGGCAAAGTCATTCTTTGTGAGTTATTGGAACACTTGGATGATCCCAAGGCGGCATTGCGTTCCGTGCGAAAGGTTCTTCATCGACACGGCTTGCTGTTCTGCACCATGGCTGTTAATATCGCACAGGAAGATCATGTTTACGTGTACCGGTCCGCCGAACAAGCCCGAACACAGATCCTGGAATGCGGTTTTGAGGTTGTGCGAGAGCTATTGGCGCCGGTTATAATTTTGCCATTCTCGGAGGCTCAGCGAGGAGAGTTATTTAAGAAGGGTAACTACATCTGCATCGCAAGTCCGAACTGAAACTTCGACCCAACCGGATGGCTATCCTGGAGAAAATGCGCTATGGCTAAAGGGACTTTGATTAAGCTATATGGTAGGGTGCTACACCTGGTGGCTCGCTTTGCACCGGGAGCAACCGGCTTTCGACCCTTTCTTCACAGGTTAAGAGGAGTCCAAATTGGCAAAGACGTATTCATCGGGGACGAAGTTTACCTGGAGAACGAGTATCCGGAACGAGTAGAGATTCACGATGGCGTGCAGATAAGTGTCAGAGCCACAATTCTAGCACACACGAGAGGTCCAGGCAGAGTTGTTCTTGAAAAGAATGCCTACATCGGGCCACATGTGTTGCTAGTTACGTCGGAGGGAAGGGTTCTGAGAATTGGCGAAGGTGCTGTAGTTGGTGCTGGTTGTGTTATCACAAAGGACGTCGAATCACACACCTTCATAACGGGCGAGTTTGGCAAGGCAATTGCGGAAGTCCGGCTACCATTATCAAGGGCGGATCGGTTGGAGGACTTTATCAAAGGACTGGTGCCGTTGAAGTCTAGGTCAACGTGCGGCCAGGTGGACTCACATTTCGGGCACAGGAAGGTTTCCCCGGTGAGGAATGGCTGATTATTTTTAACCGTGGCAAACTCCAAATATGGAAGACCAAATTGAAAACATTGTTAGTTGTGCAATTGATCGAGTGAATGAGCTTTTGCCGACTGGCCAACCCCTGCAAAAAGAAAGACCAACGGCGTTGTTAGGGCGGAGTGGTCGGCTAGATTCCATGGGCTTTGTTAATCTCGTTGTTGCGTTAGAGGAAGAGCTGGAGAAGCAACTCGGAATGGCCGTCAGCCTAGCAGACGAACTAATGATGGATGGGCAAGGGCTTGGCACTGTCGGGGAATTGCATGAGCTGATTGCCCGAGTTATCAAAAGCCGACGATCGACTGACAGCATGACTAATGTTTGACCCCCCAAGGACCTCGGGAGTTGAAGCTCCAGATGCGGAAGGGCAATTAAATGCAGTCGAGTGATTTAGTCGTCTTACACGAATCTGCTCCGGACCCTTCGGATCTTAACCTGATCAAATTGGCCTTACTTGCGGGTATTCCGGTGCGTGGCGTGCCTTTAGCTGGTACTGCAGATGGTCAAGGCAGCGAAATCCTGCAGCTCATGCGGCAAGCCGGGTGCGTGGCAGTGAACGCGAGCACGTTGTGTCAATGCCTAAGCCGATCATCGTTGCTCGATGTGCTTCACGGTATGGAGGTAGAGCCGGTGACGAAGCTGTTCGTTTATGGATTTCGTCCCAGTGCGGTTGACTCCGAACTAATTCGGGACATTAGCAATGGTGCCTTTGACTCGGTGGGTCAGCTGGAGCAAGGGGCCAATCCGTATTCTGTTAGTAATCTATCAAGGTCATTTTGCCAGGAATTCTGTGGCTTAACATTCGGAACTGCTGATCGTGGAAACGACTCGGTATTTCAGGGAAGTAAGAGCGGCGGGAGAACACTGGATCTCATCCGCGTAAACGGGGACACGCTTCTCGCTGGTGTCCAAAACGGCGCAAGCTTCATCGTGCTATCGGGTACTCGTGAAATCCTGGAC
>DATEXA010000115.1:0-15519 GCA_035257465.1 Pyrinomonadaceae bacterium | reverse complement strand
TTAGGAAGGGGACCCTGTCCCCGCTTGCCTCTACCTTCAGATCCCAACAAAGTTCTGCAAACTAAACAAAGCAGGGACAGGGTCCCCTTCCTAAGCTGAAAATTTTTTAACTTCCGGCGCATAAGTCATAGTCGCACCCACGAGCTTCGACCCCGTCATTCTGAAATCATCATCAAATAGACCTCTCACTCTGACCTGTACGGCCAACTCAATTTATCTTCGAGAATAGCTTTTGTTCGGATTGTCGCCGGTTCCAGAATCCAGCAACTCACGTCGAGTGTGGCACGAGAGGTGATAAGTAATCGGCATGCGCCAAAATGGCGCGATCAACATCGAGGTGAACAACATGCTGATTATTTGCGACCAATGCGAATTGCCAATATCCGGAACAGTCACAAAGGTTCCAGGAAACTTCAATCTCCATCCTGAATGTCTTACTCAATTCCAACTGGGATCAGAGCCCTCCTTGACAGTCGGGCTACTACCCCGTACCACCGGAGAGTCAGCTAATTCCAACTCGCCAACTCTCATTCTTCGTCAGCCCGCAATGATGGCGTTAGCAAGATGGCAACCAAACACATCTTCACTCGAGTTAGTCAGGGCGTAGATATTAACCTCGGGTGTAAATCTAATCGCCAGGTTCTCGATCAAGGCAGGGTCAGTTCAAATGAACATCTCTCCGCTTAACTTCATCCTGAGTTTCGTTGCCGCTCTCGTGCTTCACGAACTGGGGCATTTTCTCGCCGCTCGCGCTTGCCGGGTTCCAGTGACCGGAGCCGGGTTTGGCTGGGGCTTAAAGCTTTTAGGTTTTCGATTCAGGAAAGTTGACTATCAACTTCGAGCACTGCCAATCGGAGCTTACATCCGAATGGATATGTCCACTTTGCAAAAGCGACCACTCTTACAACAACTGTTCGTGTTGCTCGCTGGCATCGCAGTGAACTTCATTCTCAGTGGCATCGCCTGGGGAACGTTCTTCGGCACCCTCAATCTCGTGCTCGCGCTTGGAAATCTTTTTCCGCTATATCAACAAGACGGATGGAAGAGCGGCATGGTGATCTGCCGGCGAATTTTCAATCGATCAAGCCCGCTGGTGGAATGGAGCTTTACAGTCTCTGCCGGCGCTTTAGGTTTGCTGTTTGTGGGCTGCGCGCTTTTCAATTGCTAAGCTTGAACGAATACTGAGCATCCGACGCCGTTGTGCGATCAGATCGGATTGAAGGCGCTAAACCTGGGTCGCGCGATACATCGCACTCCTTCGGACCGTCATAAACTCAAAACTATAAATATGTTACTCCTCCGTGACGAAGGTCGTGGTAGCAATTAGTCCGCCAGATTACTCAGATTTGGAATCAATGCTGATCGACTGCTAATCTATTTGTGTGCCTCACACAAAGAAACTCACTAACCACAGTCTCGCTGTCTCTGTTCAACTCATCGAGCGCAGAGTCTACTTGATTCGTGGCCATAGGTCATGATCGATGTTGATCTGGCTGAATTGTATGGAGTTCCGACCAAACGTCTCAATGAACGCGTTCGCCGTAATAGCAAACGGTTTCCTGAAGACTTCATGTTCCAATTAACGAAATCAGAGGCGGAATCTTTGAGGTCGCAATTTGCGACCTCAAAAAGCTGGTCGCGGCGGTCGACGTACATGCCCTATTTCTTCACTGAGCAAGGCGTCGCGATGTTGTCGACTGTCTTGAATAGCGAACAGGCCATTGAACTCAACATCACCATCATGCGTGCCTTCGTTAAACTCAGACAGATGTTGGAATCAAATGAGGAACTGAATCGCAAGTTCGCGGCAGTTATTCGGAAGCTATCAACTCACGACAAGTACTTCCGTGTCGTATTTGATGAGCTCACAAGACTCACCGAGCAACCGACGCCGTCACGCAAACAAATCGGCTTCAAGGCAGGTAAGAAGTAATCCACAAATTTCGCCGATAACGCGGATTTGAAATGTTTTCGCTCCGACGGCGCGACATGTTTATAGAAGGCAGGAGAAGAGAGATCCCATCGCCGAAGGCGCCGGAGGTGAGTGGGGTTGTGGTAGCTTCTCTTCACTCGGACGCTCCTTCTGTCACTACCTTCACACCAAGATACTTCCCGAAGAACCTCACGTAACGCTGCACGCGGTCCATCACATGTCGCGGTTCGGTGAAGCCGTGGTTCTCGCGTGGATAGACTACAAACTCTACCGGCACCTTTCGCTCTTTCAACGCCGTGTAAAACTCCTGAGCCTGCGCAATGGGCACGCGCGTGTCGACCTGGCCGTGCATGATCATTGTCGGAGTCTTCACGTTGTTCACATACTTCATTGGCGAACGGTCCCAGTAAAGCTCGGTCGCGTCCCACGGTGCTTTGTCTGAATAGAACCAGCGCAGGTAGCGTGGAACGTCATTCTGCGAATACATCGAGTAGATGTTCGTCAGCCCCGCTCCGGGTGAGACGGCTTTGAAGCGATCAGTTTGCGTCAGAATCCAGAACGTCATGTAGCCCCCATAAGACCAGCCGAAAGCACCGAGCCGATCCGGGTCCGCCAGACCGCGAGCAATCATCGCATCGACGCCGGTCATGCAGTCGTCATAATCGCCTTTACCCCAGGTGTTCTTATTGGCCTGCTCGAATGCAAGTCCCTTCCCTGTCGACCCTCGGAAGTTTGGTTGCAACACGGCGAAACCATTCGCGGCCAACACCTGGACCGTCGAGTTGAAATTATTTAGTGACGCCCCGGTTGGCCCACCGTGCGGGTTTAGCAACAACGGCACTTTGCTTCCAGCTGCGTATCCGACCGGTTTGGTCAGCACTCCCTCAACCTCCATACCGTCCTTGCTCTTCCACTTTACGACTTCCGTTTCAGCAAGTGCGTAATCTGAAAGCCAGCGATTGTGGCTCGTCAATGCAGTAGGTTGATTGAACTTCCCGTTCGCCTTGAAGATCTCGGTTGGAGAGTTAGGCTGCGAGACTGTTCCAACCACCGTGTTTCCATTGCGGCTAATATCAGCGATGTTGGTACCGGTGCCTGTCTTTGAAAGTTGAGTGACGGCGCCGGTTGCAACGTCTGCTGAAAAGATCTCATTCGCTTCTAAAACGTTCGCACTAAAATAAAGCGTCTTACCATCGCCGGACCAAAAGGGCGTACCCGCGTCCAAGTCAAATTTCGCTGTTAGCTGTCTTGGAGAGCCACCGGTCGACGGAGTGAGGTAGAGATACGTCGTTGAAACGCTGGCGTTCATGTCGGTGACACCGGTGTAGGCGATCCACTTTCCATCGGGTGACCAGCGCGCATTGTCGCTGGAGGCCGGAGTGTCCTCGATTTTTTTCTTCTCGCCGCTCGCAATGTTCATCACCCAAACATCGCTCAGACTGCCATCGTCAGCTTTCGGCGTCGGGCGAGTTGTGTAACTGATTCGCGTACCGTCTGGTGACCACTGCGGATCGCTCACCGTGAAATCGCCTTCTGTGAGTCGCTTCTCTTCCTTCTTCTCGATATTCCATAACCACAAATGGGCCATGCGAATGTCGCGGTCGATCACGATCGTATCGTCTTTAACCTTTTTTCGTTCTTCGTCTTCCTTTCCGGGTTGATCAGTAGAGACAAGCACCAACTGTTTGCTATCAGGCGAAAAGTGAAATGTGCTGATGCCGCCTTTGTGCGACGTCACTTGCCAGGCCTCGCCACCATCAGCGCGAATCATCCAGACTTGACGCTCGCCATCGTTTTCGCGATCAGTCAGAAAGGCCAACATTGTTCCGTCGGGTGACCACTCTGGAGCGGTGGCACTCTTCTCACCCTGGGTGTACTGCCGTGTAGCGTCAACACCCCCGCCGGCAGTCGACACAACCCAAATATGCGTGACTGTTTTCCACTCCTTGTCCTTTTCAGTTTTTACTTCGCCTACGGTATAGGCCACGCGAGTGCCATCGGGAGAAATCCGCGGTGAGCCCACGTTCGCGATCTTCATGAGATCAAGCGAAGTGAGTAGTTTCTTTCCATTCGGTGCGCGCGGTACTTCGGCTTCCGATCGGACGGGATTGTCATCATCCCCAGGGAGCTGTTTGGCCCAAGCCGTCGCGGTTAAAGTAATTGCCACCAAAAGGACGAGAGGGAGAGCGAGACGACTGATCTTCATTTTCAGATTTCCTCCAGGAGCTTTTTCTGCGGGTCCGAAATGACGAGAAGGAGATTTATCATACCACGCGAATGCAGGGCTAAAGGCCACGACAGGTTTACACCGAAGGTGTTCGCTAATGTCAGCCCACGGCTGCGCTCTGGCTACCCTGGGGAAGGACGCACATTTAGGTAATCGCAACTCTGAAGGAGTTGCGATGGATCGGATGATGCGAACCGACGACGGAGCCCTTTCAGGGTTCCTTCTATAATTAATAAATTGTCTGATCCCAGGGTTCCAAAGCGAACCCTGGGCTGGAATGAGCGAACACCTTCGGTGTTAATTTTCCACCTAATCCCAAACATAACGCTCATCGTAAGCAATGTCATACGCTTTTAGGAAAGCGCGGTACTCGTCCTGAAACGTCACACGTTTGTGGTGTTCTTCCTGGTTTTCGATGTATCTAATTACCTCCATCAGATTCGACTGGCCTACCGAAAATGCTCCGTAGCCACCTTGCCAGTGAAACTTTGCCAGCTTTGGTGATAGCGCCTTTATCCAGCCAGAAGATGTTCGTTTGATCTCTTTGACGACTGAGGCAATTGAATGGGTTCGCGATAGTGCAAACAATGCATGAACATGATCGTCAACACCATTGACGATCAGTGTTTCGCAATCTTGCTTACGCAGAATCATTGCTAGGTACTCATGCATGTCAATTCGAATTGTTTTGTCACTAAGAAACGGAAAACGGTGTTTGGTTGAGAAGATGAGGTGTGTCCAAAGACGTGAGAGCGATTGAGCCATGTGAGGTGGCCTCCTTTAAGTTTTCGAAAAAGCTAGTGCCGGATTTTAGCATGACGAAAACGAATGGATGAAGAGGCCGCGCAAAGTATGAAGTGGCCTCGTCGCGAAGAGGTTCTACACCGAAGGTGTTGGCCAATTTCAGCCCAGGGTTTGCTTTTGCTTTGAAACCCTAGGGATTGCGTGCGCGTTTTGTTTCGGGTACAACCCTGAAAGGGTTGCGACGGGTTTAGAACGAAAACGCAACCGATACATCGGGGTTGCATTCTTAAAGAACACTTTGACCCCAGATTTCCGAAGCGAACCCTTGGCTGGAATATGCGAACACCATCCGTGTTATTACGCGAACGCACTCAACCCGCTTATCACTATTCAACTCGGATAACTAAGTTAGTCCTAATACACTTGCCGGGTGGCCGATAACACGTGACTCTCGTTCGCGTTCAATGACATCTGGCACCAACTCGACTTGATGCTCTTCGCTTGGCAACTCACGTTGAAGAAGCACTCGTCTCGTCTCGCTTTCTAGGGAACCAAGCAGATTGTGGATATTAAAGGCCACGATCCAGATCTCGCAGAACACGCGCCAAACAAGATTGCCTACGATCACCACACCCGCTCCAATTGCAATGTAATAAACGCCCATTCGAGTAGGCAGCGTTGCTGAACGAAGGCCCAGTCCAGCCCCGATGGCCAATCCTATTCCGCCAGCAGTCACG
Organism: Pyrinomonadaceae bacterium; assembly: GCA_035257465.1. Lineage (GTDB taxonomy): Bacteria > Acidobacteriota > Blastocatellia > Pyrinomonadales > Pyrinomonadaceae > PSRF01. Next base: position 9,878 of record DATEXA010000115.1, on the reverse strand, counting down.
GCCATTAACCCGACCACATAAATGAACTTTACGAAACGAGGAGTGATGAGCTTTTGAAAAGAGAAGTATCCTGCCATTGGTGAAGCTCCTGATTTTTGCTTAAGAACTCAGGGGGCCCTTAAATTAAATCAAGAACTCACGCCCACTTCTCGCCCATTCTGGCAATATTCTCATTACAAATTCCAAACGGGCAGTGGTTCGTTCAAGGTTGAGAAAGACTACAATCCATAGATTACGCAGGTTTTCGTTTGAACGCGCTAAGACTTGCGTTTGGTTAGTGAGGTGGATTTGTTGGTTTTAAAGTGGTGGTATCCGCGGCACTTTGCCATGAAGTTCCGTCACTGTAGTCCAGCCGAAGTATTGCTGCTCGTTCATTGTAGAGCGCTTGATTGCGCTTGCCTGGCAATTTTGTGGAAACTGCTGCGCCAACTTTCGCACCAAGCGAGTCGTTCAGCGCTTTTTCTTTTCCCGGCGCTATATTCGTTTGAGTCATAAATAGGTAAGCCAAAGCTTCGTGAGCCGGATCTTTAGGTTCGAAAAAGTAGGCCCACTTAACACCAGCGATTGTTTTCTCACCGCTATTCTTTATGGAGATGGTGAATCTGTAGTCGATGAATGCACGGCTATTGTCGGGGTTGTTTCGAGGGGAAGAGGTAGTGATTCCCGACGGATTTAGTATGTCGCCGGGACCAGACTCACCTTTGGCATTTGGGTCTGCCAATACACGCGTACCGGTTGGACTCACCGGTGATGTATTAACAGTGATAGACCCTTCCGAAGGAACCAGCACTCTTGAAGGCGACTCTGTCCAACTAAATTTCGTGATCTCTACGCCGGCTGGTTTCTCGTGCAGATAACGAGAAGCAGCGCGATGCCTTACTTGATTTGCGGCGGCATTGAATTGAGGCTCAAGTGCACGATCAAGCTCAAAGCATTTTTTGAAATCCAGCTCAGCAGCTGTAGCCTCGCCCCGCAGAAGTCTAATCAGACCTCTATCGCCATAAGCTTTCGCAGATTGTGGCGCAATCTCGATAGTCTTGTTGAGGTCGGCGAGTGCTCGATCAAGTTCGCCCTGTTTGGCGAGGAGGTTCCCGCGATCATCAAGAAATCGAGGATCGGGTTTGATTGCGATGGCTTTGGTTAAATCATCGATAGCCTGATTGGCATTACCCTTCCGGTAATGGGCCATGCCTCGGAAATAGTAGCAGAACGCCTGGTCCTTGCCATTCATTTCAATCACCTTGGTGAAGTCGGCGATCGCGCCATCAAGATCGTTCTTTTCAAAGCGAGCTATTCCTCGCTGCGAGTATTCGTCTGCCGAGGTCAACTCTTGTCCTTGGGCAGCAGAAGTCAGAATGAAAAGGAGAATCAAGAGGATGGCGAAGTAACGCATGGTGTCCTTCTTATGTGTAATTCGAATTGTGCACTTTCATATATCTACGTTCAACTCATTCGAGCGAATTTACATTCGACTTCAAATCTGTGTAATCTGCGGATGAGAGCGAGGACAACGATGAAAACTTTCCTTTTGATAGTTGCGATTTCTGTACTGACATTGCCAGCTACGTCGTACGCGAAAATTTCGAATACGAACGAACTGATCGCGGCCATGCAGATGAAGTATGGAAAGTCGTGGTACAAGACTGCCACCTTCGTCCAGGAAACAACGAACGTTCAACCCGATGGAACATCAAAGGTTGAAACCTGGTACGAGGCGATGGCGGTCCCCGGTAGTTTGCGCATTGACTTCACACCAACAACTGCCGGCAACGGCATTCTCTTTACCGACGGAAAGATCTTCGTTTTCAAAGACGGCAAGGTCGAGACTTCGCGTGCCTTCGATCATCCGCTACTGATCCTGGGGTTCGACATCTATCGCACGCCCGCCAGCGAGGTGACCACCAAACTGCAGGCGATGAAGTTTGATCTCTCGCAGTTCAGGGAAGACACCTGGCAAGGACGACCAGTGTATGTAGTTGGCGCCACAGCGGGCGACTTGCATTCGCCGCAGTTCTGGATCGATCAGAAGAATCTTTACTTTGTCAGAATGCTTCGACCCGGAGGTAAGGATGGAACACAAACGCAGGAAACTCAATTCAACAAGTATCAGAAACTTGGTGGTGGTTGGATGTCGCCGGAAGTGATCTTCATGGTCGATAACAAGGTTGTGACTACCGAGAAGTACTCTGATATTCGCGGTGATGTAACGTTGGATCCAAAACTATTCGATCCACAGTTCTGGACCACAGTGCATTGGAAGCAGTGAGGCCGATAGCCTGTGTCTTACAACACCGAAGGTGTTCGCTAAATTTCAGCCCAGGGTTGGCTTTGAAACCCCGGGGATCGCGTGCGCGTTTTGTTTTGGATGCAACCCTTAAAGGGTTGCGACGGCTTTACGATTAACGCACGGTAAACGCAACCCCTTCAGGGTTGCGTCTATTAATAGAACACCTTGATCCCAGGGTTCCAAAGCGAACCCTGGGCTGAAATTGGCGAACACGTTCGGTGTTACTTCCGTGTCGTATTTGATGAGCTTAAGAAACTCACCGAGCAACCAACGCGGTCACGCAAGCAAATCGGATTCAAGGCAGGCCAGAAGTCGTAACCAGAATTAAGTTCACGATGAAGCAGTAGCGGTTCCCATGCGGCGGAGCCAACGGAAATGCGAGAGTAACCCAAGCCGAAAAGTGGGATGCTGTCGATACGTGACCCCATACTCGCGACAGGTCTCTTCGACCAGTTTCGAAATTCGCGGGTAGTTGACGTGACAGAGACGCGGGAATAGATGATGTTCAACCTGAAAATTTAAACCACCCAACAACCAGGTTTGCACCTTGCTGTGGCGCGAAAAATTCACCGTGGTCTCGACTTGATGAATCGCCCACGTGTTCGCAAGCACACTTGAATCTTTTTCAGGCAGCGAAAACTCAGCTTCTTCCACACAGTGGGCCAGCTGAAACACCACACTCACAACTATGCCGGCTGTGAAACTTGTGACAGCGTAAAACAGGATCACGCTCCAACCAGGATGCCGCACCAGGGGAATCACAAAAGCCATAGCGAAAAACACCGTCTTAGCTCCGATGAATTGCACCCAACCCCAACGTCTTGGACGCGGCATTCGCGTTTGACCAATCCGACCTAGGATGATGTCACGGAAGTCGTCGTATAGTTGCCACTTGATGACGTTCAATCCATACAACGGCCACAGGTAAAGGTGTTGCCAGCGATGTAATTTGAAATGCTTTTGATGTGGCGAGAGCCGGCCAACAAATCCCAGCTCGATGTCGACGTCATGGCCGGTGATGTTTACGTAGGTATGATGGGTAACATCGTGCTTCCAGTGCCAAACGTAGGAACTGGCGCCAAGTAGATCCATCGTCATCGCCATCAGACGGTTGATCCATTGGTGGTTTGAATACGCCTGGTGGCCACCGTCGTGTTCAATATTAAAACCGATTGCCGCCATCGCCAGACCGAGCAGAATCGACAGCCCAAGTGCCTGCAACCACGTGACAGCAACAAACACCAAAGCGACATACAAACCCATAAAGGCAAGTAAAATGATCGCGGTCTTTAGATACATCTCCGGACAATCGCGTTGACGTTGTCCAGTCTGCTCAAAATATTCAGCAACCCTGCGACGGAGCTCAGCGTGAAAACCGGTATCCCGATTGAAAGTCAATCGGCGATCCGCGTGAGCTTCACTAATATTCATTCCCATTAACACCTCAAAACTGAAAGCTGATCGTAGCCACTAGGCAGGATAACTGTTAGATCGCAGTTGAGGAGGAATCGTTTGCAATAGTTTTGTAATCAGTCAAGGCAAGCCGGGAAGTATCCGCAGATTACGCCGATTACGCAGATTTTGGAGTGAGGCTGAGGCTCTCGCTCCAGCGGAGCGACTTGTTTATGGAAACAGGAGAATGAAAACCTATCGCCGGAGGCGTCGCAGGTGTAGAGGGCATCGGGCTATAAACATCTCACCCCGGGGTGAAGCGTTCATTTCCCACCATCCATATGCCAACCAGGATTTACCCACTGACCGTTGCGCAGGACGAATACTTCAGTGACGCGGCCCGATTGGTTGACGGGTTGGCCGCCTTGCTGCAGTTCATATGAATAGTTGGAATAGACGACGGCAGCGGCGCCATACATCTGAATTTCCGTTTTGGGGAATTCGAGTTTCGTTAGCTTGCCACCGCTCTTCGCAAACTGTTCAGAGCCGTCGAGAATGATCTGCCGGTTTGACCAGTTGTTATTTCCTGATTCGATCGCGATGGTTTCTTGCGGAATTAGTTTTTCCAAAGTCGCGCGATCGCCGGCGAACCACGCACGCCACACAGCTTCCCGCGCATCGAGCAAACGTTTCTTCATTTGATCACCGATAGGGCGTGGCGACGCTAATTGCTCTTCCACTGACTCTTGATGGAGCCCGGTATCACTTCCATTCTGAATCCAGTTACCATTGTTCTTCGTGTAGAAATCGCAGATTTGCAACACGCGATGCGGCTGCCCTCCGGGCCAATTGGACTCGACGTCGGCGACAAAGCAGACGAACGCAGCATCGCCTTTGAAGATCATGTCAAAATCTCTGAACTTGTAGCTCTTCATGCCGTAAGGGCTTTTCGGATCGACCTGGTTCCAATCCATGTAACCTTTAATACCTTTAATCATCGTACCCGAGCTATCTAGATAGCCGAGCCAGTTTTCCGCATGTGTCGCTCTTAGCGCCGTGGGGTCTTTGTTGATGAAGGCCTGAAAGATGCTCTCGATGTGGGCGCGAATCGCGCTGCGATCAGCGGCGCGATCATCCTGAATGCTCGCGGTTGAAACACGTGTTGTGAAGGTAGCGAACAGAGCGGCGCCAAGCATGAATGAGAAAAGAGAGAAGCCGAGGATTCTCAGAGTCATTGACATCACCTCCTAATGCAATGTGTTTAAGTCTGCGTCTGTTTTGTCGTAGCAACGAGCGGGTTAAGCGCAATCGGAAAAGGTTTGCCGACGATTTTATGTTTCAGTTAACCAAAGCCGAGGCGGAAGCTTTGAGATCGCAAATTGCGTTCTCAAGATCTGGTCACGATGGTCGACGCTACCGGCCGTACCTGATTATGCGAGCGTTTGTTGAGCCTCGGCAGGTTCACACTTTCGCTCCAGCGGAGCGATATGTTTATAGAAGCAAGGGAAAGAAATCTCATCGCCGGAGGCGCCGGATGTGAAGTGGCGTCGGGCTATAAACATCTCACCCCACTGGGGTGAGAGCCATACTTGAGTGCCAACCAAACGTCTCAATCAGGAGGTTCAGCGAAATCCGCGGCGGTTTCCTGAACACTTCGTGTTTCAGTTAACGTCGGGAAAAGCAGAAATCTTTGAGGTTGCAATTTGCAACCTCAAGATCTCGTCAAGGTGCCGCTTAAAAGCTCTGGACGCCTCTGAATCCGTTACCTGCAGTCTTCATGATCCATCCCAGCACACGCGCGGTGTCGTAGCAGTAACCAAGGATGTAATTGCACGTCGAAAGACAATGTTTTGTGCATTCCACTTTCATTTCATCAAGTTGCTTAACGTCAAACTTGTGATCGCCCACGACTCCCCAGTCATGGGTTGCTGAATACATCGGGAAACACGGAGCCAACGTGCCGTCAGTTCGAATAATCAACGAATTCTGACCGGCACGACATTGCCACGGTGGCACCTCACCACGCATCAGGAGTTTCATATCTTCCATGTGCTGCACCGGGTTTACCATCTTATATCCGTGGTTGAGACGCTTGTCGTTAAGATAGTCAAGCAAGTCATCGACTTTGGACCAATCGTCACGCGTCAAGTAAGTCTCATTCTCATTAAGATGCTGGAAATGCGTCTGCTCCGTCATCGGCGTCTCATTGATGTGATAGTCGGTGGCGATGCCGTTGTCGTGGGCAATCTCAGTCAGTTCTTTTACATCATCCATGTTGTTGTGACAGATGTTGATATTGAACATGACTGTGTAGCCGTAGTGATGCTGACGCTTAACCAGATAATCAAAGTACGGGCGGATCGGTTCCAGAGCTTTTGGTAGCGACTTCCGATCCTTCACTGAATCAACCGCAAGATTGACAGTGGCAAGGCCAGCGTCGCCAAGACGGTCAATGACGTCTGGTTTCATCAAACGTCCATTGGTTGGTAGATAGACGAAGATTCCTTTGCTGGCACTGTAGTAGACGATCTTGTGAATGAAGGCCGGGCGCAACAAAGGTTCTCCACCCATTAACGCAATCACGCGTGATCCGATCGAATGCAGCCAATCTATCGATCGCTTGGCAACGTCCTCGCTCATTCCTTTCACCTTGTTGTCGTACGACCAACAATAGTGACAGTCAAGATTGCATTTCCAGTCAGTAAATAAATAAGGGATGAGCGGACGCAACTCATTTTTGTGCCAACGCGAGGTAAAGTAGGGTGCTCCCCAGGTCTTCCACAACCGCACTCCATTCAACTTCAGATACTCGCGCTTGGTCATCTCCTGCGGGTCTGGATGTTGTGGATAGGGTGGTTCAGGTAAAACAGCTTCGTCCTTTACTTCCAGCTTCACTCTTCCGGGCTTCTCATAAAGAATCTGGTGCAGTTTCTCGTCGATCCGAAACGGCGGTGTGCTGCCAGGTGTGTTCATATCCTTTGGGGTTACGCTCACTTTCAGCTCCTCTCGTACATAAATTCTAGTTGAGCTCCGAAGGAGGTTTGTGCGGGTTTATAGGTACCGCTCACCTCCCGATCAAACGCGGTTCGTAAAGTTATGATTAGACTCGGTATAACTGTCAAGAAGATTCCGACCTTCTGGCGAAACAATGCGGATCTTGGGTTCCTTGTTCGCTCCGCGAACGCGAATCCCCGTCTCAGTTCAAGCCAAGGAAGTTTGACTGTACGACGGAAAATCGATTGCCGCCAGCAACCGCACTGTCCCTTTCAAACTATTAAATGAAATCCCGGCTGGCCCACGGATGAGAGTTTAGCAACAACAGCACTTTGCTTCCAGCCAAGTCGACCGTCTTAGTCAAGAAACCCCTCGACCTTTCTGTTTTCACCTTCCCCCATGAAATCTACCTCGTTCTTACTCATCCGTTGACGGCTTTGTACGCAAACGTTTTACCTCTGAGCGCCGTGACTTTTCTTCAAGCATGCGATTCTTTGCGCTACGCGGTATGCCAGTCGGTACCCGTTTGGCAGGTCGATAGTTCAAACGCTCGATTTTCTTGCGGAGCTTCTGCAGACAGATCTCTTTATTTCGATGCTGACTGCGTTCCTGCTGAGACGTGACGACGACGCCTGATGGTAGGTGCTTGAGACGCACGGCGCTTTCCGTCTTGTTCACGTGCTGCCCTCCCGGTCCACTTGAGCGAAACGTTTGCACTTCGCACTCACGCAACAGGTCCTCGTCTGATTCCGGTAATTTGATCACGGAAGTCCATCATACATGAGACGCCAATGCTGGAATGTACGCTATGCTTTAGCTTGTCGGTTGGGAGTTCACATACTATAGCGAGAAGCTTAAAGCATATCGCACACATCCTGCGCTCCCGGCATTAAGGGTGTTACATTTTCACAGTGATGACGTCGCCGCTTCCCATTGTTGCAGGAGTTGCTCCCAGCTCTCAATGGCTGCCCTCTGGTCCGTGGAAGACTGTCCTGGAATTTTTCACAGAGCGATTTCCGAGAGTCGACGTCGAAACGTGGACGGTGCGGATGGCGAAGGGTGAGGTGACGGATGAAACTGGCCAACGCTTAGATCCACAGTCAGCCTATCGAGTGGGCGCCTGCATTTTTTATTACCGTGAAGTTGAGACCGAAAGCCGCATTCCATTTGTTGAGCAGGTACTCTATCGGGATGAGCACATACTAGTTGCAGATAAGCCCCACTTCCTGCCGGTGATTCCTTCGGGAAGATTTCTTCACCAGACACTACTTGTAAGATTACGAAAAACCTACAATGTCGAAAGTCTTGTGCCCATTCACCGTCTCGATCGGGAGACTGCGGGCGTGGTCATGTTTTCCGTGAACCCGGGAACGAGGGGCCACTACACATCTCTCTTCCGTGATCGGAACGTTACAAAGGTATATGAGGCACTCGCGCCAACCATGAGGGATTTAACGATTCCCACAACTCGACGGAGTCGCCTTGTCCGTGGCGAACCATTCTTTCGCATGAAGGAAGTTTCAGGCGTAGCTAATTCAGAGACTCACATCAGTCCCTTGCGCAACCTGGGATGCAACACGCTCTATAAGTTGGTTCCAGTTACCGGCAGGAAGCACCAGCTCCGCGTTCATCTCGCCGCATTAGGAATTCCAATCATCAATGACAAACTCTACCCTGCAATGAGCCCCTCAGATGATGACGATTTTTCCAATCCGTTAAAGCTGTTGGCGAAATCGCTTTCATTTCAAGATCCATTAACGGGGCAACAACGCTATTTTGAAAGTGAAATGAAACTATGACCGTACCTCTAAACATGCATTCGGCGCGTATGGCGCTCAATCGAGATCAGGAACTGCGTCAGTGGGCCGAGCAATGGCTGAAGAATAAGGAACGACTGGTGGCGGGGAATATGACCGACGAGGAGTTCGACAAGCACTGGCTCTACGTTCGCCCCGAGAGAATGCACGAAGGCGCGATCGAGGCAGTCGCTGCTTACCAACAGGAACACCAGGGTTAGCGGGTTCGGCAGACTCGATGCAGTGCACAACCACTACCAGATTGCGCCGATGGTCTCTGAAGCCACTACGAATCTCGCAAGGAAGTGATCCCTTCTATTCGCGTTAATCCCCATGGCCAACTTATCCTCAGTTTGAGACTGCCTCCCCTGCTACCCAATTTAACCAAGGATGGGAACAAAGACACAGAATCGCAGGTAAGAAGGAGCTGAGACTCCAACTTCGTCAGTGGTGCGTTCCAGCAGTCGCGGCGTCTCCGGAGTGGCGTTGCAAAAACGCGAGTGTCTTTTGATTGAACTCGTCAACCTTCTCGTAAATCGTAGCGTGCGATGCGTCCTCGAAGACAATTAGTTCCGTGTTTGGAATGTTGTCTGTCATCGGGGCGGCAAAGCGTGACGTGATCATATCGTAACGTCCAAAGGTGATTAGTGTTGGTACTTTGACCTCGTTGAGGTGCGACTCGACGTCGTGTGCAATGACGGCGTTTGATTGTTGGATGAACGCCTCCACAGGTTGCGAAGGACGTGACCTCACAAATGCTGAGAGCGATTCGATGTACTCAGGCTGGTTGGCGTACAGATCCGGAGTGAGGCACCAGGGAAAGATCCCTCGGATCACTAACTCCGTTACGCTCCCAAGTGCCTGGGCCATAACTTGCCACCCCTCAACCACAGTCTTAATAAAAGGATCAGTTCTCGACCAGCCACCATGAACCGACAGAGATTTCACCTTCTCCGGATACTTGGCCCCGAGCCACAAACCGATTACTCCTCCTAGCGAGAGCCCCATAACGTGAGCTCGCTCAATGCCTATGGCTTGCATGAAGGCACTTACGTCGTCGGCGAAGAGTTCGGTTGAGTAGACTCCTGCTGGTTTGTCGGTCTGACCGGCTCCTCTCGGATCTACGGATATACATGTGAAATGTTTGGCGTACTCAGCAATCTGAAAGGCATAGCAGGAATTGTCAGCCGTCAGGAATGGCAACAGAATTACCGGCTCGCCCGATCCTTGTTGGTCGTAGTTAATCTTGATGCCGTTTGCTTTAACCGTTGGCATTGCGTCCCTCCTTTTTCCGAAATTATCTATAGATCAAATTCGAATGGATAGGTTGTGGGGGAGGCGGTTTTTGAATTGCGCAGACGGAAGAGTGTCACCTCGCAGACGCATCGTCAATGGGCTTCGTCAATTAT
>DATEXA010000114.1:0-7462 GCA_035257465.1 Pyrinomonadaceae bacterium | reverse complement strand
ACAAGGTTCACGGTGCGCGAGCCGCTCTGATCCTGGACCATTTCTCTGCTCGACAAGGCGTCGAAGATGACCACATGAATCTTATTTGCCTGGGTGGTCGTGTTGTGGGTCCAGAGTCCGCATGGGATCTGGTCCAGGCTTTTCTAGCGGCTGAGTTCAGTCAGGCCGAGCGTCATCTGCGCCGCCTCGCCAAAGTCGCTAAAGTGGAAACGAATCATTCATAGAAGTAAGCAGGAGTCACCCATGAGTTTAATGGAAGCAGTTGAAACGTTAACTGATACGAAACTTGATCAACTCAGCATCAACACCATTCGAACACTTTCGATCGATGCAGTGCAGCAGGCGAAGTCTGGACATCCGGGCACACCGATGGCCCTGGCTCCTTTGGTGTATACGATCTGGAATCGAGTAATGCGTTTTGATCCCAAAGATCCGATTTGGGTCAACCGTGATCGCTTCGTACTCTCGAACGGCCATGCTTCGATGTTGCTATGGTCGGCGCTTCATCTCACCGGCACCCGTGCCGTAAATGCCGAATATGAAACGCTCGGAACACCTTCGGTAACACTCGACGACATCACTCGGTTCCGCCAGCTCGACAGCAAGGCACCAGGCCATCCCGAGTACCACTGGGTATCTGGCGTTGAAACTACAACTGGGCCACTGGGCCAGGGTGTGGCCACCAGTGTGGGCATGGCCGTCGCAGAGAAGTGGCTTGCCAATCGCTTCAATAAACCGGGGTTCGAGATCTTCGACTACAACATTTATGCAGTTTGTGGTGATGGCTGTTTGATGGAGGGCATTGCCTCGGAGGCGGCGTCGCTGGCCGGTCATCTTGGTCTCGACAATCTGTGCTGGGTCTACGACAACAACCACATTACGATCGAGGGAAACACACGTCTCGCATTCACTGAGGACGTTGCAGCACGTTTCCTCGCCTATGGATGGAATGTGTTGAGAGTCGGAGATGCCAACGATGTCGATCGCATCGAACAAGCCCTCAGCACTTTCCGAAAAACAAAGGACCGGCCCACCTTCATCGTGCTGGATAGCCATATCGGATATGGCGCACCACACAAGCAGGACACAGCTGCTGCTCACGGGGAACCGTTAGGCGAAGATGAGGTCCGACTCGCGAAGCGCAGCTACGCATGGCCTGAGGATGAGAAGTTTTTCGTTCCGGATGGTGTGTACGAACACTTCGCGGCAGGGGTAGGGGCACGCGGTGCGAGTTTGCGGCGTGAATGGACGCAGCTACTTGAGACCTATCGAGCTGAGTATCCCGAACTCGCGAAGGAAATCGAGTTAATGCAGCGACGAGAACTTCCCAACGACTGGGATCACAACCTGCCCGTTTTTCCGCCAGATGCAAAAGGAATCGCGGGGCGGGAAGCGTCGGGCAAGGTTCTAAATGTGCTCGCACAAAACATCCCGTGGCTCCTCGGCGGCTCAGCGGATCTTGGGCCATCGAACAAAACCACATTGACGTTCGCTGGCGCTGGAGATTTTCAGGCTGACAGCCCCGGTGGGAAGAACCTGCATTTCGGTATTCGCGAGCATGCGATGGCCGCCATTGTGAATGGACTTTCTTTGTCTAAAGTTCGAGCCTTCGGAGCTAGTTTCTTCATTTTCAGTGACTACGCGCGCCCCGCCATCCGGTTGGCGGCCCTAATGGAGTTGCCATCTATTTTTATCTTTACACACGACGCTATGGGCGACGGTGAGGACGGTCCAACTCACCAACCGGTTGAGCATCTAATCTCCCTTCGTGCGATACCCGGACTGATCACTTTGCGACCCGGCGATGCGAATGAAGTAGTCGAGGCTTATCGATACATCATGCAGTTACGCCACCAGCCTGTGGTGCTCGCATTGTCACGGCAGGCCCTCCCAACTCTCGATCGCAGCAAGTACGCACCGGCATCTGGAGTTGCGCGTGGCGCCTATGTGCTTGCTGACGCGCCAGGCAATGACCCGGAAGTGATCCTCATTGCCACAGGCAGTGAAGTCGCCCTTGCGGTTGATGCGCACGAGAAACTACTCGCTGAAGGCATACGGTCGCGGGTAGTGTCGATGCCGTCATGGGAGATTTTCGAACATCAGAGCGATGAGTATCAGGACAGCGTGTTGCCGCCGAAAGTGAAAGCACGCGTCGCTGTGGAGCAGGCATCGACTCTTGGGTGGGAGCGATATGTTGGGCGCTCTGGTCAGGTAATCGGCATGAAAACGTTCGGCGCTTCTGCGCCCCTCAAGGAGTTGCAGAGGAAGTTTGGTTTTGAACCTGACCAGGTGGTTGCGGCTGCAAAGAAACAGTTAGGCAGGTAATCAGGAGTTATGGCATCGAATGCCGATATTGATTCCATTGGTCGTTGGCGCTGGTGCAATCATCTGTACGATCTTGATCCACGCGCTGGCGGTCAACCTATCGATCCGGTTCTTACGGTTTGAAAGAAAACTCGGTCGTATGGGCGCGAGTTTCTGGATCGATGTCGCAATCGTTGCGATGGCAGTGTCCTTCGCGTTCGCTGCGCACCTGATTGAGATCGGTTTGTGGGCGCTGTTGTTCGTAATCTGCGGAGAATTTTCTGCTTTCGGGGTTGCTTACTACCACTCAGCAGTCAACTACACGACTCTGGGCTATGGCGATGTAATCATGACGCCTTCGTGGGCGTTATTGGGACCGCTGGAAGCAGCAAATGGAATGCTCATGTTTGGTGTTACGACGGCGATGGTGTTTTTTCTCATCCAGCGGTTGATTCAGACGAGGTTTTCGATTTGAGCTCAGACTGGCGAACTGCCTCGAGTCAACAAGAACTTCAACTATTGCACCCTCCCGAATAAGCACGACAAGGTAAAGTCGAGGAATACCACAGGGCTGAGACCGAGCCAAAAGCGACTTGCGTGGTCCACAGTCTAGACTGCAGGATCCCACCGGAAAAAAACTCATCCGCAGATTACGCAGATGTCCGATAAGCTTCAGCTTGTCGGTTAACTATTAAATGCGAATGGTGTAAAAGAGCCGATCTTGCGAGACCGACAAGCTGAAGCTTATCGGACATCTGCGGATGATCTTTTTTAAATCTCCGCGTTTGACACAGTCTCCGCCGTTGGTGGGCTTTATTGAGTTTGCGCCGGCTAATCAAGAAAATGCCGGAAGGGTTTCCGGCGACGATCAAGAATAGCCCGACATTTCCGGCAGACTTCCTCTTCTAACTCCAAAAACCTTACTGATTGAAGCCAATCTTGAATTTCGTCGTCCGGGTACGTGTGTTGCCCTGAACAGACTAAGGATCCGACCCCCGGGAAAACATTAAAGATGATTAGACACAACAAACTGATTGCACTACAGCTGGCAATCTACCGGTCGTTATGAGTAACACACCACACGTCGTAATTGTCGGAGCCGGTTTTGGCGGGCTGGGAGTTGCCGAGGCATTAGCTCACGTCCCTGTTGATGTGACTTTGATAGACAAACACAACTATCACACATTCCATCCGCTCCTTTATCAAGTGGCGACTTCTCTGCTAAACGCTGAGGATGTCGGAATACCGGTCCGCAGTTTTTTCCGGCATCAGGAGAACGTGACCTTCCGCATGGGGACTGTCACTCGGATCGATGTGCCGGCTCACAAGATCCAACTGGAAGACGGAAATGAAATAACTTACGACTACCTCGTTTTGGCAGGTGGAGCGACTGTTAACTATTTCAACACTCCAGGTGCTGCGGAGCATGCCATACCACTCTACACGCTCAGGAACGCGGTCACACTTCGCAACCGAATCCTGGAGCGATTTGAGGCCGCACAGGGCGACCCAACATTAATAGAGGACGGAGTGGTGAATTTTGTCATTGTAGGCGCTGGCCCAACCGGTGTTGAGACAGCGGGAGCACTGGCAGATCTTTTTTATAACCTCCTCCAACCTGATTACCACGGGTTTTGTGTCGACAAGGCGCGGGTAATTCTCGTGGAGATGAGTGAAGGAGTACTCCCTCCGTTCCAGGACAGCCTGCGAGTGTACGCGGGGGAGGAGTTGGCAGGACGAAGAGTTGAAGTACGTCTCGGAGATGCGGTGTCAGAGGTTGGACCAACATCCGTGCGGTTGAAGTCGGGCGAAGAGATCAAGGCCCATACACTGATCTGGACCGCCGGTGTGCGGGCCAATCCCCTCGCAGATCTACTGGGACTCCCTCAAGGTCGCGGTGGACGAGTCAAACTCAATTCTGATTTGAGCGTGCCAGACCACCCGGAGATTTTTGTCGTCGGGGATATGGGAGAAGTGGCTTCCGACGGAGAAGTTCTGCCACAACTCGCCTCGGTGGCCCAGCAGTCGGGGGACCACGTTGGACGCCAGATATCGAGGCGATTATTTGAGGAGCCAACACAGCCGTTCAAGTATTGGGACAAGGGGTTTATGGCAACGATCGGGCGTGGCGCAGCAGTGGTAGAGTTCCCGAACAAGCGAACACTCCACGGCCCGTTGGCTTATATGGCGTGGCTGGGAGTCCACCTGGTGCTGCTCAATGGGACGCGCAATCGGATTGAAACGCTTTGGAACTGGGCCTGGTTTGGCTTAACGCATGATCGTGCTGCGAGAATCATAATTGACGGAAAGGAATGACCCCTGGGGACGAAAGTTAGCGAGGTTAACGTCACAGCTGAGAAATGCCGGGTACTTGCCGCTCACGATCGAATTACAGCTCAGCATTTTCGACATTATTTCCGTGGCCACATTGAAACTCCTCGGTGTTTCAGCCAATACGAAAGTTATCCATCTGGTACGTGCGTTGCCCTGAAAACGCGTGAGCAAGGCGGAGCCTATCAAGCAAAAATAATTATTACTTGCAGCATTCATAATTTTCGGAGGGATAACATGGCCCAGCGCTTAAGTCAGCAGGCAACACCCAACCTTAATGCAAGAACCTCGAATGGCTGGCAATCAAGATCAATGCGAAATGACCACTGGGCCGTAATACTGGCTGGCGGTGATGGCACTCGTCTTCGTTCAATGACTCGCGCGATTGCCGGCGACGATCGGCCGAAGCAATTCTGTTCACTTCTCGGGGAGCACACACTTTTGGAGCAAACCCGACGGCGGGCTGCGCTCTCGATTAATTCAAATCAAACGTTGGTCGTCGTAACCAAAAGACACGAATGCTTTTATGAACGACTCGCTAATCCAATTCCAAAAGGTCGGCTACTCGAACAACCTGAGAATCGAGGAACTGCAGCGGCGATTCTTTATGCTCTATTCCGCATAGCCGTGCGTTCACCGCGAGCGACTGTCGCATTCTTTCCCTCCGATCATCACTTTTCCGATGACCAAGCGTTTATGTCACACGTGGACTTGGGCTTTGAAGCAGTGCAATCAAACCCAGAAACGGTCGTGCTCCTTGGAATTACACCCTCCAGCCCTGAAGTTGAATATGGGTGGATTGAACCGCATCCGTCCATCCTCGCTGTTCTGCCGCGCTCAATCACTCGCGTGCGTCGCTTCTGGGAAAAGCCAACAGCCGCTGTCGCTCGTAAACTGATGAAGCGGGGTTGTCTGTGGAACAGCTTTGTAATGGTGGGACGAGTCGATGCCCTCTTGAAGATGACGCAGCAGGCGTCCCCTGAAGCTTACAACGCGTTTGCCGCCATCAAAAACACCTTCGGCACAATCTTCGAACGAACTGCAGTGCAAAATGTATTTTCAAAAATTCCAGAAGTGAACTTTTCTCATGAAGTCCTGGCCCGAAGACCCAACGATCTCGTAGTGATCCGAGTCGGCGACGTCGAGTGGAGTGACATTGGTAAGCCGACACGTGTTTTATCTACCCTTGCCCGCGTCGGGATGCGAACGGAATTGACTGCTTCAGCAGGTTAACCCGGTGGGTTTTCGCAGTAACGAAGGGAGCGTTAACAGGATGATTGTAAATAGCATTGCCAACAGAAAATCTGCGCCGGAAAGTTTATGAGGAAACTACATTCGATCAGGGCTGTTTCAAGTGAGCTAAGTAGTGACGTAGCAGCAGCGATTCTTACGAGACAGAGCCAGCTAAATCGCGATCCCGTAGAACTAATGAATATAGTTTTGGCCGTTCATAACACTTTGCAAGAATTGTCGGATCATTACTCACCGTGCCGAAGTGTCGTTAGATCTTCATCTCCCGCAAACACATCTGGTCGACCCTAACAGTGAAGAAGGAGCCAGGGAATTCAGATCCCTGGAATGAAGCGAAGACTTGCTGTTTGTAATCGGGTGACGGACAACAAGTAGCCGCAACTTCGCCTCGCGCTACAGTATCTTTTTGCCTGTTACGATCCCGCATGACCATACCGTACACAGATCTGAGTAAAATGGGGCGCGCCCACAGAGGGACGCACCCCTGCAATTGTCCTCGCTTTTCGATTCTAATTAATCCAAATTCCCGCCCAATTTATTGGGTTGTGAAATGGATTACGCTAATTGTTTGCTTGCCGCTTACTGCCAGACTCAGTAGCTTAAGTTCGTATTGCGTCTTAGGTTCAAGAAACTTGCTGGGAACCGTTAACGACGTCACTGAAGACCGAACGTGAACGTTAAAGGTGGGCCGAGAAGATCTCTGCGAGTCATCCAGCACCGCCTTGCTAATTATTATCTCGTACCCGGTTCTGGTGAGTGGAGCTCCTGACGGCGAGTTTGAAACGTGGTTCCACTTGACCACCAGGCCAGAGGTCGAGACCACTGCACCATCCACAGGAGAGGTAAGCCCAGGTGCGTCAGGAATGTTTAGCATAAACATTCCGGTGCCCGTTGTGCGCTCTCCAGCTGATGTCAGACCGAAGTTCGAATCCTGCCCTCGAGCTGATGTCAGACCGGACTTCGAATCCTGCCCCCCAGCGTCAATGTTCGTTTTCACCGAAGAAACTTCTGCCTTCATTTTGGTTTTCGAACCTTTGCTTGGAGGATCTAGAGCAGCTTGAGCAATTCTTGCCAGGTCAATCAACATCTGTCCCTGGTCTGAGGAAAGGCGTCCACTATTGACGAGAGCCTTAACCTCATTAGTGAATGCTCCCAGCTGATTCAAGGCGGCGTTTGTATTCCCCCTGCTTATCGATGCTTGAGCCGCTTCAAGTTTCGCGAGTAATGAGTTCCCCTCGCCATGATTCAATATCCCCGCGTTAACAAGGCCTAGAACTTTATTGATCAGCTCTGCAATAACATCCTCAGGGCTGCGCACTGGATCGATGGAGTTAAGGAATCTAATAAGGTCGGCACGCTGCTGCGCGTTGGCCACGAAGTGATGGCGGACACCCCCGTTCCCGTCTTGCGATCCGTTAAGTACGTCCTCCAGCGTTTGCGCCAAACCGCTGTAAAAATACGGCGCTGTTTCAAAGACGCTGAACAACGAGGGGATATTGAATCCATTTGCTCCCAACGGAGCGGCTGCTGCTCCGACATCGGCAAGATTCGATCGAATCTCATTCGTACGGCCGCC
>DATEXA010000113.1:0-1953 GCA_035257465.1 Pyrinomonadaceae bacterium | reverse complement strand
GAATAGCGACACGCCGCCCCTACAAACCAAACGAACATGAACACTATGCAAAGAATCCTCCTCGCATTTACAGCAGTTGCGCTAATCAGTCTTGTAGGTTGCACTAAACCATCTGGCCCAGCATCAAGCGCCAAGAAGCTAACCATTGCTGTAATTCCCAAGGGCACAACTCATGAGTTTTGGAAAAGTATTCATGCAGGCAGTAACAAAGCCGCAGCTGAACTGACTTCGCAAGGCACACAGGTTGAAGTTATCTGGAAGGGGCCGTTGCGCGAGGACGATCGCGAGCAGCAGATCCAGGTTGTCGAAGGGTTCACGACTCAGGGAGTGAATGGCATTGTCCTCGCTCCGTTAGACGATCGCGCGTTGGTTCGACCAGTCGAAGACGCCAAACGCGCTACTGTACCCACGGTGATCATCGACTCTGGTTTACAAACTGACTCGATCGTCAGTTTTGTGGCGACAGACAACAGAAAAGGCGGTTCACTTGCTGCCGATCGACTCGGAGAGTTGCTCAACGGGAAAGGAAAAGTTTTGTTGTTGCGATACGCGGAAGGCTCAGCGAGCACAACTGAACGCGAGGAAGGCTTTCTCACCGAGATAAAAGCCAAGTTCCCGGGCATCGAACTGGTTTCGACTGATCAGTACGCCGGTGCAACTCGCGACACTGCAAAGCGTGCCTCTGAGAATCTTCTCAACCGGTTCGGCGAAGATGTTCAGGGTATCTTTACGCCAAACGAATCTTCAACCGCAGGAATGTTGCTGGCCCTGCAGGACATCAACAAAGCAGGAAAAGTTTCTTTCGTAGGTTTCGACGCAAGCCAATCATTCATCGACGCGATGCGCGCCGGCCAACTGCACGGAATTGTTGTGCAGAATCCTTTCAACATGGGTTACCTGGGAGTTCGTACGATGGTTGATCATCTCCTAGGCAAGAATGTTGAGAAGAAGATTGACACGGGCGTGATGTTGGTGACGAAAGAGAACCTGGAAACTCCCGAAGTGAAGACCTTGCTTCATCCGCCACTTGATCAGTATTTAAAGTAGCCTACCGAGTGGCACAGACTTCAGTCTGTGTTGCTTCAAAAGGCAAGCGTCGCGGTTCAACAAATTCACAGACTAAAGTCTGTGGCACTCTATGGTTGCTGAAGTAAAGCAAAACCGGCCACTGATAAATTCTGCTGTGCTCCATAACTGGCTGAACCGGCTCGGTCCGGTACTCGGTCTCGTGTTAGTCATCATTGTCTTCTCAATTCTGATGAAGACACCTGAGCGCTTCCTCTCGCCTAACAACCTTCGCATTGTTCTTTCGCAAACAGTAATCGTTGCGATCGGTGCGATCGGCATGACCATGATCATCATCAGCGGTGGCATCGATCTCTCGGTGGGTTCAACGATTGCGCTTACTGGAGTGATAACAGCTCTGGGAATTCACTCGGGCTGGTCACCTTTGATGGCATTGGCTGCGGGAATTCTCGTCGGTGGCTTAGTCGGTGTCGTCAATGGACTTGTCATTACCAGGTTGAAGGTAGTGCCGTTCATTGCGACGTTGGGCATGCTCGGAGTTGCTCGTGGAACTGCCAAATGGGTCGCGGGAGAACAAACCGTAAACATGGCCGACACGTGGCTCAACGGATTGCTTGTCATGTTTCCGAATCCGTCATGGCTGCTGGTAGCTCCGGGAGTTTGGATCACAATCGTGTTAGCAATTTGTGCCGCCGTTGTGCTTCGCAACACGGTCTTTGGCCGACGAGTGTTTGCTCTCGGATCAAACGAAGCAGCCGCGCGGGCATGTGGAATCGCGACCGACCGTCTAAAGATTTGGATTTACGCCCTGGCAGGATTGCTTTTTGGATTGGCCGGTGTCATGCAGATGTCACGCTTGCGGCAGGGCGATCCTACAGTCGCTGCGGGTTCAGAATTAGACATTATCGCAGCTGTCGTTATCGGCGG
>DATEXA010000112.1:0-28155 GCA_035257465.1 Pyrinomonadaceae bacterium | reverse complement strand
TACCGACAAGGGAAATGTCGATACGACCGCAGCCGCAGGACATCAGACAGGACATCAGAGCAGCTAATGTCCCCGTCATCGCACCCGGTTCGGCCTACCGACAAACAAATCTCGTTTCTGATGTTGCCGGTCTTGCACCTGTACTCGACCCTCTACTGGTGAATCCGTGGGGCATTTCGAAGACTGCCGGCAGTCCGTTCTGGGTTTCCAATAATGGAACTAGCACTACACAGCTATTTCGAGGCGACGTTGGTGGGATCCCATTCACCTTGAACCCAGGATTCAACACCGTCACAATTCCCGGGGGTCTTCCCACTGGAACAGTCGCGAGTGCTGTAGCAACGGAGTTTGTTCTTCCGGGAGCCTGTGCTGCACCTCCATGCGGAGCGAACTTTCTCTTCGCCTCAATAACCGGAAACATTGTTGGGTGGGATCCGAACGCACCGGCGGCAGGATCGACCACGGGTGTTATTGCCGCGAGTCATCCCGGCCACGTCTACACCGGTCTTGCTTTGGCCAATAACGGCAGCAACCATCTTTACGCTGCGGATTTCGCTAACGGTACAATCGACGTTTACGACACGAGCTTCGCTTTGCAGCCGGGCGCTAGCTTCCCGTTTGTGGATCCAACAATTCCTACAACAGCGGGAAATACTTACCATCCCTATAACATCGATAATATCGGCGGTAGCCTTTACGTTACTTACGCTAAGGTTGGAACCGGTGGACTTCCCGAAGACGGTGTGGGCAACGGGTTCGTTCGTCGCTTTAACACAAATGGTGTCCGAGATCTAACTTTCGGCATCAACAATGGTGCGCTGAATGCTCCATGGGGCATCGTAATTGCGCCTGCTAGTTTCGGGATCTTCGGCAATGCCCTACTGGTGGGTAATTTCGGCGAGGGCAATCCCAGTATTCACGCCTACAATCCAACGACCGGTGCGTTCCTTGGCACCCTCCAGGATGAAAGCGGCAACGGCATCGCAATTGACGAACTGTGGGCACTCACATTCGGCAATGGTAGCGCTGGCGGCGATCTAAACACCCTTTACTTTTCAGCTGGCATAGGCGAGGAAGAACACGGCCTTTTAGGGTCTTTGAGACCAACCACAGCCACAGCAACGAGTCTCATCCAATTCGCCAGTGATGATTTCGCCATCGGTGAAAATTCGGGACACATAGACATTTCAGTTATTCGTGCCGGAAATGCCTCAGGCACGGCCACGGTGAACTACGCCACCTTCGATGAATCCCAGCCAGGTCATGCCAGTCAAAAGAGCGACTATGAGATTGCCGCTGGTACTCTTTCGTTTGCAGCAGGCGAAACCAGTAAGTCCATCCGCATTCTGCTAGTCGACGATAAATTCGTTGAGGGTGCTTCGGAACAGCTTCAAGTTGTGCTCAGCAACCCAACCGGCTCAGGAGTCGGTTTAGGTAGTCCAAATACCACTACAGTAAGTATCCTTGACGACGACACTATCGCACCAACAACCAATCCCATCGATGGTGCGTCATTCTTTGTCAGACAGCACTATCTTGATTTCCTAAATCGAGAATCAGATCCAGCCGGGCAGGCATTCTGGACCAACGAAATTACGTCGTGTGGCGGCAACGCGCAGTGCATAGAAATAAAGCGCATTAACGTCAGCGCTGCGTTCTTCCAGTCGATTGAGTTTAAAAATACCGGGTTGCTTGCGTACCTGACTCATCGGACTGCATTTGGAACCAGTGCCTCCGGTTCTCCTGCTCCCGTCTTGTATGGAGACTTTGAACGCGACACTCAGGCGCTTCAGAATAACTTTGCGTTCGGACTGCCGGGAGCAGACGCAATCCTGGAAGCGAATAAGGTGGCTTACTTCAATGACTTTGTTACGAGACCGGCGTTTGTCGCCAAGTACCCAAGTACGCTGACCGATGCACAATATGTCGATGCTTTACTGACTACGGCTAACTTGACGCCGGCTGAGGTGCGACTCTTCGTGGTGAGTTTGACGAATTCACAGGAGGTTCCGCCGACCAATCCAACGACATCCGGCGGAGCTGCACGTCCAGCGTCAAATGGTACTGCCCGGTTCCAATTCAACGCGGCACAAACATCGATGACGTTCACCGCTACAATCAACAACATTGACGTTGGCGGTACACAAACGCCGGGAGATACGAACGACAATTTGATTGCGGCGCACATTCACGCTGGCCCGAGCGTCGTGCCAGGCGTAAACGGTTCCGTCGTCTGGGGCTTCTTCGGTAGTCCCTTTAACGACAACAATCCCAATGATGCGGTTGTCCAACCATTTACCACCGGCGTTGGAGGAACGTTTAGTGGGAAGTGGGATCCGCCTGAAGGCAATGGCACAACGCTGGCAGCCCAACTAACCAGCTTAACGACAGGACACGCGTATATCAATTTCCACACTACTCAATTTGGTGGTGGAGAGATACGGGGCAACTTCCCCGCAGCAGATGCGTTCCGCAACGCACTGGTTGCGGGATTAGGAGCTGCCACTGAAACACGTGCCACTGTCCTTAGAAAAATTGCCGAGTCGGATGAACTCCAGACTCGCGAACTAAACAATGCGTTCGTGACCATGGAATACTTCGGCTACCTACGTCGAGATCCTGACACCTCAGGATTCAATTTCTGGCTCAACAAGCTGAACGCATTCAACGGCAACTTTATAAACGCTGAAATGGTCAAGGCGTTTTTAAGTTCCAGCGAATACAGACAGCGCTTTGGCCCAAATTAAGGTTTGTAGCCAAACACTGAGTTCACTTTCACTTTCACCTGGTCGCTGGTAAGTGGCCAGGTGAATTTTTGTGTGGCCGGTTTGTCTTTTTGAAAACATAGGTCGAACAGGCCCCAGAGTCCTATCCGCAACGGCTATTAATTATGCTGTGAAAATACCACCAACCGCAGTTGGTGGATGGGTCATACTTGGCCTACAAGGACACTGATCGCACGCTGGATATGAACGAATCCATCAAATGCGGTTGGTGGTATTTTCAAACGACTCAGTAGCGCGACTGCTGATACGCTACCCACTCGTTTGTGCTTCTGCTACATTTCCGATCATGACTTTGGCTCTCCGCGTTGAAAACGTATCCAAGCAATATCGGATCTACGATCGGCCTGGTGACCGCCTGACCGAGTCGTTGTCTCGCGGACGCTTGCGACGTCACCGGGAGTTCTGGGCGCTGCGCGACATCAGCTTCGAGATAGAGCCAGGTACAACGGTCGGAATCATCGGTCAGAACGGCTGTGGCAAGTCAACGCTATTACAAATAATCGCCGGTACTCTTTCACCAACTCACGGTAACGTCTTTCATGACGGCCGGATTGCAGCGCTGCTCGAACTCGGAGCAGGCTTTGACCCGGAGTTTACCGGCGTCGAGAACGTTTACATGAACGCTTCGTTGATGGGTTTCTCACGACGAGAAACCACGGCAATCCTTCCCCGAATCGAAAGGTTTGCCGAGATTGGGGAGTTCATCCATCAACCGGTAAAAACCTATTCAAGTGGCATGTTCGTTCGTCTTGCTTTCGCTATTGCTGCTAGTGTTGAGCCTGACATTCTTGTGATTGATGAAGCGTTGGCGGTGGGCGATGCTGTCTTTCAACATCGCTGCTTGAGGAGAATCAAGGATCTTCGTGATCGCGGAGCGACGGTGTTATTCGTATCGCACGACACAGCCGCTGTGCGTGCACTTTGTGATCGAGCGATCCTCCTAAACGCGGGACGTATGATTGCTGACGGAGGGCCGGCTGATGTCTTAAACGATTACCAGCGTATTGTGATGGAACGCGAAGAGGCCTACGACGCTGATGTTGCTCGCGCAAATGACGATTTGTCGGAAACAGAGGAAGAACTCGCGCCTGTTCATTACACGTATCGTCACGGTGACGGCAGCGCAACAATTGTCAGCGCTGAACTCTGCGATAGTTCAAAGCATCGTCTGGAGATCGTAGAGACAGGTGCCGCTTTGGTTGCGCGAGTAAGGATTCGTTTCCAACGTGACGTTGAAGAACCCGTCGTGGGTTTTCTGATCCGGAATCGTCACGGCATTCACGCTTACGGAACGAACACCAAAGAGCAAAGAATTAAACTCGGCAGTATCCGCCAGGGTCAGACACTCACAGTTAGTTTTTCGTTCAACTGCTGGTTGGGAATCGACGATTACTCGATCTCGTTCGCAGTTCACAGCCAGGAAGGTCAGGCGTACGATTGGCTCGACGGCACCTTATTCTTTCGAGTCGTGAGTCAAACAATGACCGAGGGTATTGCGAATCTGAATGCTACCGCGACTGTTGTAAATAACGAGCGGAAGGATACAAACATTAAAGCCGAGAGCGTGACCTATGGTTGATCAGGAAGTAGTGGACATACTCGCCGAGATCCGTCAACGGGTAGCCTCTGCACAAGTGGCCCCGTCTGTACCCGCCGCAACGCAACGGGTTGGGCAGCAGGGTTCGCCGAATGACTCAGAGGTTGTTAAGAGACATTTCGCGAGTCTAAGCGTGCTAGATCGCGCGTGGGATCGTCTACCACCAATCGTCAGCAAACGAACCGGTACGCCAGCGAAGTTTGAACTTTGGATTAAGTCAAAACTGAAGCGCGCGTTGAGATGGTTGACCTGGGAACAAGTTAACTTCAACGCCGCCACTCGCCAGACTTTTGTTGAGGTGATAGAAACGCTCGCTGCTTATGAACAGCAATTGGCGCTGCGACATAGCGAGTTGAGCATGATGCAAGATGAGTTCGCATCTCAGCGCGAACAGCTTGAGCGTCAGCAGGGTGAACTCAACGCCCAACGGTCCTTATTGTTCAGCCAACAAACTGATATCAAAGAACGCTTCGACGTGTTGGAAAACACGATCAAGGATTTTCAATCTCAAACTGTCGCTGAAGCGCGAGCACGGTTCGATGATCTGCTCAAAGAGTTTCGCGAACGCGACGAAAGACTGCTCGACGAACAACGAGTCTGCTTCAAACAACTAAGGCTGGAGTTAAGCGAGTCACAAGTATTGCAGGACCGAGCGCGTCGCGAACTGGACGTGCGAGTGGGGAAATTAGAGAAGGAGAAAAGGAAGAACTAGGACTTGGGTCTTGGGTCTGCGAAGATTCAGACAATTGCATCAACATTGAGTACCAAAGACCCAAGACCAAAAGACCCAACGTCTCAACAATGCCCTCTTCATCTGACGACAATCTCTACCTTCGCGCCGGAATTCACGACCTTGGCGAATTCTACCGAACCAAGTTTGTTTCGGATGAAGTACTCGACTCGCGATACTTCAACCCTCTTGACCGATTCGACATGCGGTTTGCCAGAACGATGTGGGTCTACGACAACGTTTGCTCCGGCTCAGACGTTCTCGATCTTGGTTGCGGTGCCGGAATGCTCGCGCTACTGAAAAGAAAAGAAGTAAATCTCACCGGCGTCGATCTATCTACCGAGTGCGCACTCGCAGCCAAACGAAATGGATATGACGCAAGCTTCGCAGCGAGTCTCTCCCAGTTACCATTCGCGGATAACAGTTTCGACTATGTAGTCACTCTGGACGTGCTGGGTCACGTCGCCTTTGAAGAAAAAGACGCCGTGCTCACCGAGATAAAAAGAGTACTTCGGCCTGATGGCGTCACAATGCACGGCATTGAGTGCACGGATGAGGACGGTCGAAGACGTTTCGACGAGATGAACGAAGAAGAGTTACGACGCTTCGTCGAGATCGACGGTCACGTAGGTCTTGAAGAAGAGCAACAACACGCCGAAAGATTTCGACGTTTCTTTACTCACGTCAAATTTGAACCCAGGTACGCACTGTGTCTGAGTAGCGAAGAATTCATTAAGCAGAACGACCAGTACGGCCTGCCGTTCGAGGACGACTTTGTCGACTACCTGCGAGGACTTTCGTTTAAAGAACGACGCGCGTTTGATATGGCAATGGGTTATATCTTCGGGAAGATTTCAGATCTTCATGTCGAATTGCCAAAAGCCGGACTGTACGTCTTACTCAAAGCGTCAGATGCACCGCTCGGTCCGTTCTACAACGAACACCGCGAACGGAAGCAGTTGTTCTCAACAGCCGTCGACGAATCGAATTCTTGTTTGGACCGTCGCGGCGATGTCAGATTTTCTGAAGACTGGTTTGAACCGAACGTGATTCCGCCGGTTGCACGTTGGATGGGAAAACAAGGTCGAATAACTTTCAAAACCTCGAAGCTGCGCAAGATCAGTTTTGATCTGACAACGCATCTGCCAAATCTGAAAACTGAACCTGTACAGATCGATCTCTTGATCAACGGCGAACTGCTCGCAGCATGGTCTCTATTTCGTCAGGGATGGCTAACTGTGGAAGTTTTTGTTCCGCAAAATATCTCGGGACAAGACGACTTGTTCGAACTTGAACTAACAGCATCCAGGACATGGCAACCAAGGGTCAGTATGGAGCAAGACCGGGACGATCGCGAGATTTCAATTGCGGTCTGTAACATTCAGATTGGCTGAAAGTCTTTTGGTCTTCTGCCTTTTGAACATCATAACCAAAGACCAAAAACCAAAGGCCAAAGACCCAACCCCAATTCCAAAAGCCCAGGCATGATCCGCAACATCCTCATCTGCACGACACAAGTTCCCTTCACTACTGGTGGCGGCGAATCGCACGTCGAAGGTTTGCGACGCGCACTTATTGCGGCAGGCTACAACGCTGAAGTTGCTTCACTCCCATTCAAGTGGTACCCACCAACCGAAATAATGCGAGGCTCGCTGGCGTGGCGTTTACTCGATCTCAGTAGTGCAAATGGCAAGTCAATCGACCTCGTCATTGGGATGAAATTTCCAGCGTATCTCGTTGGCCATGAGAAGAAGGTTCTCTGGGTGATGCACCAGTACAGAGCCGCTTACAACTTGTGGGGCACTCCTTTCGATGATCTCTCAACATATCCCGAAGGACCGCGCATACGAGAATGGATAAAGCAGTGCGACGAGCGATTCATTCCTGAGGCAAAGAAGGTCTTTGCAAATTCCAAAACCGTCGCGGATCGACTTCATCGCTTTAACAACATCGAAAGCGAAACGCTCTATCATCCGCCACCACGTATCGAAACATTGAAAACAGGCGAGCAGGGGGATTACATCTTTTATCCGAGCCGGCTCGAACCGCAGAAGCGACAGGAACTCCTGATTGAAGCGGTTCGGTATTTAAAGACCCCAATCAAAATCGTCCTCGCGGGAAACTCAGGAAATCCCACACACTACGAATCGTTAGTTAAGAAGTTTGATGTCACCGATAGTGTGACGCTTCGAGGTTTTGTGTCCGAGGAAGAAATATTAGAGCTATACGCCAATGCGCTGGGTGTTTGTTACCTACCGTTTGATGAGGACTATGGTTATGTAACTCTCGAAGGAATGCTCTCAGGTAAGCCTGTGATAGTAGCGCAGGACGGGGGTGGCGCAGCGGAGTTTATTGAACATGAAAGCGAAGGGCTGGTGATCGATCCGGAACCAACATCGATTGCCGAAGCTTTGGACTCTCTGTATCTCGATCGGAAGCGAGCGCAAACTATGGGCGCTCGCGGTCTCGAGAAGATCAAGAGCTTGAACTTGTCGTGGAGTCACGTGGTTGAGAAGCTTATCGATGGGGCAAGTTGAGATGTATGTCCAATATGCTTTGAAGGCTCTTGCAAAATTTGGCTGATACGTTCCGTCTAATTGCTTGATCGGCCTGCAGAAGACTCTTCTCTGTGCAATCTCAGTGTTCTCTGTGCCTCTGTGGTTAACTAATACAGCTTCCTCACCACGGAGGCACAGAGAACACAGAGATTGCACAGAGAAAAACCTAAACCCTTTGATTCCCAATGGCCAACCTTGAAGTCGCGGGAGAGTTTTGCAAGCGGCTCTTTAACTTGTCGGTCCTAAGAAGCAAATGATGGCCGACAAGCTAAAGCAT
This sequence comes from Pyrinomonadaceae bacterium, assembly GCA_035257465.1. Lineage (GTDB taxonomy): Bacteria > Acidobacteriota > Blastocatellia > Pyrinomonadales > Pyrinomonadaceae > PSRF01. The sequence continues at coordinate 20,207 of DATEXA010000112.1, read as the reverse complement.
ATCGGACATGGTCGGCAGCTCTCGGAACGACGACTGACGACTCCAGAAAACGTTGAAGCGAATAATCAACCAGATCGCCATCAATCCGTCTTTGGCCGATATCTTCTTACCTTCTGCATAGGTTCGTCCGTAATAACTGATCGGAACCTCATAAATCGCCAACTTCAACTTCGACACTTTCGCTGTTACTTCAACCTCGAAACCAAAGCGAGTTGAAACGATAATCATCCTGCGAATGACGTCGCCGCGAAACGCTTTGTACCCGGTTTCGATGTCCGTCATGTTGAGGTTCGTAAAAACGTTGGAGAGAAACGTCAGACTCTTATTGGCGAGGTAATGATAGAAATAAAGTACTCGCGTCGCTCTTCGTACAAGAAACCTGGAACCATAAACGACGTCTGCTCGACCCTCCAGAATCGGCAGGATAACTCCCGGGATATCGATGGGGTCATATTCTCGATCGGCATCCTGCACTATCACGATCTCTCCAGTGCTGAGCGCAAACCCCACCTTCAGCGCTGCCGTCTTTCCGGAATTCTTTTCGAGACGGTGCGTTCGCAAAACCGGAAACAACTTAACGAGCTCAAGAATGACGTCTGCAGTTCCGTCAGTTGAGCAATCATCGACGATGATCACTTCGAGTAGATGAGGAACGTCGCAAACCTTGCGAACAACTTCCATCAAGGTATCAGCTTCGTTGAAAACGGGAATCACAACCGACAAGCACGCACAGGCTTTTGTATTGATCGGATCGTTGCTCATCAAAATCTCGTTGGGACTGATCGAAGAAGAACGGTGGCGTCTCTCAAAAGTAGGTTGCGCTTTGCCGCTCAAGGCTTTTTCACAAATTTCTGATACTCGTCAGTCAAACTAAAAGCCGCCCGAAGTTTGTTGGGATCGCTGTTGTGCTCGATATCGTTGACCCAGAAATTGAAACCTCGCCAATCATTGTCTGGTGGATCGTTCGGGTTCCGTCGCAAGTAGGCGAAGTAGTGAAGAGCAACGAGGGAGCGCTTCTGCTCTTTCGCGACAAACTGGGGTTCATCGATGATTTTGAGAAGAAGACTGGCACGTGCGTCAGGTTGATTCGCTACCTGGCTGACCAGCTGCTGTCGATCGATTGTCGCCAAACTGATTCCGGCGTTTTGAATTATTTGATCGAGAAACTGCTGATCATTGAGATTGCCAAACCGTTTCACAAAACTCTCACGCTTCGTCCACTCGTTTATGAACGATAGGAAGTTGGCATTGAGTTGTTCTGTCTGACCTTCAGAACCAACGATCACGCTCCGACAAATATCTTCCAGATCACTCTTGAACTGTTTGTAACGCGGCATATCTCCGAAGGTCGCGACGTAAGCGCGATATAGTTTTTGGCTGACGTCCAATGGCTGGCCCAGCAACATCACCGGCTCGTCTTGAATACGCCCGGCCCAGTCCTTTACTGATAAATCAAATGGCAAGGGCGCTTCACTCCTGGCCTGCGGTTCGTTCTTTACCACTGCGTACAAATCATCGTGGCCGTCGAACCGATTAATAAACCGTAACCTTCCTGTGGTTAACTGACGGCCGAGGAACGCCTGATAATCCGGTTCACGTTCCAAAGGTATCGATTGGTTTGCCACAACCAGGTAAGAGCTGGGGACCTTCTCAAATAGTGACATCAACTCATCAGGAATCGCTCCATTGCCGGAGAGACTTTCGATCTTGTCCTCATTGTATGTATTGAAACCCGAGGTACCGACGACTAAAGGTTTTTGATGATCAGCCGCGCGAAGCATGTATCGATAGTTGTTCTGACCACCAGCAGGTAGATGAGCGATGCCACCACGCATCGAGGTATTCTTCAACTTCAGAGTCACCGCATCGGGCAACACGTCTCCGCGAACAATCGCCAGCGGCGCCGCATTAAACTCAAACAAGAGAAGCAGACACGCTACTGCGAACACTCTTTTTTCGTGCATCGTCGGATAACGCAAGCTGATCCATTCGGCCAATCGTCTTACACCGAGTCCAGCAAGTATGGCGAGACCCAGGTAGGCAAGAACGGAACCACGCGTTACGACGCGCATACTTCTGAACAACGGAATGAGTTCATAACAGATGCGGAAAAAGAAGAAGTTCCATCCCAGTGAAAAACAAAAACCGATAACGGTGAGTAGCGAGCCCAGCCAGAACGCGTCGGAACGTTGGCTGGCACGAATAGTCTCAATGAGATTCGGACGCATCGTATTCAGAAATGCCGGATAGGCGATGCAGATTCTGACGATGATTGCGAGCATGAGTAGACTAAGAGCGCGTTCCGAGGTCACGATGTTGTCGAAAAATCGATGGAAAGCCGTAGAGTGATCAAATCCTATCGCCAAGAGCGAGAGTGCAAACAGGATGATTATTGCTGCATCAAGTCCCGGCAGAAACTTCTTATATTTTCCAGTTGTACTGTTGCGTTGCTCCGGCTCATCACGCAAGACCAGCGCTGCCAACGAAAACATGATCGGCAACAAACCTGGAAACAACTTGAACTTGTAACCTTCAAAAACTCCTTCTCCCATTCGATTCCATAACTTGTTTCGGTTTTCAACCGACAACCAGTGAACAGGCATCGCAGAGTTGAGCTTGATCTCTTCGATGGTTCTCTTCATGTTGTACATTCGTGAAGCGATAGCGTAGGGAATCATGAAGGGCAACAAAGCTAACATCGCTAGGAATAAGGCCACCGCACCGCGCACCCAGAAGTTTCGATCACGCCAAAGCTGGTGTCGCGTCAATAGTATTGCGGAATAAAGTGCAAACGGAATCAATATGAAGTTGAACCAGGTAATCGCAGTTAGACCATTCATGAAGAACGCGATGCCGAGCCATGCAGTTCGCTTGTTCGTTCGCTCTCGAACAAACAAAACAAGTGCTTCAAAGACGAGCGGCATCCACGGCGAGAACAGGTAAGCGACTTGCGGCATCATGTTGAAACGAAACGGCACGAACGCATAAACGATTCCTGTTACCCAGCCAACTTTTGCCGAACCTGTCAGGGTTCGTCCTAAACGAAAGGCGCAATAACCGTTGAGTGCAAAAGCGAAAAACTCCGCGATGGCGTGGACCGTTAATGGTCGCAAACCAATCGCGTAAAGTGGAAAGAAAAGCATAGCTATCCCGTAACTATGCTCACTAAACGCCAGCGTGTACTTCAGCGGATAGAAGATATTGGCGTCGAATAAATGAAGCGGATCGGTAAAGGTCTGGTGGTAATCCCACCACATGATCCACGAGATGAGATAAGGGTCTCCCTTGTCAATTACAACATCACGCAGCCTTGTCACATAAGGCCAGGTCAGGATTGATGTGAAGAGGCAAAAGGCGAGGAACACCCCGACTTCAAACACTAAGCTTCGCTGGAAGAAATGAGTGAGTGCGAGCTTTGCTTGCTCAACTCTACCAGGCTTTGAGTTTGGCTGCGTCTCGCGATTAACCGAAGTTGTCATACTGGCTCGCGGAGTGTTAGCGTTGCTTTCCCTTTTTCTGTACAGCTTTCTAAATGAGTTTTTAGAACGCGAATTCCGGAAGAATCTATTCCCAAGCGCAGCATATTTTCTGTTGGGGTCTGGGGATTGTGTTGGTCAAACGACCTCCTGTCAAGAACCATGTCTAACAAGATCGAGTCGACTCTGGCTAAGGCACCTAAGATCGCGATTTTGATTCCGTGTCACAACGAAGAACCTACCGTTGCTGACGTGGTGACCGCCTTTCGCACTGAATTGCCTGATGCCCAGGTGTATGTATTTGATAATAACTCTGCCGATCGAACAGCCGAGCGTGCGCTTGCGGCCGGAGCGACAGTTTTGAAAGAACCTAGACAGGGGAAAGGCTTCGTTGTCCAAAGTATGTTTCGTCGTGTTGAAGCAGACGTGTACGTCATGGTAGACGGAGATGCGACCTATCCAGCGGCAGAGGTGCGGCGCTTGATGGCACCCGTCATAGCAGACGAAGCCGATATGGTGGTTGGTTCGCGTTTGCACTCGCAAACCCAAAGTGAGTTTCGCCAGATAAACCGTTGGGGCAACAGGCTCGTTCTGGCTCTTCTCAACTCGATATTTGGTGTTCGCTTAACCGATATTCTGTCAGGTTATCGGGCATTCAATCGAAAGTTCGTTAAGGGTCTCCCCCTCTTTGGTGGCGGCTTCGAAATAGAAACGGAACTGACCATTAAGGCCATTGCTCGCGGCTGGCGCATTGTTGAGATTCCGACGACTCTTACATCAAGGCCTGAAGGGAGTCACTCTAAAATAAAGTTCTTCCGAGACGGCGCGATCATCCTCAATACAATTCTTGCTTTGTTCAGGGATTACAAGCCACTTACTTTCTTTGGCAGTGTAGGTTTACTAATAGTCCTTGTCGCGCTTATTCCAGAAGTGTGGATCGTAATCCAGGGGCTAAGGACTCGTTCCGTTTCGCATCTGCTGTGGGCAGTCCTATCTGTTGGCCTCAGCCTTACGGGAATGGTTTTGATCGTAGCGGGATTAATCCTGCACACGATTGTCCGGCGCTTTCAGGAAATCGAACACACCTTGCAGGTCAGGCATGATGAGCTAAATGCCAACTTGAGACGTATTGATTCTGATTGCTGGAAAGAGCAATGAAGCGCGAACAGACCGTGGTCTCAAATCATGGCACCTTCCCTTCCGTCTTAACCCAAACAAACGGTCGGCATTTAACAACTCTGCCTCGAACGATTGCAGCTTTGGAACTGGGCGACGTTCTGTTGTTGCTCTACTTCCTGGTTTTTGTGCGTCAGTATTTTTGGGTGTTAGACAACAATTTCCTCGCGTGGATGTTGACTGGTCTGGTTACGCTCATCGCCTGGAGTATTTACTTATCTACCAGACAAAGCTCAGCGACGAAGTTTGGGAAGAGCTTCTGGCTGCTTGTTGGCCTTCCTCTCCTTTTCGCTTTCTTATTGCGTGCGGCCTTTCCTGATCGTTCGTACGACGTCCTGAATTATCATCTACTGAACACGGAACGCTCCCTTCGAGGCCCTCTTTTTCAACCTTCAGACTTTTTTCCATCGGTGCCGTTCAATCCAGTAGGCGACATGATCACGGGTATCAGCCGACTTCTTCTGGGATACAGGTTGGGGACAGTGATCAACCTGCTGGTACTGCTCTGGCTAGCCCAGATCACCGATAAGATCCTACGTCATTTCATTAGTAACCGCTGGGTGAGATCGGGCTGTGTTCTGCTGATCATGCTGACCGAAAATCTATTATTCGAAGTCAGCACGTACCTGGTTGATCTCCTAATTCTCCCGCTATTACTTCAAGCAACTCTGCTTACCGTTGAGATGGATGAATCGGATAATCCGCGGATCAGTTGCGTTCAGGTGTCGCTGCTACTTGGTGCAAGCGCAGCGTTGAAGTTCACAACGCTCGCTGTCGCGCTGCCGCTCTGCGCAATCTGCGGCTACAAACTTCTGCTTGGCCCACGGAAGGTAACTCTCAGGCAGCTTACCGGATTCTTTCCGCTCTTCCTGGCGGCATTTTTAGCGCCGCTTGCCGCGTTCACCGCTTACATTTACCGGTTAACTGGCAACCCATTGTTTCCAGTGGCGAACCCGTTCTTCAAGTCACCTTATTGGCCCATCCACGGCGGATGGGACAATCGTTGGGGACCTCATACCGTTTTTGAAACAATAGTTTGGCCAATCATGATCTTGTTCAAACCCGAACGTCACTCGGAACTAGCTGTTTACTCGGGCCGCTTATCATTCGGGTTCGTTGTCGCCTTACTTGGATTACTCCTGGTTTGGCGAAATACCCGTGCACGCCTACTGTGCCTGATCTTGATTGTCAGTTCGCTCTTATGGAGCAAAAACGCTTTGGGATATAGCCGCTACGGTCTATATCAGGATCTACTTGCAGGTATCATCATTGTTGTCGTGGCCGCAACTGTCATTACAAAAAGCAAATGGCAAAAGATCTCCTGGCCCATGGCTGTCGCTTCTCTTTTGGTGGCGGTACTGGCGGTTCAATCGTTCGTCGCCTGTCGCTACTTTTTGGACAAGGAGTGGGGTGAACGCACAACAATCGTTGCAAATCCCGATATCTATGCCCGGGAGGCGAAACTCATGCTGCGCGATCGTTCACTGGCCAGCTTCTTAACCGAAGAACAGCGCGCCCAATTCGAGAAAGTGCAAGTTTGGTTTGAAACGGATGCCAAGACATCAGGCTTCGAGGTGTTGTTGAATTCCAAAGCTCCTATTCTCGCCTTACGCCAACCAGAGTTTTTCGCAACTCGTACTGCCTGGCGGGAATTTATTTCCAAGGTCGAAGCAACAACTCGACAAGGAATGTATTCGCTCTGTCTCAGTGCTGATTTGCAAGCAGCTAAGAAAGTAATCATCGAACGAGGACTCGAAGTGGGAGAGATTGTTGACGTGCCAGTTCCCTTCTTTTCGGCTAGAGAACCTATCGGAATGATCTTAATTGAAGTCCGATTCCCACAAGAGACGACGGCTCGCGAACAGTTTGAAGCAGCGTGGATGAAATCAGCGTTTACCGCGACAGACTATCGTGAACAGATTTTGGCAGTAAATCCCCCAACGACAATGCACGTTGGCGAAAAAGCTGAGATTCTCTTTAAGGTTAAAAATCTCGGCTCCATGACCTGGCCGGCTGTGGGCACGAGAGATTTCAAATATCAGGTCAACCTTGGAAATCATTGGATCATAAACGACCTGATTAGTGAGGACAGTCGCGCTGTAATGAACGGCGACTTGCCGCCCGGTGCTGAAACAGATATCAAAATGACAGTTAAGGCACCGCAAACACCAGGCAACTACTTACTCGAAATTGATCTGGTGCATGAGGGGGTCACCTGGTTTAAAGAACAGGGAGCGTCACCTTTATCGCTCCACGTGAATGTTCAGCCGTAATAGATCTGAAAGCTAAAAATGCCATTGAGAGGAACCTACGTATGTTGAAGAGTGGTGTGATGGTCGTAACAATTACGTTCGCGATTGTCCTTAGCGGTTGTACAAAAAACAAAACAGCATCGGTGCGCCCCAGTAGCACGCCGGCTCCCATTAATACAAAGACTGCAGGACCGCTAGCCGATGGAGGCTTCAAAGCCGAAGTTACGGCAGCCGAGCCTCCGACAAAACTTCGCGCGGGACAAGTGGAAGTCATCAACATTAAAGTTAAAAACATCAGTAATGTTATCTGGTGGCAACGTGGTGGCGAACTAAATGATAGAAGTGACAACAAGTTCTATATTGCTGCGGGCAATCGTTGGTTAGACAAGGACGGTAAGCTGTCGTCAGAAACAGAGGGCCACAATGGAATCCCTAAGGATCTCAAACCCGGGGAAGAAACCGAGATGCCGCTGCAAATTACCGCTCCGAAAACGCCTGGCGATTGGACCTTAAATCTCGACATGGTCCAGGAAGGTGTTGCCTGGTTCGGCGAAAAGGGATCGCCAACGACGAAGATTAAAGTGATGGTGGTGAAATAGAAACGGGGACTGGGAGCGCGGGCGTCCCCGCCAGCTGATTATGTGTTTGTAACACTCGTGGAAATTCTAGCTGCCTAACAGGGCTGCCAGCCGGCGGGGACGCCTGCGCTCCCAGCACTCAGCATCAGTAACTTTCTTATGAAACTCGCTTACTTCAGTCCGCTCGGTCCTCAGCGTTCGGGCATCAGCGATTACAGTGAAGAGCTCCTGCCCTACCTGGCGCGGCGAGCGGAAATAACTCTGTTCGTCGATGGCTTCCAACCATCGAACAAAGAACTCACTTCCCGCTTTGACGTGTACGACTACCGTCGCAAGCGATCCCTCCTTCGAGAACTCGATCGGTTTGATGCTGTTGTCTATCACATGGGCAACGATCATCGATACCATTCGGGCATTTTCGATGCGATGATGCAACGGCCCGGCATCGTCGTGCTGCATGATTTTGGTTTACAGGATTTCTTCCTGGGACTGGCTCGAGAGCGCAACGACCCGAGCCTCTATCTGAATGAGGTTGAGTTTTGTCATGGTAAGAAAATTCGCGACGAAGCCGCTGAGGAACTAACACGCGGGGCAATTCCCTCAATCGTCTCTCGTCCACTCGACGTCCCTCTCAACAAGCGCATCGTTAACTCAGCAGAGGGCATCATCGTTCATTCCAACTGGGTGAGAGAACGTTTGGTCCCGTTCGCAGCTGGCGTACCGATCGTTCACATTCCACACCTGGTGAACGTGGAAGAGAAACGGCCACCACGTGCCGACCGAGAAGTACGCATCGCAAGCTTTGGACTCATTACTCCAGGCAAAGGTATCGAGTTGGCGCTGCGTGCACTCTCGAAGCTGAGAAAGACTCATCGCTTCCGTTACGCACTCGTCGGCGAACCAAACTCTTTCTACGATGTTCTCCAATTAATTCGCACCTATGGATTGGACGACGAAGTTGAGATCACTGGTCACGTTTCCCTCGACCAATTTAAACAGCGCATACGTGAAACCGATATCGCAATCAATCTGCGGGAACGCACTGTCGGTGAAACAAGTGGCTGTCTTTGTCGTTTGATGGCCACAGGTGTTTGCAGCGTTGTGGCCGATGTCGGCTGGTACTCTGAACTTCCAAATGATTCCGTAGTAAAAATGACTTTGGATTCCACCACAGATCAGCTCTTACTCGCATACCTGGAAAGACTCATAGACGACGAGCAACTTCGAACGCGCATCGGTGAAAACGCTCGACACTATGCTCACGCAAAACATGCAGTCACACGCGTCGCCGACTCTTATCTGAATTTCATTGAGCAGGTAATTAACGGCCGGTTCCACAGCCAAATTCTTAGCGGTATCTCGGATGACCTTGTACAACTCGGAACGAAAGCAACTGATGAGATCTTTCTACAAAGTGTAGCGCGAGAAGTTTCATTGTTGATGCCGCCCACGAACAATCCAACTGTTTCGACAAACGGAAATCACTCGAGTTCCCACTTTGCAGTCGCAGAGGGCAGAACTCCTAAAGTTACCGGAATCGATTATAAAGAGGCAGCGCGCAACTACCTGGCAAACATTCCCGAGGAACGCCGTCACCATCTCCGCACAAAGCCCTTCTACAACCTTGCCAACAAACCTGAAAAGTACCGGAACGAAGGTATGGATGAAGACATGCATCGCCACTTCTGCGATTTCGCAAACATGGCGGTCACTCTCGCTTTGCCGCCTGATAGTCGCATTCTTGACGTGGGCTGTGGTTCAGGCTGGTTAAGCGAATACTTTGCTCGTCTTGGTTACATTGTGAAAGGCATCGATATCAGCCCTGACCTGATTCAGATGTCGCGTGAACGTGTTTCAGGCGTGCCTTACGGTGCAGATCACGAAACTCCTCTCCGCTGTTCGTTTGAAGTGCACGACATTGAACTCGCTCCATTGTCGGAAAAATTTGATGCGATTATTTGCTACGACTCGTTACATCACTTTGAAGATGAGCGTTCAGTGGTAAGCAACCTGGCGAAGATGTTGGACCTGGGTGGCTCGTTATTCATTCTCGAAGGCGATCGACCGCCTGCTGGTTCGCCGAGTGAAAATGAACTGTTAGATGTAATGAACAGGTATGGAACGCTGGAGTCGCCGTTCAAGTACGAACACCTGCGAAGAATTCTGGATGAAAACGGGTTTGCAGTGATCGGCGACTACGCGAGTATCAACGGCTTGTTTGACCGTGCCAGTATTGTTGACGACGTGCTGCCGCTGAAAAATATTGCTATCGACCAGAACTATCTCGCGTGCAAGAAAGTAATAGATGGTGCGGCCGCTTCCACCGTTCCCGACAGTAAGGAGCCTGGTCTGTTGCGTGCAGAGATCAGGTTGGTCAATCCGCTACCGACACGCATCACGGCAGGAGAAAGCTTTCAAACTGTCTTAGAGATTCAGAACCAGGGCGACACGCTGTGGATTGTCGGACGTGAACCGCAATTGGGAATTGTCATGCCGGGCGTGAAGCTCTTGGATGAGGCGGGCAAACTCTTGAGGGAAGTTCATGGTGAACCACCGCTTCCGCGCTCAGTTGCACCTACTGAATCGCTAACCTTAAAGATCTCGCACGTTGCACCGTTGGTGGTGGGCCGATATACGTTGAAGATCGATCTGGTTGATCAGCAAGTGTGTTGGTTCGAACATGTTGGGTCCACACCGTTGTTGATTGAGTTTGAAGTGACTGCCGGTTGATATAAATTCTCTAAGTCTTAGAAAGAAACTCAAAACACCGTGAAGCTAATGTCAACTAGAACATTCAAATTGAACAAGTCGAGAAGGTTCCCGACTTGTTCGATCTGAAGTTTCATTTTGGATCTGCAAATCTTAGACAAGCAGTGATGCTCGGCAATTTACAGCCCTACTCTCGCTCGGCAACAATCGTGTGACGCGTCTCGTTTCGTTGTCCGTAGTCATAGAAATACTCGCCCGAGGTGAAGCTGCTGATCACGAACCCAAGCATCTTAAAAACCTCGCGATAAAGTCCCGTTGAATAAGTCCACCACGTGAAATCGTTTTGTGGTTTGTCTGACAAACCTTCGAACCGAGCAATCCGGTCCTCACTCTCGATCACCGGCGAAACAACAACAATGGTCTTTTTTACTAATCGTGAAATTGAAGCCAACGCGCTAATCGGATCACTCAGATGTTCCAGCACCGACCCAATGAGCGCGACATCAAATTGGCCAAGCTCGATCGGGAGGTTTTGAACGTTCCCGTAGTAAACCTCAGCTCTTGATTCCAGCAATCGATGACAAAGCCAGTAAGCATTCTTCCATTGTTCGACCTCTACGTTGTGCTGCTCCGACCATCGTTCAGGATCACTGAAAGAGAACTTGTCTTTGAAAGGTAAGAAGGTCTGGTAACGTGCGTGCGCCATGTCCAACGAAAGCACGTGTGAAGCGCCCCTCTTCTCTGCCTCGAAACTCAGAAAGCCAGTGGCAGTGCCAATGTCGATAACTGATTTGTCTTTTACATCGACGCCACCGATGTAATCGTCAAATCTTCCACGCAGATCCCAGTGACCATGAACCTCGCCAAAGGTTGGCAGCGTCATGGTGTGATAGAAGAAACAGTCGCTGAGGTCCGCGACGTGTCTGGGCGAAGCCAACTGGATTCGAGATTTGGGATTCATGCGGTGGGTGTCCGATATGCTTTAGAGCCGCTTGCAAAATTCGGCTGATAAGTTCCGTCTAATCGATTGATCGGCCTGCGCAGGAGATTCTTCTCTGTGCAATCTCTGTGTTCTCTGGCCTCTGTGATTAAACTAATACAGCTTCCTTACCACAGAGGCACAGAGAACACAGAGATTGCACAGAGAAAAACCTAAACACGTTTGATTCAATGGACAACCTTGAAGTCACGAGAGTTTTGCAAGAGGCTCTTTAGCTTGTCGGTTCAATCTTCCTAAATATATTAGCGACAAGCTGAAGCATATCGCACATAGCACTGAGACCAGACCACCAATCATTACCGACAACGGGCGATACAAAAATGTGATCTCATGTTCACCCTGTGGCACAACAACACCACGCAAGTTGTAATTGACGCGTACGACCGGAACCGATTGCCCATCAACGTACGCACGCCAACCTGGATAATCATTCTCGCTCAGTACCAACACAGACTGTCCTGTCGTGTGTGTTCTAAGCTTGATTCGATTCGCTTCATAACTCTCCTCATCTACTTGTCCGCCGTCATGGATTGGTGGCATAGGAGCAGCCTGATTCTCAACAAGCACTGTCTTTGACGGCCCCCATGGTGAACCATCCGGAAGGAATCCGGTACGAATCACCTGCAACATAGCTGGTTCATCCAAGGCTCGGGCTTCTGAGGCCAACCATGCGCGTGGCAGCGCTCGTGTGTTCTCGTAAATGTTCACATCAAGTCCGTGACCGACCAACTTCCAGCGATCACTACTGCTGCCTTGAGTTTCCGATGAAGCCCCGCTCGTCGCCACATTCTCCACAGAGATCATGTCTCTTGTAAGCGGATAAGACTTTCCGGTGCTCACATCAACCAGCGATAGCCGAGACATCGTCAGCAAGAGTCCTGGCCATTGAGTTTGCGGCTCGAGCTCGACATCGCCGCCTTCAATAGTCACCTTCTCAGGCAGCGCAAAGGAAGTCACATACGTATGGCCTTTGTAGCTGTATTGCGCGTCAGTGACGTCATAGCTCGTCGCAACCGTTGGCTTCTTGTGCCGAATGCGTTTTCTGAGATCAGCGCGATCGTAGGCCCAATCGGCCGTGTCGACACCCGCGCGCAACGTAAATTCAAACGTGTGACCGTCCGCCGCCCTCAAGTGCAACTTCGCCACGACTGCGTTATCGGGAACATCCTCAGCGAAAGAAAGATTGGTTAACAATGCAACTTGATCAGATTCAACAGCAGGAATCTGAAAACGTAGACGCTTTGCTGCGCCGATGTTTGGCAACGACAGGTCAGTCTTACCGAACATGAACTCGCCGTATTGTTCAGTCGCCGCGGGAAAGTTTGCCGGCGCAACCGTAGACGTGTCGTCGTCTTTCTTGATTATCGGTCTTTCGTGTCTCGCGACGAGATAACGTGTATTCAGGATGTCTATCTCACGACTGTTACTGCGAAGCGTTGCGTTCGGATCGGTTAGTGCGCCCCATAGTTTCATCTGACCAGCTAGCTCACTGTAGCGTTGCAGTCCGAACCCGTCATAACCCGCAGCGTTTCTGATGCCGTGCACCATGTAAATGTCCGGCTCAGTCCAGAGGACCCAACCATGATCATTGTTAGGCACCGAGACCTTTGGGTCGAATGGCAGGTGAGTGGTGAGAACTCTGTACTTGTCAGGTTCCAGTTGGGCTTTGTCTCTCAGCAACTGCACACTTTCGGGAACGCTCCAATACTCCGCGGGGATCTTTCGACAGGACACGTACCAGGCACTGAACTGTCCCCACAACATCAGATCAGTCGCAAGAACAACAAACAGAAGTAGAGTCGAACCAGGTCTGCCACTCGCAAAAAACCACAAAGCGAACGCGCTCGCGGCGGCGATCAAAATCGGCATGAAGAATTCAGGAGCACGTATCAAACTCACTGGCGCTTTGCGACTCAGTTGAAACTCAGCGGGTCGTCCCCAGGTCACAATCAAACAGGTCAACACAAAAACGCCGATAGCGATGAATCCGATGTAGCGCTTCCTTTGATTCTTGTCGACATCCGTCAAAACCGTGAGGCCACGACCGGCCAGCATAGCAACCGCGAAGTGGACCTCCATCAAATGACGAGCAGGAACGCGAAACAGGTTGAGAACTGGAACAAAGTAAACAATTCGATTGAGAGAGAGTGGGGCATTCCCTCCAAACGCCAGCAGCAGACCAACAATCACAACTCCTGCCCAGAACTTTGTTCGTCGATCCGCTCTGACAAGTGCGACTAAGGCGAGCATGATCGCCAGCACGCCGGCGTAAGGAACGTATTCAGTGTAGAACGACTGACCGATATATGGCGCACGGAATAGCCGTCCGTCACCACCTCCCATGAGAAAAGGTGCAAGGAAAGTCATGACAGATGCTTTGGGCATCGAGAACGAAGCGAAGAAGTCGTAGCTGGCTGTCGCGCGAACGCTGTTGCGAAGCAATTCCCACGTCGGTAGGATCTGCACTGCTCCGAGCAAAATACCTACTCCACCAAACCCGAGTGATACGAGATAGCGGTTACGTCGTTCGTGATCACCGACCGCCATCACGATGACGTAAGCACAAATGAGCAGAGCTGAGTAGGCAAAGACTTGTTGATGTCCAGCGAAGATCTGAAGTGCGATCAAGAGCGCTATGACTGCAGCGATAGCGCGACTACCGTTAACTACATAACGTTCAATTGCCCAGAACACCCACGGCAAAAGAGCAGCAGTCTGAACAATGTTGATGTGGCTGATTTGATTTATTAGAAAGCCGCCCGCCTGCCAGGTAAGACTGGTAAGTGCAGCACCTGTTACGGAGGATCCTGTGCGGCGAGCAAACAAGAAAGCTCCGAGCGCGGCGACCATGAATGTCGACAACACCATGAGGTTTGTTGCTGACGCTGGGGAAAGGAACAAGTAGAACCAGTTCAGTGGAAACAAGACACCGCCCTGTGCAGCGCCGAGTAGAGGAATGCCACCAAAAATATATGGATTCCAGAGCGGAAGATTTCCGGATCGAACAAGCTGAGCGGCGACGATCCGAAACGGCACATTCTGTAGAATTCCGTCATCGGGAGACAGAACCAAACCCTCGACCAACGCCGGCGAAAAGTAAACAAGCGGGGCGAGCGCTACAATTATGGCCGCAAGATAATCAGACCTGATTTTTAAACGGGGATTGAATGGATCAACCATTGAGTCAGGAGAGCAACAGACTCTCGACCACGTTTGTAGTTTTCGAGCCGCGACGTTCGCTCTCGAGCTTGCTAACCTTCGCTCGAACACATGCAGCTGAGTTGGTAAGCGGTGCGCTTCTCGCGATCATGAGTCTACAGATGTTCGCCGTGATTTGGCGCAAGAGTATCACTGTCGATGAGATCGTTATGATTCCATCGGCATACTATCACCTCGTCGACGCTGACTTCCAACTCGTTAACGAACACCCGGCATTGCCGAAAATTCTTGCAGCGCTTCCGCTCTTGTTTGTTCAGCCAAATGAAACTGCGTGGGATCCGACGTCTTCAAAGACAGTCGAGGATTTTAAGTGGGAACGCATGAACAGGTTTTGGGATCTAAACGGTAACAAGTTTCAATCGATCAGTTTTTGGGCTCGCGTGCCGATGATTCTCTTAACGGTCGGACTCGGAATACTCATATTTTTGTTTGCGCGAACTTTGTTTGGCCCGCGTACTGCTGTTCTGGCAGTCGCATTATTCAGTCTGGAGCCAACCATTCTCGGCCACGGTCGCGTCGTGCAAACTGATGGTCCGGCAGCGTTCGGCTATCTCCTGTTCTTCCTGGCACTGTATTTCTACACTTCAGAGACCACCTGGCGTCGTGCTGTTTGTCTTGGCGCAGCAGTGGGGATTGCCCTGCTCACCAAGTATTCCATGTTGTTGGTTGGCCTCGTACTCGCTCCGACACTCGTCGTTCTTTGGTGGCGAACTTCCTGGCGACGCGCTGTTCCCGTTCAGACAGCAATCATCGCATTGACAATGCTTGTCGTGATCAATGCTGCCTATTACTTCAAACTTCCCGCACTAACCGACGATGACTACCGATGGCTCGCTGTCAATTTCCGATCACACGCTCAAGGCGTCACCACTTTGATCCAGTCGTTGAGCTACATCGTCCCTAAAGAATTCCTACTCGGCATCTGCTTTCAGATCGTGCACAACCGCAACGGCCACTCAGCGAGTCTTCTCGGAATGTATAGTCAGACAGGTTGGTGGTATTACTTCCCCGTTGCCTTGCTGCTGAAGACAACAATCCCATTGCTGTTGATGAGTTTCGTGTCAGTTTTTTGGGCTGTCGTGCGAATGATCCGGCATCGAGATCTTAGATTCATGTGGCTGCTTATACCGGCTGCGGTTTACATGATCTTCGTTTTGTTCAGCAACATCGATATTGGCGTGCGCTACATGCTGCCGCTCTTGCCGTTCATCATCATTCTGTGTGCGTGGATGCTCGACGAGCTCTTGAAAATGAAAGGGCGAACAGTTGGAATCGCAGCCATGGTTCTTTTGCTCGGTTGGACTGTCATTGAAGCGATGAGGGCATATCCAAATCACATCGTCTACATGAATCAGTTCGCGAGTCGCGCACCACACTGGTGGTACTTGTCAGATTCGAATGTCGAATGGGGTGACGATCTTCACGAATTAGCACAATATCTAAAAGAAAGAGGAGAACGGCGTGTGCTCGACGCAACGCTCGGCGGATTTGGGATACTGCCCTTTTATGGAATTGAGTGTGGTGATGCACTCGACAAACAAAGAGACAAATCACAGGACCCTACCTACATTGCGGTCGGAGCGAGTTACCTCAACGGTTCTACGATTCCAGAAGGCCCCACAGGCAGCGGAAGAGACACAGTCACAAGCAGAGTAAATTTCTTTGACGAATACAGACATCGCCAACCTGAGGCGATCATCGGTGGTTCCATTTATGTTTTTCGTGTGCGATGATACGCGACCCATGACGACCGTTTGTTGCTACCTCAAGGAACATCAACACTGAGATGCGTTGCCTCGTAGTGTTGCCTACCTACAACGAGCGCGACAATCTCTCCGGAATCGTTGAGAGCATTTTCCAACACGCGCCGAACGTTCACATAGTTATCGTCGACGATAATTCTCCGGACGGCACAGGTGCGCTAGCTGACGAATTACATCAATCGAAACCTGACAGCGTTTTCGTGTTACATCGTGAGCGAAAGGCAGGTTTAGGTCCTGCTTACATTGAGAGCTTTAAGTTTGCGCTTGCTCGCGACTATGAAGCTATCGTTCAAATGGATGCGGACTTCTCACACGATCCCAAATATCTCCCGGAGTTCTTCGAAGCCTTAAAGACAAATGATCTTGTAATCGGGTCCCGGTATGTTGAAGGCATCAGCGTGGTCAACTGGGACCTCAAGAGGTTGATCCTCAGCAAAGCCGCGTCATTTTACGTTCGTTCAATCACTCGAATGCCCATCGCTGATTGCACTACTGGTTTCAAATGCTGGCGTCGTGAAGCGCTGATAGCGATCGATATCGATCGGCTCGCTTCAAACGGCTACGTGTTTCTGGCAGAGATGACGTACAGAGCGTTTCAAAAGAAAATGCGCATTAAAGAAATCCCGATCGTTTTTGTTGAGCGGCGACTTGGACGATCAAAGATGAACAGCGGCATCATGGTTGAAGGCGTATTGAATGTCCTGCGCATGCGGTTCCGGAGGTGATGGCCGTGTCTGGAATCAATCAGCGACTTGGACTAGCGTGGTTAGCTCTGATTGTCTTCTCGCTAATCATCCAGTTCTCGGCACTGCGCTCCAACCCTCCCGGCTTTTTCATTGACGAATCCTCAATCGCCTACAACGCTCACGCCATCGCCACGACAGGCCGTGACGAACATCATGAATCATGGCCACTCTTCTTTCGCGCGTTCGGAGAGTACAAGAACCCGATCTACATCTATTTGCTCGCCATCGTGTTTCGCCTGACTGGTCCGGGCATTCTAAGCGCGCGTGTACTGAGCGCGCTGGCTGGATTAGCAACCGCTGTCACGCTCTTTGCTCTTGCGACTGGAATAACTGGACGCCGGATCGTTGGATTGCTGATCGGTATTATTGCTTTGTTGACGCCATGGCTCTTTGAACTGAGCCGCCTGGTGATGGAAGTAGCGATCTATCCATTCGCCGTTGCAATTTTCCTGGTCGCCATCTGGCACGCTGCTCGTAAACCTAAATGGCAACCGGCGGATATTTTGGGAGTGGCGCTGACACTTGGCGTGCTGACTTACAGCTACTCCGTTGGCCGATTGTTGGGACCACTTTTCGCACTCGGTCTGGTTATCTTCATCAAACGTACGCGATGGCTCAGTATTGTCCTTACCTGGTTCGCATACTTTGTAACGTTAGTTCCGCTATTGATTTTTAACCATCGCCATCCATCGGCTCTAACCGGTCGCTTCAAGTTCATCACTTACGTCACGACCGGAAGCTCACTCATTGAAACCACCAGGGAATTATTGAAGCACTTCTTTCTCAACGTGAATGCCTGGCGTTTGTTTGTCACCGAAAGTTCGAACGTAAACGAAATCGCTCACATCCCTGGTCCGCCTGTAATGTTGACCATAACTGGAGTGCTGATCCTGGCAAGTCTCTTTCTTCTGTTTCGACTTCGACGGTTCAATGCGTGGTGGTGTTTTGTAATTTACGGAGCAGTGGTGTCCGTGATTCCAGCGTCACTTACGACCGACAGCTTTCACATGCTGAGGCTTGCAGCTCTACCTATATTTCTTCTGGTCTTGACCATTCCGGCTCTCGACTGGATCACAGAAAGTGATTTGGTCTGGAAACGCGTGGCGTTAGTCATAACGATTCTGCTAATCACTTCACAGGGATTGTTGTTCCAGTGGCACTACCGTCAAAGCGCGCGTTCACCACGACGCTTGCATCTTTTCGACGCTGATTACACCACCACGATTCTGCCGACCGCATTGACCAACTCGGGGACTCAGCCTGTATATCTCGCGGATGACAGCTCGCGTCCGGGATACATTCAGGCGCTCTGGTACGGGACCTTGCAGGGCATCCCTCTGAACAAGTTTGTCTCATTAGGTTCTGACAGATCCCCTCCCGAAGGCGCCGTGGTCATTACCACTGAAGAGATATGCCCGCGTTGTCGCATACTCGCAGCAAGCGACCCTTACACAACCTACATTGCTCAGGGACCAGCTCCCGTTCTGATACGCCTACCCGACGAACAGATGCGCGCCGAACTAGGAGTCACTAATCCACTATTAACTGTGCGGCCGGGTCAACGAGTGACTATCAAAGTGTCAGTTAAGAATGCGAGCCGATTTGTCTGGCGCGCGAGTGACCGGAGCGGGTCAGGACTTGGATTGTCTGTAGGGAATCACTGGCTGGACGGAAATGGCGAAGTAGTGGCAAGCGACGACGGTAGGACCTTGCTGACTACGGATCTCAATCCTGGGCAAATGGTGCAAGTACCTTTGACGATAAGCGTTCCGTTACGTTCAGGAACGTACCTGCTGGAGATCGATTTGCTGCAGGAGAGTGTCTCGTGGTTCGGACCTAAGGGCTCACACACCTGGCGAGGCCCTGTGTTAGTCACAAACTGATTGGGTGAGCAGGGCTACCAAGGGCCTAGCCCGAAGGTAAACGCTGCGGCTTATGGTGGGGCAAAGGCCGATTCAAGGGTCGAAACCGGGTTGGGTCATACTCGTCCATGAGTTAGACGCTAATCGTGGAATCATGGCCAAATTATTCCAGTAAAAGCCCGTTGACACTGGCAAGCTCAGCGGGCTAAACTCAAAAAGTGCCCTCGTGGGTTGTCCAAAAGCAGCCGCGATCAGTTAGGAAGGCCGCCTCACTCTCGGTAGTCTTTCCGTATTATCATCAAGGAGCTAACAACAAAATGAGACTTTTCTTAGCCACGTTAATTATCGCGCTCGCTGCTTCCTTCGCTTTCGGTCAAGCGCCTACACTCCGCATCGTTTCGGATGATGGTAACAAGCTCCCCTCCGAGCTCTTTTACGGCAACATAAAGGTTAAACCGCTCCGACTCAGGCCGGGCACGAACGTTCCCATCACAATCAACGACGCAGACTTCTTTGTGAACACTCAGTACGTCGATTTCCTGAGCAGATTTCCTGACCAGAGCGGTTTTACGTTCTGGACAAATGACATCACAGTGTGTGGGTCCGATCCTGCCTGCACCGAGGTGAAGCGAATCAACGTTTCCGCCGCGTTCTTCGTGTCGATTGAGTTCCAACAGACCGGTTACCTCGTGTACAAGATGTACGAAGCGGGATTTGGTACGCCTAGCAATTCGCCGGTTCCTGTAAGGCGAGAGGATTTCATGCCTGACACCCGCACGATCTCCACTGGCGTAGTTGTAGGTCAGCAGGGATGGGAAGGTGTTCTGGATGCTAACAAGCACTCTTTTGCTTTGGCGTTTGTGCAACGCCCCGCGTTTTCAGCTTCGTTCCCAGCTTCGCTAACTGCGCAACAGTTTGTCGACCAGTTGGACAATAACGTCGGCAATGTTCTCTCGGGTTCGGAAAAAAGCGACCTTGTCGGTGTCCTTGGCGGTACGCCAGCTGACTCGACCAAGCGAGCGAGTGTTCTTCTCTCAATCGCAGAAAACTCGAATCTGAGTCAACGCGATTTCAACAAGGCTTTTGTGCTGATGCAGTACTTCGGTTATCTTCGACGTAATCCCAACGATTCTCCGGACACTAACTTTGACGGCTACAATTTCTGGCTTGGTAAGTTGAATCAGTTCAATGGCAACTACATTCAGGCGGAAATGGTTAAGGCATTTATTGCGTCGAACGAGTATTTGAACCGGTTCTAGTTAATTCTCCTTGGAATTAGAAAAGGGAATCCAGTTTCTGGATTCCCTTTTTTTGTGTCCGATAAGCTTCAGCTTGTCGGTTGTGCGATATGCTTCAGAACCTCTTACAAAAGTCGTTACAGGGATCTCAGCGCCAACGGCGCGAAATATGACAGCCAGGGGCAAGC
>DATEXA010000111.1:0-18358 GCA_035257465.1 Pyrinomonadaceae bacterium | reverse complement strand
AAAGCCGTAGCAGCTTGTCCTTCACTCTCTGGAATTCCGAACTGCTAATCACATATTCATCGCGCTCTGGAAATCGCGCAGCGAGTGCCAACGCCGCGGCTCGTCGCTCTGGTGGCGCGGGATGTGTTGCAAACGCACGCGAAACAAATCCAGGCTTCTTCTTATTCTTGGCCTCCAGTTTCTCAAACATGGTTGCCATGGCGCCCGGGTCGTAACCAGCTGCATACATGTATTGCACGCCAAGCTTGTCAGCTTCCTCTTCAGCAGCGCGACTGAATTTCATGAAGATCCCCAGGAGACCTATACCTGCTGTGTTTTGATAAATCATTCCCGGGATCCCACCGAGGAATATTGAGGCGCCGAGTGCTCCATACTCGAGGAGAGTTGCCTTCGTCTGGTTTTCGACAGCATGACGAGCGGCGACGTGCGCAATCTCGTGCGCCATCACTCCGGCCAACTCCGCCTCGTTGTCAGCTGCCAGAAGCAGTCCCTTGTTGACATAAAAAAATCCACCCGGCAGGGCGAAAGCATTCACTTCATCAGAATCTATAACCTTAATAGTAAATGGAACCTTCGCATCGGAATGGAGAACGATGTTCTGACCAACCCGATTGACGTACTCGGTGATAAGCGGATCTTCAATGAACTTCGCCTGTCGATCGACCTCAGCAGCAGCTTCTCGTCCTTGCCGCACCTCCTTCTCGGTCGAGCCGCTCATCTTTGCGATTATTCCAGTATTAATATTCCGCTTGCCGATCATGTCCGGGTTTTCGTTGGTCGACAACGGCTTGGTTGACTTAGCGATCGTCGGACTGGCGGTGGTCGTTGTAGTTGCTGGTGTGCTGGCTTGGGACGTCTTTGGGTCGGTCTGAGTCGAGCTTGAGGTTTGATTCTGCTCTGGCGCCTTAGCCGGCGTCTGAGCAACTGCGGCCGAAGCTGCCAACAGTGATGCGGCCAAAACCAAAGCGGTCATGGCACGAGAGAAGCTATTCATGTAAACCTCCAAATACTCAAAAAGGTGGTACGGACCGAAAGAAGCCTAAAGGAGCCTGGTTCAAATCAAATCTTTGCAACGCCTGCCGAAAACTTCTCAAAGCGACTGGGTGGGTCAAATTGGTTTTCGCTTATTTATGGGCGCGCAGTCTATGATGCACGGGCTTGGCGGCAAGGTTGCGCGCCTCAAATAACTTCGCTTCCAACATCACCAGGAGGGATTAGACTTACGCGACTGACACTGAAGCGTTGGCACTCTCAATATACTGCCAACTTGTAGCCTAGTAAACCCAAAAGCCGGAGCCCGGCGCTAAGAACACTCTGATGCCCAAGCGTACGCTGAGTAAAGCCACAACAGTTGTCATTATTGGACCCGGCAGGCTCGGGACAGCGCTTGCAACTGGGCTTTCTCAACGCGGTTATCACATTCAAACGCTGATTGGACGACGCGCATCCAGCCTTAAAAAAGCGGCCGCAGTTTTAGACGTTCCGGTTCAACTCCTTGCCGCAAAAGATACCGACAAGTTTACTGTCACGGATCTGGTAATCGTTGCGACGCCTGACGACGAGATTCCGACAGTGGTTAACGGTCTGCTACGTCATAAAGCGGCGAGCACAGTCTTGCATACGAGTGGTGCACTTTCCTCGGTTGTGCTCTCTCCACTAGCAGCGCAAGGTTGGGCAGTCGGATCAATTCATCCCCTTGTCTCGGTCAGCGATCCAGTCGTTGGTGCCAGATCTTTTAAAGGAGCGTTCTGGTGTGTCGAAGGTGGACGGCAGGCTCTTCGAATCAGCAGGCGTCTCGTTCGCGATCTCGGAGGACACAGTTTCTCGATCAAATCAGCGGCTAAGCCTCTCTATCATGCGGCGGCGGTGATGACCTCCGGCAACATCGTGGCTTTGTTCGATGTGGCAATTGATATGTTGGTCAAGTGCGGTCTCAAACGTAGCGAAGCGAGACGAGTGCTGCTTCCACTACTGGAGAGCACGATCACTAACTTAACGATAAAGGTACCGGCGAAAGCTATGACGGGCACTTTTGCGCGCGGTGATCTGGCAACTGTTGAGCGACATCTCGACGCTCTGTCGCAGAAGGATTTTGCTGACGCTCGTTCGCTGTACCGACTACTCGGTCAGCGAGCGTTAGCGTTGGCCGCGGATAATGGTCTTGATCGAGATGTGGTGAGACGAATCAGAGCCAGGTTGGAACGATGACTCATGACACTTCTTTGTGCTTTGATCTTTGTGTTTTGTACTTTGTCGTTACCGGCAAAGCAAAGCGCAAAGTACAAGGACCAGGTACAAACCCCGAAATTGTTGCTGCTTGCACCGTCTGTGGATTTGTCGTTAAATTTCGATACTCGAATCGTTAGCACCCAAAGTCCTAATCTATGCAACCAACACCAACTGCGAGCTACAGTTTGACTCTGCGCGTCAAACTCTCTTCGCGTGCCGGTACACTCGGCGAATTGACCATGGCCATCGGTCGAGCCGGCGGTGACATCGGCGCTATCGACATCGTTAACGTTGGCAACGACTACATTATTCGCGACATCACTGTTAGCTCTGCCTCAACTGCCCATGGCGAGCAGATCGTTCAGACCGTGAAGGACGTCGACGGAGTAGAACTCGTCCATGTTTCGGATCCGACTTTTCTAATGCACCTGGGTGGCAAGATTGAAGTTGTTTCCAAGGTGCCTTTGAAGACACGGGCAGATCTATCGATGGCTTACACACCAGGCGTCGCACGAATTTGCGATGCTATTCATAAAGATCCTGAGAAGGCATTCACCCTGACTATCAAAAAGAATATGGTTGCCGTTGTTACGGACGGTACTGCCGTTCTTGGTCTCGGAGACATTGGCCCAGCGGCGGCCATGCCTGTTATGGAAGGCAAGGCAATGTTGTTCAAAGAATTTGCCGGTGTCGATGCATTCCCCATCTGTCTTAACACAAAGGATCCCGATGAGATTGTTCGAACAGTCAAAGCAATTTCGACAGCCTTCGGTGGAATTAATCTGGAAGATATTTCGGCGCCTCGTTGTTTCGAGATTGAAGAGCGACTCAAGGAAGAACTGGACATTCCGGTCTTTCACGATGATCAGCACGGTACAGCAGTGGTGGTACTCGCGGCCTTAATCAACGCGTTGAAGATCGTCAACAAGAAGATCGCCGAGGTTAAGGTTGTTGTTAACGGAGTCGGCGCGGCTGGTGTGGCGTGTTCGAAGATCATCATGGCCGCGGGTGTGAAAAACATTATCGGTTGCGATCAGGCAGGCACACTCTATCGGGGCCGCACTGGAAATATGAACTGGGTGAAAGACTGGTATGCCCAGAATTCGAACCCGAATAACGAACAGGGCACGGTGCACGAAGCTATAAAAGGAGCCGATGTCTTTCTTGGTCTGTCGGTACCTGGTGTGATTGATGAGAATGATCTGAAGAACATGGCCGAACGTCCCATTGTTTTTGCGATGGCCAACCCGACGCCGGAGATCATGCCGGAAGACGCTGCGCCTTACGTCGCAGTTATGGCCACTGGTCGGTCCGACTACCCCAACCAGATCAACAACGTGCTTTGCTTTCCGGGAATCTTTCGTGGGGCGCTGGCATGTCGAGCTTCGCGCATAAACGAAGAGATGAAACTTGCGGCTGCCAACGCGATCGCTGGAATTATTTCTGACGCAGAATTACATCCGGAATACATCGTCCCTTCCGTTTTTGACAAGCGAGTTGCTGAAGCAGTGGCGCGCGAGGTTGAAGCTGCGGCTTATGCAACGGGCGTGGCGAGAAGGGACAGAGGAACGGAAGCGCAAGAAGGGTGAACTTTGTACTTTGAACTTTGTACTTTGAACTCTTTGC
The DNA here is from genome assembly GCA_035257465.1 of Pyrinomonadaceae bacterium. Taxonomy (GTDB): domain Bacteria; phylum Acidobacteriota; class Blastocatellia; order Pyrinomonadales; family Pyrinomonadaceae; genus PSRF01. The sequence goes on along the minus strand of DATEXA010000111.1, from coordinate 14,503 downwards.
TGCGAAGTCCAATGCGACTCGCACACGCCGGGCAGGGAAGATTCTTTGTTGAAGTTATCGTGGAACGTCGGCCAGTGATTCAGCCTCACGAACGTCTGCTCGTAACTCCCGGGCAATCAGCGGCACAATTCTTCGGGGAACGTCGATCGCTTCTTTGATGTGGCGGGCGTGAGTGAAATGTCCTGCAACGTAGATACCGCGCACGTTAGTCTCAAACGTTTCAGGATTGTATACGGGAATCTCTCCAGCCTTACCTGGTTCAAAGTCGACACCGAGTCTCTTCAGCAGAGTAAGGTCCGCATCGCTTCCAACCAGAACAAATGCAACGTCGTTAGGAATCGTCTCTTGCTCACCTGACTCCGTCGTGAGAGTCACCGTCCGCTCGCGAATCTCGTCGATGTGCTTGTAAAAAACAACATGCAGACGACCGGCTGCAACCTCCTTCTCAAGCGGAGTGCGAACCCAGTGTTTCATGGCGCCGGCTTTCGGATCACGGTTCTCCCAGTCTTCACGCCAGATTGCCATTGTAGTTCGTGCGCCTTCTTCGGAAAGAAACAGCGCAGCTTCCGCAGCACTGTTCCCACCACCAACAACCAGGGCATCCTTTCGAACATAAGGATACGGATCCATGAAGAGATGATGGACTTTCGGTAACTCTTCTCCCGGTACACCCAATTTCTTCGGTCTCTCCATTGCTCCGATCGCAAATAAGATCCGTGCGGCCCGATATTCCGACTTGTCGGTGACGACTCTGAATTCAGTATCGATGCTACCTGATACATCAGTCACTTTTTCGTCTGTATTTATTTTGAGATCGTTGTCGAGTACGAAGTGGATGTAGTGCGAAAGTAACTCCTCGCGCGAAGGCTTTTCTCGTACAGGCTTCAACGTTCCAACATGCATCTCAACTTCGTTGGGAGTTGAGAACATCGTGCGTCCGATTGGGTACTGTCGGATGGTGTTGGCGATCGTGCCTTTTTCGATGACGAGGTAACTAAGACCTTCGTTAGCCGCTGCTTCGGCAGCTGAAAGTCCAGCCGGACCGGAACCGATGATGAGTAAGTCAAGCATTGACATGGTCACATAGCAGTCTTGGGTCTTTGGACTTTGGTCTTTACAAATCTCGATGAAATCCAAATATTGAAATCGAATCCCAAAGACCCAAGGCCAAAAACCCCAGACCGGCTCTACACAATAACTTCCCCTTTCGCCACCAACACTGACGATCCACCAACCTTTACTTCCTCAACATGACCTTTACGTCCTTTAACGTTGAGATTGATCCTACTGGGCCTGTGGATGAAGTCGCCCTGCTCAATCACAAACTCGTAGCGACCTTCCTGCGGTTCAATGGACAAAGCATTGTGATGAACGAGATAAGCTCCAAGTGCACCGCACGCACTACCAGTCGCAGGATCTTCCGGGATGTTGTCGGCCGGCGCGAAGAACCGGGCGTGTGCGCGAGAGGCGCCAACTTCGATCGTCTCACGTGTGAAGGTGTGGCAACCCGTCGCCCCACGACCAGTATAGATTTCCGCCAGCAACGATCCATTTACCTTGCAGTCGCGTAAGTCAGCCAACGAACGAACCGGCACTGCCAGGCAAGATAACCCGGTTGTAATTGTTTGGATTGGCAATTCTTCATCGAGGTCTTCGCGCGACAGTCCCAGTGCTCGCGCCAGTTCGGCTTGTTCGTGTGAATCATCTATCTCATCAATGATTCGAAACTCGCCCTGAGTCATCACAACCTGCACCGGCTGTTCGTCTTTGAATTCGATGTCTACAGGCAACACACCAATTCCAACCTCATGATAGATGCGTTGCCAACCAGTACCGTCTTGAGGTAACGGGACGACCCCTTCACGCGCGAGGCCATTCCATGTTCCAACTACAGGATGTCCAGCGAAGGGAATCTCGCGTGTTGGCGTGAAGATTCGCAGACGTCGCAGCACTGAAGGCTTGGAACCGATTTCCTGTGCAGCGGTTTTTTGAAACTCGCGCTTGTCGCCGTTATCTGGCTGAAGTACGAACACGGTCTCAGAGAGATTCATCTCTCGAGCTATCTGCATCATCTGTTCATCACTTAGTCCTTCAGCTTCCGGGAAGACCGCAAGCGGATTGCCGGTAAATGCTTTGTCAGTGAAAACGTCGAGTTGGATAAACCGGTAGTTGTCCATTGATCTCTCCAAAACTTGACTGGCGAAATGAGTGGATCATCCGGATAACATGAAGGGCAGTCAAGCGAGCGGAGTTTGAACCACCGATTTAGTTTCAATCCAAATTATTGTTGTTCATTTGTCGCACCTAATCTGGTGCGGGCGGTGTCATAGTGGGTCGTCTCTTAAAGGCCGCTTTAATTTCCGGACTAAGAGTAAAGATGAACGCGATCAAAACCAGAATGCCTACGCCAAAGCGGAACAGAGTTCTAAGGTTGAATCCAAACGGAGCCGGCGTGAGGATCCAGTCCTTTAGCTCAGTCAAAATGTTCCACGCTGATTCCACGCCAAAGACCGCAGACAACGTCAAGGTGCCCAGACCAACGAGTAAGACAATCGCGAAAATAAGCGCAGCTTTCGCGAGGTTAAGCCAGCGGTTCTGTGCCTTGATCAGGTCTCCAAGAATTATCACTGCTAAATGGATACCAGCCGTGATGCCAAAGGCGGTTACCCCGAATTGCTGCATCTGTGACTGCGCAAGCAAGGCGCCGCCAACAATCAAAAGTAACTCCATGAAGTAAACCAACTTCAGGATGTGACGAAAAATTATATTCGCGAAACTCTGGGGCACAGCAACTTGAACCATTCCCCAGAAGATTTGACCCAGTCGTGCAATCCACAGCGCATACTTGGTGTCGACACGTCGATTCGAAGATAGTGACTCGAGGATCTTGCCGATTACGTTTGTGGCCCGAGCCAGAGACTTCAGCGTCGTCTCTGGTTCCAGCTTACTCTGTTTAGGAAAGTTCGCCTCGTAGTAATCGCTGAGTTCTCTGGGATCAATTAACTTCTTTAGTTCGTCTTTTATGCTTGCGTCATCGCAATAGGTGAACAAGTTTCCGATGAAATCATTAAGCAAGTTCAGGTCTTTCGTGCGCTTCTTAGTGCGCATGAGCGATTCCGACAACAATCGATTCGTCTGGTCGGGACCGAGTTTTTGAATGGCTTCGCAGATGATCGTGGCATGCGCGCGGCCAATGAGCTGTTGTCGACGCGGGTGATTCTGCAGGAGCGCGGTGATGATTCTTTCCGCTCCGTCGAGACGTCCCCAAAGGATGTCGTTTTCACGCCAGCTTTCCTGGAGAAAGGCGCCGAAGTGTCCCAGAGCTGTGCCCGCAAGTTTATGACAACCCGACGTGCGTTCGTCGATCAGTTGCTTTGCATCTTCAGGGCTGACTCGAATGACATCGATGACGTCCGCTTCACCGACGTCTGTGTCGTACAAGATTGGATAAGTTAGAAGATCGTAATCCTCATAGCGGTCGTAGTAGTGGCCCACGCAGTACTTCGCGATCCATTTAATAATGTCAACCTTTCGATCTGGATCCAATGCCTGCGTGCTGGTTGCGGTAAATAACCCGATAATGCGTTGCTCAGCTTCATCCTTCACAGCGGTTACTGCAGCGCTCAGCGAAGTCGCCACATCATTAAGACCGTCAGTGATGTGCTGGTTCTTATCCAGGAACTTCTGAGCGCGAATTATGCAAAGCTCTTCGGGTGAAGCAGCCTTGTAAGAACGGTTGAATTCCTCGTCCTCCCCTGTCTCACGTTTGCCGAGGAAGTAATCAAGTACTGTAGGCTTTGGCAGGCCCTGAGGTGTCTCGGCATCAATCGCTGCCGAAATCTTCTGCATTAGTTCTGAAATCTGTTCGTTGAGCGGACTTACCTTTACAGCTAAATCCCCGGCCATGGCTTTATCGGCTGAGTGTCGCCCTCTAAGAGAACGACCTGATTTTCGGAGCAGGATAAAAAGGTCGTTCAAGTCTGATTTGTAATCCAGGACCTGTTCGCAAAACGGTGTCTTTAGTCTGGGATCACTTTCAAGTTCGTCAAAACTCACATTAAACTTTTGCGCCTGGATCCTGATGACAGTGGTCGCATCGCTTTCAAATCGAAACAACGCATCCACTTTGTTACGTAGGTAATTTATCCGCCGGATCGGGTACCCGAGATCAAACTCAAAAAGGAATCTATTTACGGTGGGAGTTTTGTCATCCGGAGCACTGCGATGCTCGATGTACTTTTCGACGCGCCATGCGCGAACCATACTTCGAATAATGATCGAGTATTCCGAGTTTTCATCGAAACCAGCTACGCGAGTTATCAGTTTCGCCAACTCATCTGTCACAGCCGATACTCGAAGACGAATATAGGCAGCGTAGGCACGGCCTTTACGCTTGATGACGTCCGATAGATCAAGATCTCCCTGCTCTTTGTCCGAGAGTCGATCCCGCGCCCACAATTCCTCCGAAAGATATGGCGTCACGAGTGCGCCAAGACGTTTCCATCTCTCGACGTCGTCACCAAACAAGTCCTGCAAGGCTTGGTTAACTTCATTTTCGTCCCTATCGACACCGCTCGTGATTGCGTTGACGCGATCGATCAAACGATTACGGTCATTAATGCGTTGTAGGTCTTCGCGAATTGTCTCGTAGCGCGGCAACGAGAGAAGCGCCGACATAACGTTATCGATCGCATCGGGTTTGCCACCGAGATCCACGTCGTCTTCCGGATGTTCCGGTGATGGCTCGATGAAAATCAGTTTTCGATCTACCGGGACACTTGCGGTTCGACTCATTACGGTCTCTGTGGCGTAGGTAAACGGTTTGTTATCGAGATAACCGCCATCTCCAAAGGGACGATCAGGAAAAGGAACCGAAGGAATGTCCTTAGGCTGCCGGTAGTCATGATAGAAGCGATACCAGTCCGGGCTCGTTGATTTCCAGTCGTCGTTGTCCTGGTAACCTACAAGCTTTTTCAACAGTGAATCGATGTCGCTGAGCGCCATTGGCTCGAACGCGAAAGGAAATGACGACGTGCACCGAGCTGCATAAGCCAGGAACGGATTGAATTTTCGATGGAAGTCGTTGCGTGTCGGTTCACCACTGACGCTGGGTTCCGAATAGAGAAAGTGCATCACGTTTCGATGGCGCTTTTCATAGACGAAGCTGTCAGACAGACTCATCGGCAAAACAACACCTTGAAGGTCCGTTGACGTAACGAACAGATCGAGCTCATCAACGTAAGGTGATTCAGCTTGCTCATCACGATTTGGAGTAGTTTTGTCCATCTCATTGAAAGCCTTGAGTAACTCGTAGTACATGCGTTCGCTGTTCAGAAGGGAGACTGGCGGGTCTTGCAGCTTCAGAGGCTTCTCGATGGAACGTTTGTCGTTGATGAGAGTTTCAATGTCTCCTTCCTTTATCCAGAGATCTTGTAGCTTGTCCATGTCCTGTCCGTTTACAAGTGCTTTGGCAAGGAAGATCCCGTTAATGCCGCCGGCAGAAGTACCGGAGAGAATGTCGACTACGAAACGGGTTGGTGGCACCGAGGCCTCAACATTCGCCTTTCCATTCTCTTCATCCGCGAGTAGGTAGCTCACTTCACGGTAAACGTTCTCAGTGCCGGTGAACGGTTTCCCGGACGTGTTGGGCGCGGTCGAACGCACTAATCGCAAAAGCTCCTGGGCCACGCCGTTGATATAGATTGCCAGGGAAACGCCACCGTACATGACGACAGCAAATCGGACTTCTTGTTTATGGATTGCCTGAGGAGAAGGATCAGTCATCGGAAAACTCCTGTGAGTTGTGAAAGTCTCGTAGCCCAGAGTTCAGTGATGTACGTCGCCAGAAAGATCTAACCGACATTGACCAGAATCCAGTTTAGCGTTGCCAGTGCCGGACAAGACGCTGTCACCTTCCCCCCGACGAGAATGGTGTTCCTAATATTCGTTCCTCTCTGTTTAGCGTGGTCATTGTTGTTCTCTCGCCGAGCTAAGAATGAGGTAGCGAAGAAGTCTGACTGTCGTGGACGACGATTAGTCCGCAAGACTAAGTCGAAAATGCAACCAGGTGAACGCGAGGTGAGTGAACTGCAGAAATCAAAGTTCGTCGGGACGATATTCTCGTTGTGTAGGAAAGTCAATTAGTTGTTTAATTGATAAGACTCTGTCACCGATTAGTTTTGTCTCGTTCTCATTACCTCGCTTCGTTTTCTAAACTCAGCCCGACCTGCGGGTTTGTTTCCGCCCGGTCTTCCAGGCGAAACACGCCCGCGCAGTTTCGCGCGACTATCTAACCTGATTCCACTCATAGCCGGCAAATCCGGCCCTTCAAGGAGAATTCAGCATGACTGACCTCAAAGCCGTCGACACCATAATCGCGATGGTGATCGTCTTGTTAGTCCTCAGTTTGATAGTTCAATCAATCCAGTCTCTAGTTAAGAAGTTTCTGAAGATCAAATCGAGATCAATCATCGGCTCGCTCGATGATTTATTTGAATATGTCGATACTCAAGCGCTAGGTTCAAAAGCGCCCGCCGAGCTGGTTGAAAAGATCAAAGGAGAGTTCAAGAAGATCGGCCGGGTCTCTCTAATTTTTCGGAGACCGGTTGTCGAATCGATATCTAAGGCAGACCTGGTAAAGATTCTGGAGAAGGTCGAGTCGCAACAGGTCGCCCAGGAGGCTGGGAAGTGGTTCGACACCGTCATGCAGGGTTTTGAAGAACGCTATACCCGGCACATGAAGACTATTGCGATCTGCATCTCCATCCTCGTTGTGATACTTCTGAATGCAAACTTCTTTCAGGTCTATCACAACATCTCGAACAGCGACGTGATGCGAAATGCTGTACTGCAAAAACGCGATCTCGTTCAGCAACAACTCAAAGTGCAGAGGAGCGCAGACCTCGCTACCGCAAATGACGCTGAGGCTTTGAAAGCTGAACTCACGCAACTACAAACAGCACTGGATGAGGCTCCGGGTCTTGGTTTCAAACCGCTGACGCCGATGCAGGTTTACGATTTTTTGGCTGGTAAAGGTGTGTGGGATGGCGTGGCGTTTCCAAATCGATTCGCACACGGACTCAAAGTACTGGGCGGCTTCGCGATCATGGTAATGCTTTTGAGCGTTGGTGCACCGTTTTGGCAGGACGCACTCGAGTCCCTGTTTGGTCTCAAGAATCTTCTACGCAAAAAGTCCGACACCCAGAACGTCGAGGATGAGGGTGGTCAAAGAAAGGACAGTTAAGCAAAGCCTGAATTGTGGTTTCGTGAAACCTTTCTACATCATTTGCACACTGCTGCTTTTTGTCTTTGCGTTTATTGTGCAAGCGACGGCACAACCGGAAGAAGAACAGTCGCCGGCGAGCAGCAACAAAACACCGGAGTTCGCACCCGCAACGGCCAGCGGCGAAGGCATAGTTACAGCTCACGAACAGGAGAAGGATGCCGAGACAGAGTTTCATTCGCGTGTTAAGGGAACAATCCCGAAAGATAAGAAGCGCTATGTCGGTAGTGGTGTCGAGTATGAGCCGGGAAAGGGAGCCCGCTTCTTCGGCCTGGTCCAGCTTTCTCGATTTCCGTTTCTCACAGACAGCATAAACAGTCTCTCAGCGAAGGGTGGAGGACAGGGAACGACAGGGCCGATCGGATCGATGAATTACTTTTCAGATTATCTTTTCTTCAACACGCTGCATCGACGCGTCTCACTTCAGCTCACTATTTCCTCCGACCTTGATCCGAATCGAAATCTTGGCGGACCACCAGTTGATGAACGGCAGTCTTTAGGTTTTGGCAGAGTCGAAGTCGAACCGTTCCGAGACCGGACAGGTAGTCTCGTGCGCTTTTACGCGGAAGGTCGGTACGAGACCGTTTCCTTCCACTCTATGTCTCGGGACGTTGCCAAGATGAATCTCACAACGTTGGACCTTGGTGCTTTTTATCTTTTCGAGAGTAGCGAAGTGGAAAATCCTCGTCGGATTCGTGTGCAGCCCCTATCTCGGAATTGCGTTTTGAAGGGGGTCTTCTCTGCGTTGACTCTGCGTTCTCTGCGCCTCCGCGGTAAAGATCCGGGCACATATCAACGCCGAGACGCAGAGCACGCAGAGGAGCGCAGAGAGTCTGCAGTGCCTCGTTGCTAGCAAGTAATCGTCTCTCTATAATCCGACCATCTTGACTAACACTCTCTCTCAAAACTTACACGGCATACTTCTACCAGCAACAACTCCATTCACCGGCACGGGAAATATAGATTTCAACGGTCTTCGCCTGAACCTCTCCCGATGGTGCGCGACTGGAATAACCGGTGTTGTTTTTCTAGGCTCGACCGGAGAACGCGTTCATCTGAACGAACGTGAGTACCGGCAAGTGATTGAAGCGGGTCGCGCGGAAATCGCTTCAGAGTTCGCTTGCATCGTTGGCGCAGGGCAACAAAGCACAGTCGGCACGATTGACGAAGTTAGTACTGCTGTTCAGTCGGGCGCGGATGCTGTTCTGGTGATAACTCCACACTTCTATCGTTCGGCTATCACTCAGCAGACACTGCTCAATTACTACACCGCCGTCGCCGACGCTGCAAAAGTACCCGTGCTGCTCTACAGCATGCCGGCTCTAACTGGCATCAAGATTGAACCTGAAACAATTGCTCGCCTCTGTGAACATCCGAACATCATTGGAGTCAAAGACAGTTCAAACGATATTGCGGGTTTCAGTGAGAGCGTGAAGATGTGCCCACGCGAGTTTGCGGTGATGACGGGTAACGGAACAGTGCTGCTCGATGCACTCAAAGCTGGAGCGACTGGTGGGATTCTGGCAGTTGGATGTGCTGTGCCGGAAATCTGCGTTGAGTTATTTCGGCTATTCAAGATGGGTGAGCTTGAAATTGTTGAAGCCCTGCAATCGAACCTGACCCCATTTGCGGCCGCAGTGACCACTCGCTTTGGAATCGGCGGACTGAAAGCTGCCATGGAGCTTGCGGGATATAACGGCGGGACAGTACGCGCGCCGCTTCACACTCCGGACCAGCGGCAGCGCGAGGAGATTGCGCTACTGTTGAATGCAGTTCATGACACTGCTTTGCACGCCAGTCCCGATTCCGCATTTCCGCATTTCTGACATCCTGCGTAGAATGTCCGCCAGGAGCTAACACCACTTGAGTACAGCCGAACCCGCTTGTTACAGCACCCCTGAAGAGTCAGGTTTGCGCGTCGAGACGATTTCTTTCGAGCGTATCCCCCATCAAAGTCGTTTGTTCCTGGACTACCTCGAAGATCCACTCGCGCTGCGAAAGTTCTATCCATCGGCTGTTCGTTTCCATCACGAGTTACCGCAAAGAGTTCCCGAAGTACTCGCTGCTTACGAAGTTGATCGAGCAAAGGTCTGCGACGCCCTTGAAGCATGTAATCGACGTTGGGGTGCGGGTGAAGAGACTCTTAAAAACCTTCAATTACTGCGCGACCCGGACTGCATCGCAGTTGTCTCAGGACAGCAAGCGGGCTTGTTCACAGGGCCGCTCTACACGATCTACAAAGCACTGTCGGCCGTGAAACTCGCGGGATGTTTGCGACAGCGGAACACGAAAGCGGTACCCGTGTTTTGGATCGCAGCTGAAGATCACGACTTCGCCGAGGTTGCAAAAGCGGAGTTCATCAGTCGCGACTGCCAATTGGAGAGTGTCGAAGTCACTTCGGCTATACATCGTGAAGGTCAGCCGGTCGGGCAAGTAGTCACAGATGAATCTATTGAGTCTGTCGTGGACGGACTGTTTGAGCTCCTGCCCCACTCTGAGTTTTCCGACGACATGAAGGCGCTGGTTCTCAAAGCCTGGCAACCGGGCAAAGGATTTGTCGATTCCTTTGCCACTATGATGACTACCTTACTTGGTAGTCACGGTTTGATCTTTCTGGATCCGCTCGATGCTGACTTGAAGAAACTAGCGGCGCCAATTTATTCGGCAGCGGCGCGTCAGGCTCCGGACATTGCTTTAGCTATCGAACAACGAAGCCGTGAGCTTGAGGAGGCTGGTTACCACGCCCAGGTAATGGCCACAGCTAACTCGTTTCCACTTTTCCTGCGTGACGAAACTGGCGCTCGGCACGCGGTCACAAGAACGGAGAGTGGTAAGTACAGAGCAAAGGAAGGCGCAACGGAGTACACGACAGCGGAGTTGGCACAACTAGCACTCGACAATCCTGAGATGTTTAGTCCCAACGTGACCTTGCGTGCGGTTGTTCAGGACTATCTATTGCCCACAATCGCGTATTACGGCGGCGCGGCGGAGATTGCTTACTTCGCACAGACTGCCGAAGCGTACAGAGTGTTGGGCCGACCGGCGACGCCTATCCTCCCGCGTGCCAGCTTGACGATGATCGAACGTCATGCTGGACGAGTGCTGGAGCGATATGACCTCGCGCTGGAGGATTTTTTCGAAGGCATTGACCCGGTGATCAGGAGAGTCGTCGAAGAGCACCTGGGCGCCAGCACAGCGAAGCGCTTTGTGCAAACAGAGCAGAATGTAAATGACGAGCTCGATCGTTTACGAAAGGAATTGGAGTCGATCGATCCGACTCTGGCGACGGCACTCGACACTGGTCGAAAAAAGATTAACTATCAACTCGAAGGCTTACGAAGTCGTTTTGTGCGTGCACAGATGACGCGAGACGAGGCGGCTCATCGCCAACTCCAACGCGTATTTGATCAGCTGTATCCCAATAAAGACTTACAGGAACGCCACATCAATATCACTTCGCTGCTGGCCCGCCACGGCACCTACGTGATCGAGTGGATATATAACGCGATAAACTTGGGATCGAATGAGCATCAGGTGGTGAAGCTTTAGAGCGTTTTGGACTTGGGTCTTGGGCCTTCCGCCTTTGACTCCTCACCTTTAAGTAAAGTTACGACTCAAGCCAAATCAAAGACCAAAGACCGAAAACCAAAGTCCAAACCAACATGTCCAAAATCCGCGTCCTCGCAGACCACGTAGCAAATCAAATAGCAGCCGGTGAGGTTGTGGAGCGTCCTGCCTCTGTTGCGAAGGAACTTGTCGAAAACAGTATAGATGCTGGAGCGAGTCGAATCAGTATTGAGGTTGAAGCAGGCGGCCGGCGTCTACTCAAAGTCGCTGACGACGGCGAAGGAATGGTTCGTGACGACGCCGTCCTGGCTTTCGAACGCCATGCGACATCAAAGATCTCCGGGACTGATGACCTGGCTGCTATCGCGACTCTCGGATTCCGTGGCGAAGCGCTAGCATCGATAGCTTCCGTGGCAAAGGTCGAGTTGACAACGAGCACTGAAGACTCAAGCGCTGCGACGAGAGTCATCATCGAGGGTGGACGTATGCGTGACGTTAAAGATGCTGCACACCCACGTGGCACGACCATCACCATCCGAGACTTGTTCTTCAATGTTCCTGCACGTCGAAAGTTTTTACGATCGGAAGCCACTGAAACCTTTCACCTGACTAATCTGATCACTCATTACGCGCTCGCTCATCCTGAGATTGCTTTCACGTTTACGAACAATGGCAGGGAAGTGATCAGGGCAACGGCAGCGAAGGATCTTCGGGAACGGGCATATCAAATCTTTGGTGAAGAGTTTCTCGACAATCTGCTCGAGGTTAATGGTGGACATGGCCAGGTCGCCCGCGTTCTTGGCTACGTTTCAGCGCCAAGGGATCGCCGTACGTCCCGAGATTCACAGTATCTGTTTGTCAATCGGAGATTCGTGCGCGATCGAATGATTGGTCGGGCATTGTCGGAAGGATATCGATCGATCTTGCCGCACGGTGTGTATCCGGCGGCATTGCTGTTTATCGAGACACCGCTCGAGGAAGTCGACGTCAATGTGCACCCGGCAAAAACTGAAGTACGGTTTCGTCGTTCTGCTGCGGTAGCTGATGCCGTGCGTGAATCGGTAAGGATGGCGTTGGCTGCTGCGGGCTTTGTGCGCGAGGAGGCCACAGCAAGTGCGGTGGCTGGCGCCGGGACAGGCAACGAGAGGGTGGCATTGAACCAGGGAGATGGGACCACGACGCCAATGGCAGTCGCGCCGTCAACCGACGCCACAAAGGTTTCGACTCCTTTTCCCGTTTCAGGGCCTTTGCCTGCAGCCGAGTCAACCGCTTCTCCACAGTCGCGGATTGATTTCTTCTCACTGATGTCGTCGGTTGAAGAAGCTTTGGAGGAGGAGGTGACCTTTACTCCTTCAATCCCGGGCCCGATAGCTACAGTGGGGGCGGAAGAGTCAGAAACCGAAGCAGATCTTCGCAACGAATTTCCGTCTGCTGCAATTAAGGGATCGGTGTTGCCACCGCTGAATTCTGCAGAGAAGATTGCTCGTCCCGTAACGCCAGAGTCGTTATCGCCAAACATTCGTCCGCTGGGCCAGCTCGAAGAGAGCTTCATCATCGCCACTGACGATGAGGGGTTGTTGCTTATTGACCAGCATGTTGCTCATGAGCGAGTTCTCTTTGACAAGTATCGGGCACTGGAAGCTGAGCGTCGGACTGATTCACAGCAGTTACTTGTTCCGGAGACTTTTGATCTGACACCCGCCCAGGCTGCGGTGTTCGATCAACTAGCGCCCGAGTTGGAGAAATACGGATTTGATCTCATGAGGTTGTCAGGCCGAACTGTCGCAATCAAAGCGACACCTGCGGACCTACCTGCGAGCGAAGCACGAAACATGCTTTACGAGTTGCTGGAAACTGTCGACGCAGAAAAGAAAGGATCGGCTCGTGAAACGCTGCGTGATGAGATAGCAGCTTCACTTGCTTGTCACGCGGCAATAAAAGTGAACATGCCGCTCGCGCCAGAAAAAATGCGCTGGTTGATTGATCGTCTCTTACAAACCTCCTCGCCAACCACCTGCCCACATGGAAGACCAGTGATCCTGCGACTCAAGACGCGTGACATCTTGAAAGGGTTTCATAGGATTTAAGAATTAGGATTGCTGATTGCGGATTGTTGATTGTTGGTTCAAATCTTATGAGGTCTAAATCAACCGCCAAATAACAACAATCAGCAGTTAGCAATCAGCAATAGTTTGACCCTCACGCGCAACTGTAATATCGTCCGTCACACCTCGCTCACATCCAAAACTAGAAATAGAGACCTCAAATGTTCAAGTTCGACCGCAAGAAATTCTTCGAAGCCTACCGGTCACGCTTTGGTCCACTAACACAAAACCTGGTTGATGCACTCGAGTTCATCCTTGCACAAATCGAAAATGATGCCCGGTTTGGTGAGACCGAGACCGATCGTCGCCAACTTGCATACTGTCTTGGGACTTTCAAATGGGAAACGGCCCATACTCTCAGACCAATCGATGAATCGGAACGGCTGCGCGTTTCAACGGGATCTATGGTCCACAAACAAAGGTGGGCAAGATTCTCGGCAACACTAAAGAAGGCGATGGCGCTTTGTTCCATGGCCGCGGCTACGTCCAAATTACCGGTCGTAGAAACTACACCAAGGCAAAAACCTCACGGGCGTTGATCTAATTGCGGATCCCGATAAGGCAAAGGATCCGGCTCTTGCTTATCAAATTGCGATTCAGGGAAATGATTGACGGCTGGTTCACCGGAAAGAAGCTCAGCAATTTCATCAAGGATGGTGCGGCGGACTTCGAGAACGCTCGAATGATTATCAATGGCCACGATAAGGCGGCAATGATTGTGGACATCGCGAGAAGATTTAGCGAGGTGTTGTTAGAGGCAATCGAGTAGTTGATAGTGAAACAAGCAGAGAGTTAAAGAGAGTCGAGCGTCTTGATTACTAGCTCGGTATCTGACAGATCTTTCAGCCACGCATCAGGTTCGCACGCCAGCAATTCTTCAGTCGAATAGAAACGACCAGTACCCACGACCACAGACCGGGCTCCAAAATGTTTTGCGCAGTCGATGTCGTTCGGCGTGTCGCCAATAACGACGAACTGGTCTGGCGAAAGATCAAGTTGGAAGTGCTTGTTGATACGTCCGGCAGCACGTTCGGGAAGATCGCGACGCTCATGAGACTCTTCGCCGAAAGCGCCCGGCAGTTTGAAGAAATGATCGAGTCCGACAAGTTCCATCTTTAGATACGCCATCGGTTCGATGTTGCCAGTCAGTAGCGCTGAATGGTAGCGGGGATGATCGTCGAGGGCTTGAAGGGTTTGTGTCACGCCTGGAAGCAGTTCGAAAAATGGCTCACCATTTCCGGTGATCCTTTTTGCTTCGGCGGTTAATCGCTCGCTCAGATCATGAATTCTTTCCCGAACGTCGTCATGAGTAAAACCTTCTTCCCTCAACGCCTCAACGATGATCTGCAAATCCGTCATTCCTGACACGCGCATTCCGGCAAGTCGACCAGAGGTACCAAAAACCTCCTCAAGAACAGGTATCGTGTAGTCCTTGTAAGCACCCGTCTTAATCGATCGGATCAAGGTGCCATCGATGTCCCAGAGCAGAACGCGAAGGTCGGAAGGGGAACGGAGAGATGAGGAGATGGGGAGACGGGGCGAGGGGGAG